>CAYWST010000015.1:0-30558 GCA_964461075.1 uncultured Solibacteraceae bacterium | reverse complement strand
CCACGGTTCAGGTGGGCGTCATAGAAGGACTTCATCAGGAGTGCGGTGGCGCGGTCCGGCGCCTGCCAGAGGGTCGCCACCACACGGTTTGCTCCGGCGGAGAGGAAGGCGCGAGTCAGACTCAGGAGCCCTTCGCCCGGGAGGCTTGCCCCGTCGCCGGTGCGGCAGGCGCTTAACACAACCAGGGGGGCGTCCAGCTTAAGTGCGGCGATCTGATGGAGCCTGAGGATTTCCGCGGGCGCGAGGACGACGCCGCTGAGGGAGGGGCGTTCCAGGTCGACCTCCGCATGGGTGGCGAAGTGGATGAGCTGGTAGTGATCGAGAGGCTGGCGGAGGAACTCTTTCGGGGTCGCTTCGCTTCCGGAGAGAGTCCTGACCTGGCGGCGGCCGGCGGAAGCCTGGATGTGGCGGGCTTCCTCCGCGGCGAAGGGCAAGGCGGGCCAGCGCGACTGATTCGGGTCATAAGCCGGTGCGGCGATGACGAGGATCGGACCGTTCGAAGACGGGCTCCGGGCGCTGTTGGGCGGGCGGTGCACTGAGAGCGATGGAGCGAATTCGATTTCCAGGCTCTCGATCAATTGCCGGCCGGTGGATGGATGGGGGAGCGCGGAGAATGGCGCACGGGCGGCGTCTCCGTCGGCGGTGATCAGCAGGCGGCGGACGCTCGGGTTCAGCGGGAGGCCATGGAGGAGCGCCTGCGACAATGCTCCCGCGGCCGCATGAAAGGCTTTGCCGGACTGCCTGATCCGCTCCGCCCGCTGTTCAAACGATTCGCCGGAAACGGAGGCTGCGCGCTTTGCAGCGGCGCGTGTCAGGTCGCGGACGGCTTTAGCGATGACAGCGGAGGATGGCGTCTCAAAAACCAGAATCCGGCGGCGGTCGATCCACCAGACGTTTCCGCGCTCGCCCGCGGCGCGATAGGCTACGGCGGCGGTATCCGCCGGCAGGAGACGGCGAAATTCCCCGGCCGACCAATCTCCCGCGGTCCCGCCCTTGATTGCGGTGGGGAGTTGCGACTCCAGCGCATCGCGTTCGGCAAGCAGTTGAGAAAGCCTCTTGCGGACGCCGTCCGCACGGGGGTCGTCGTCCGAATGCGCCGTCAGCGTCTGCAGGCGTTGAGACTGTCCCTGGATGCCGCGATCAAGCGAGCGGATTGCGGCCGCGAGTTCGGGCGAGGCCGCCTTGCGACGATCCTCCCGATCCTCCCAGAGGCGATCGCGCAAGGCGCGGGCCACGCGGCGCTCGTTGACTTCGAGCGCCCGTGCGGGGTCCCGCCGCGGTCCGTCGAGCAGCAAGTCGATCCAGAAGTGGAAGTAGTCCTGGCTGGTGGCGAAGAAAGTTGCGCGATTCTCAATGGATGCGATGGAGGCGCGCTGACCCTCGACAATCGCCACGGCGCGCTTGATCAATTCGAGCGCCCGTTCGCGTTCACCCGCTGCGCGTTCGATCCGGGCCAGCGTGCCGAGCGATGCCGCCTGACCGGAGCGATCGGCGACCCGCTCTCTGATGGCGAGCGATAACCCGGCCAGGCGGCGCGCCTCAATCAAGCCGCCCAACCGAAGGTAGGTTTCCGCCTCCATCGCCAATGAAAACGCTTCGCCGTGCCGGTCACCGAGCTTCCGTTTGATGGCGAGCGATTCCTCAAAACTCGCCAGCGCTCCTTTGAGATCGCCCTGGCCAAGGCGGACTTCTCCCAGCCCGTGCAGTACGTAGGAGCGAACTTTTTCGACGCCGCTCTCGGTCGCGGACTTCAAGGCCTGCTGGTAGACCTCGCCCGCCGATCTCCAGTCGCGCCGGCCGCGATAGAGCCACGCGATGTTGTTCAACGTCATGGCCTCGCCGGAACGGTCGGAAACCTTTCGCCACAGTTGCAGGGCTTCACCATAGAAATCGAGCGCCTCGCGATCCCTGCCCACCAGGAAGTTCGCGTAGCCAATGCTATTGAGCCCTTGAGCCTGCTCCCTCTGGTCGGCCAGCTCCCGAGCGATGCTCAAGGCGAGCCGGTACTGATCGAGCGCCTCCTGATAGTCCCCCATCGAGAGGGAGGCGTTTCCGAGTCCGGAGCGCGCGAGCATCTCACCAAAACGGTCCCCGGTCGATTGTTTGATCCCGATGACTCCGCGGAAGCTGTCCGCGGCCTGCTCCAGATTGCCGAGCATCCAGTTGGCAGAGGCGAGGTTCGATAGCGCCCGGCTCGATTCGGCGAGGTCGGGGGAGGGCATCGACTGAAATCGAGCAACAGATCTGGCGAGGGCTTCAGCGGCGTTCTCGGGTTGCTCACTGAACAAGTAGGCCACTCCGAGCGCGCTGTCGACGCGCGCCAGCATGGCGGGGTCGGCGGATTGCCGGCATGGAGCGGCGGCTTGAGCAAGATACCGGAAGGCCGCAGTGTAGTCGCGAGCCTGATTCGCGGCCCGGCCCTGGCCGAGCAGGATGGCGCATTGGACGGCGGCCAGATCCGCCTGAAGCCCTTGCTGCTGCAGTTTGTGCAACTCCGCCGCCGCGAGATCGTATTCCAAGCGGGCGCGTTTCCAGGACTCGGGGTCGCGGGACCGCTGCAGGAGGTCCGCCGCTTCGATGCGCTTTCGCAGCACGTCCACGGGGGCGGACTCGGGTTGAGCGGACAACGCCCCTAACAAGGACAGCACAACGCCCAGCCCCGTGATCTGCATCCCCTTTGTAATATACAGGTCCGCACGCCTGCCGAAGGATGCGCCCTCCGGCCTCTCACGGGGCTGAAACAGACGTGATAGTGTTTTTTCGACGGCCGAACGATCGGCCAGTCCTTCAGGAGGCGACATGTCCGCAGCGCGAAAGAACATTCATCGACGCTCATTCTTCGGGGCGGCCGCCGGCATCTTCGGCGCCACATTCTGGGACGATCAATCGCTGGAGGCCTACCAGAACAACGTCCAGACCGCATCAAAGCCGTCCGACCTCCGTATCACCGACGTCCGGATGGCTATGGTCGGGGGCGGGCTCATCCGCCTTGATACGAACCAGGGGGTCTACGGCATCGGGGAGAACCGCGATGGGGCGAGCCGCACGTACGTGCTCGAGCTCAAGCGGCTGGTCATTGGTGAAAATCCATGCAATATCGACAAGATTTTCCGCAAGATTAAGCAGTTTGGCTACCACGCGAGACAAGGCGGCGGCGTATCCGGCATGGAGATGGCTTTGTGGGATCTCGCCGGCAAGGTGTACAACGTGCCCATCTACCAGATGCTGGGAGGCAAGTTCCGCGACCGCGTGCGGTGCTACTGCGACACGCCGATGATGCGCGACCCCAAGACTTTCGCCGAGCGGATGAAACAGCGGAAGGAGATGGGCTATACGTACTTCAAGGCCGACGTGGGCGTGCCGATCATTGCGAATACGCCCGGGACCATCAGCTACCCGGAGGGCGCCGACATCGGTGTGTTCATGCGCCCGCAGGGCCAGCAGGGCCAGCCAGGAGGCGGGCCGCAAAGGGGTCAAATCCCCGCCGGCCCGCGTCCGCTTCCGACCGAGCACATGTTCACCGGCATGGAACTCACCGGCAAGGGGATCGCGATGATGGCCGATTACCTCGCTCAGGTCCGCGAGATCATCGGTTATGAAGTTCCGCTGGCGACCGATCACTTCGGCCATATCGGCGTGAACTCCGTGATCCGGCTCGGGAAGGCGTTTGAGAGGTTCAATCTCGCCTGGATGGAGGATACGATCCCCTGGTACCACACCGAGCTTCTCAAGAAGATTACCGACTCCATCGACGTTCCGACATGCACGGGCGAGGACATCTACCTCAAGGAGCCCTTCATCCACCTGGCGCGCGAACACGCGGTGGACATCCTGCATCCCGACATCGCCACATCCGGCGGCATCCTGGAGACAAAGAAGATCGGCGACTTGATCATGGATTACGGCGTGCCGATGGCGCTGCACATGGCGAATTCTCCGGTCTCGGCCTTCGCCAGCGCGCACGTGGCGGCCGCGACGCAGAACTTCCTGGTGCTGGAGAACCATTCGGTGGACAATCCCGCCTGGGGCGACATCGTCGACGGCGTCGAGAAGCCGATCGTCAACAAGGGCTACATCACGGTGCCCGAAGGGCCGGGACTTGGGTTCAAGATCAACGAGGAAGCGATCCGCAAGCAGCTCCGCTCCCCCGGGATGTTCGAGCCGACGCCGGAGTGGGACCCGAAGGAGCGCGTGAACGACCGGCTTTGGAGCTGAGCGGGGGACAGAATGAACCTAAGTCCTAGTACATAGCGCACGTGATACTTCGATGGCCGGAGTCACCTCAATTGAGGAGGGGACTCCGGCTTGCCTCGGATCTGGAAGTTTTTCGCGATCTGCCTGCTTTTCGTTTGCGGCGCCCCGTTGCCGGCGCAGGACAGCGCCACGGATCCGTATGTCGTGGCGCAGGCAGCCGCGCTCGGAAACAACCCAAGCCAAATCTTCGCATTCGTCCGCGACCAGATCGGCGTGGAGATCTATGCGGGTTCCGTTCGCGGCGCGAGAGGCGCGCTTTGGACCAGGGCAGCCAACTCGCTTGATCGCGCCAGCCTGCTGGTGGCCCTCTTGCGAGCCTCCGGCTTCCAGGCCCGCTATGTGCGCGGCGAACTCGGCTATCTCGATCAGACTTCCAAAACGCTCATCGGACGTCTCTTCCCCTTCAGGAGCCGCCTGGCCGGCTGCCCGCCGACCGGCGCCATCCTTGACAATCCTGAGTTCGACGGCATCCTGAATATCGACGTCCGGCCGTATTTCTGGGTGGAGTACGGGCCTTCCTGGACGCCGCTCGACCCGAACCTGCTCGCCAACACCGCCGGCCAGTCCTACCAGACCGCGCTGGAGCGATTTGAATCGATTCCCGAGTCCCTTCGCCAGAAGATCACATTCCGTCTGAAGGCCGAGACTTACGCTCTAGCGAACAGCCTGTTCAAACTCGGGCCGGGTTCCTCCACCGTTCTCGAGAAGACCTACAACACGGCCGAACTGGTCGGCAGACCTGTCTCAGTTGGCAATTTCGTTACCGAGACGGGACTCAACGCGCCTGTCTTCACAGCCGCTACCATCACCTACACACCCTACTTCTTCATCGGCTCCGGAGGGCCGGACGTGTCTGCCGACGCTGTGGTGACGGGGAGCAATTACCAGGAGTTCTACACGAACTACCCCTTGGGCAGTACGGTTCTGACCGGGCTCTTTCTGGAGATCGACGCCAAGGATGAGACGAACGCGACGCGCACCTACCGCCGCACGATCTTCGACCGTCTTGGACCTGCCGGGCGCGCCGGACTCGCGCCCGTCAATGTCAGCATCAGCGGAACGCCGCAGCCCGCCGTCTCCGACTTCGACATCGTGACCGTCAACGCTCTGCCCGGACTGCAGGATCTTCCAGCCTTCAACGACCAGAAGATCCGGCTTTCGAGCGCCCTTGGCGCCTATCAGGCGATCAAGCCGCAAGTGGCCCAGATTCCGACGAGCGGCCCTCTCACAAACGAGCAGCAGGCTCTCGTTCAGCAGGCGATCACGTTTCAACGCAACATCGTCATCGCGCAGAACGAGATGATCACCATGGGTTATAACGGCGGCGCGGACGCCTTCCTGAAGCAGATGGAGCAGGGCTACGCGATGAAGGCGTCCTACAACTCGCCGCGCCTGACGCTGGCCATCGCATCCTTTGCCGATGGCAACGCCACTTTCAAGCTCGACATTCTTAAAAACGCGGTCCGCCTGTCCAAGGCGTATTTCCAGAATCGCTCCGCAGGCATCTGGGCCGAGGTCGTCCGAGGGCTCATCGAGTCCCATCTGGAAGGCTCAATTTTGGCGCAGGTCACCGGGAAGCCCGCGATCTCCATCGGCGACATCCTGGGCGCGCTCGGCGATCCGCAGAAGCTGACTGTCATCTCATCCCAGAACCTGCCCACCCTCGATACGACGACTCTCTCGGCGAACGCGAAGGCGCTGATCACGGCGGCTGTCAACGGCGGCAAAGTTGTGCTCACGCCAGTCCAGATGGTCAACGTCAACGGCCAGACTACAGTGGCATGGTTTGAGACGGCTCCCAACGGCCACACCATCAGCGTGTTCGAGGATGGCGGCCATCAGGCGATCGCTTCCTGGGCCGGAGTTCAGGTTACCGCCACCAAGTACAACCAGAAAATGGCCCAGTTCATCGGGCAAGTGGAGGGGATCGGGGCCGCGGGGATTGCGTTCTCCGCGGGGATCCTCAACGGCGTGGCTTCGGCCACAAGTTATGCAGGCGTGCTCAAGGCCGCCAAGCAGGCTGTCGCGGGCGTCGACACGGGCGCGCCTGATCTTGTGAACGAATTCTGGAAGAAGACCACGGAGGCGCTGGAGAAACTCAAGAAGGAACTGCCCGCGCCGGTGGAGCAGGGCTTCAGCCTGATCGACAGCTACGCCACGGGCCTCAAGGAAGGCATCGAATTCGCCCAGAATTGGCTCAAGGCGAACCTTCCCGTCGATCCGCCCGCCCTGCCGTTTATCGGTTCGCCGCTGGGTCCCGGGATTCCCGCTGTCGCGCCCGGAGCGTCTGCCGCCGTCCAGACGGCGTTGTCTCCGGACACCCTCTATACGCTCCCGATCAACGGCCTTGAGTATCCGCTGATCAATAAGGTCACCATCACCAACAAAGGGCCAGCGGCGGACACATTCCGCATCACCACCGGGTCGACACAGGGCTTCCGGGTGTACCCCACGGCCGAATTCGTCACACTCGGGCCCGGGCAGGTGATCGAGCTCGGCCTCTGCATGGCGCCCTGGGATTCCCAGGGGTTCAACTTTCCCAGTGCCGGGGTCAATCAGCCTTTCAGCGTGACGGCGACGAGCACGACGAACTCTGCGATCAACTCAACTTCCTCCGGCACTCTTACGCAACCTGCCGTCCCCAGCCTGCAGTTGGCAACCGATCCGCCGGTTCTTTACCTGCCGCCCGGCGCGTCGATTCCCGCAAGACTGAACATCTCCTCTCTCGGCAACGCCGCTCCAGGCGTGGTGAGTCTGGCGGCATCCACTCCCCCCGGGGTGACTCTCAGCGGCCTGAACTCGCCAGTGAGTCCGGCGGCTTACTCGGTGATCACACAAAATGTGATGGTCGGCGTTCCGGCCAACGCGCCCATCGGCTCGACGCAGAAGATCAACCTTGCGGCGACCTACAACCCTGGCAACGGGCCGCAGACCGTGCGCTTCACGCTCCCAGTCACCGTAGTCGCTTCGGGCCAGTGCGCGCTCGAATCCTCGACTTTCGCGCAGCAGATCAATCGAACCAATCTCGCCGGACTGCTCAATCAACTCGCCTTCAACATGAACAGCGCCGCCGTGAACACGTCTGACGAGGCGCTGCGCTCGCGCATCGCCGCCGATCTCAACGAAATCATCTCCGATCAGCTTAACGCACCATACCTGCAGCCCCTTTCGGCGCCGCTCACCACTTCACGGGACGCCATCCAGTCGAGCACCGCTGCCACCATCCTCGCCAATCTGGGGCTCCTGAACACGAATCTTTGCTCTCTGCGGGACGCGCTCAAGAGCGCCTCGAATTACAAACTGAGAGTTCACCTCAGTCCCTCCAGTCTTGTCACCGGCCCGAATCTTCCGGTGACCTATACCATCAACCTCACCAACGAGGCGGCTGAACTGCGGACCTTCGATCTCTCGGTGACCGGCGTGCCCGGAGGCGTGGCCGCCCTGTTCAGCGCCAACAGCATTACGCTCGGGCCTCAGGGCAGCAACTTCAATTCGAACTTCAACACGACCCTCACGCTGACCCCCGGGGCCGCGTTTGTCGCGCCGTTTGACTTCCAGGTGGTCGCGACGCCGCGAGGCGCGCCGGCCTTCGCCCGTTCGGCGCCCGGCTCGCTGCAGGTCCGTCCCGAGACGGTTGCGGTCGACTCGGTCTCCTCTTCTCCGAACCTGGTCAACCCGCTTGCGGTCATCAACGTATCGGCGAGGATTTTTTCCGCCGTCAATCAGGCCCGCCGAGTCTACGCCAGATTCATCCTGAGGAATTCCGCCGACCAGGCGGTCACTTTCCCGTTCGGGCAGACTCAGGTGGACCTCACCACAACGGCCACGCTGCAGACCGTCAATTTCCCGGCCTACACTCTGCCCGCTAATGTCACCAATGGCGTCTATTCGATCGAGGTCACGGCAATCGACGAGTCCGGCGCTCCGGTCCATGGGGCGGTGGGAAAAGGAAGTCTCATCGTCGGAGCGCCGTTCTCGGTCTCACTGCGGGCCAACCCCTCCGCGGTTCCTCCCGGGAACGCTGTCGTTCAGGCGTCGCTCACCTTGAACCGCGACACAATTCCCAATCCTGTTTCCACGCTCATCGGCAGCGTCGCCGTGACTGGAACGCCGCGCTCCATGGCGCTTTACACGAGCGGCTCGACGACCTATGCATACGTCTGCTCCGATAGCGCCGTGAACATTGTCGATGTGACCGTGCCCGCCACACCGAGCGTGGCCGGAACCTTCGGCTCAAACCTTCTCGTGCCCCCTGGTTTCTCGGGATACGCCGCGGTCACCTGCGGGGTTTACAGCGACAACCTCATCGTCAGCTACTCCCGGGAAAACGGCAACACAACCACAGCCGTCATCCCGACGTATTTCGCAGTCTACTCTCTGGCCAATCCGTTAAACCCGGTTCTGAGGAGCCAGAACCAGATTCCGCGCCCGGACGCCAGCGGATTCACGACCTCGGGAACCAACGGTTTCATGCGCCAGGACAGTTACTTCTACAACATTTTTTCGAATTTCATCTTCCAGCAGTTCGGCGACATCCTCTCGCTCGACCTCGCCAATGTCCCTGCAACGGGCGCCTTGAGCGTTACGTCCAGCCTCTTTCCGCCGCCGGCCGGGGATGCCAACCGTGGAGGGCCGAACCGGATCCTCGGATTCCGGCCGGTCAATCCAACGACGCTTTACGCCGCGAGCACTAATGCCGAAGGCGGAAATGTCCTGAGACCGGGCAATCCGCCGATCAACGGCCGGCTGCTTGTGGTCGACACGACCAACCCGGCCGCAATGTCGGTGGCTTCCACCGTCAACGTCCCGGCCGCGGCGTACCTGACCGATGTGGCGATCCTGGGCAATATCGCAGTTGCTGTCGGCGACTCCGATGGCGTCTATGACGCGCTTTCCGGCTTCAGGGGCAAGGTCACCATCTCATCGTTCGACATCTCGAATCCGCTGAGCCCGGTGCTCTTGAACTCCGTGGTGACCCAGTTGAGCTCGAAGGGCGGCGCGGGAATTGTACCGCTGAGCAATAACACCTTCGCGGTCGGCGGCACCGAGCTTGGGACCAATCGGCCAGCGCTCGTCCTGGTCGACGCATCCGTTCCAACCGCCCTCCGCTACCTGCCTTACGACGCCATCTTCGTCTCAACTCCGAAGATCTCCAATGGGAATTACTTCTACAGCCTGAGCGGCACTTCGCTGGGTATCTTCGAGTTGTCGACCATCAACGGCCCGCAGGTGAGCGTGACGATGAGGGTTCGCAAGACCGGCGGCGCCGCCCTGGTGCCGAACTCCTTCAACCAAACGCCCAGTTCGATGACTCCGGGCGTCGACTTCGACACCTACGTCTGGCTCCAGCCGAACCTGGACACCATCACCTTCAACATGAACCTCACCGGTCTGAACGCGGGCGACGTGCGCCAGATAGTTCAAGGCGGAAGCGTCGATTTTACGCTGCCGAGTTTCGGACCGGGCAGCGTCGTGCTGCCTCCCCTGGCCGTGCTCACCGAGCACATCATGAGCATTTCACCGGACAATCCGTTCGTCCGGAACGGAGAGAGAACCGACTTCACCGTCTCGCTGCGGAATCCCGCCAACACGCAGCAGACGTTCAATATCTCGACCTTCGGACTTCCATCGGATTGGTTCACATTCCCCTCGCAGGTGGTTGCGCCCGCGTCGTCCACGGTGAACTTCACCGTAGGGCTCACGCCGCCGTTGAACACGACCGGCGGCGGTTTCACGCGGGTCTTCCCGTTCACCGTGGCCGCCAACGCCCTGTCCGGGATCTCGGGCTCGGCGGCGGCGAGGCCCGTCCTCGTGGAGAACCCGAACCTTGGCCCGAACAGCGTCGCCACAACGTTCAATATCTCCGCGACCGTCGCCCCCTCAACAGTCACGGTTGGCAGGGGCGGCGCCGCCCAGTTCGTCTTCAACCTGACCAACACGGGGAACGCCGCCGGGACCGTGCTGCTGAACACGAACAATCTCGGGCTTCCAAGCGGATGGACTTCTGCGCTCTCAGCGCCATTCATGTCCGTCCCACCCGGGCTGGGCAACTCACGGACCATCGTGCTGACGATCAACGTCTCGCAGACGGCCGCGGCCGGAAGCTACCCCTTCAACATTCCGGTTCAAGTCAGCCTGGGTCCCGTCCTCGTCACGCTGCAGGTGACCGTCGACGTCGTGCCGAACGCCGTCCGCATCACCTTCAACCCTGCCAGCGGGGGGCCGGCGACCGTCTATCAGGCGACCATCACCAACATCGGAACGGCCGCCGACACATTCGACCTTGCCGCGGCCGGCCCGCTGGCCGACAAAACGGCTGTGGGCGCGGCTTTCGTCAATCTCAACGCCGGCGCTTCAACCGTTGTCAACGTCACCGTGACGTCGATCGCCTCGAATCTGGCGGGGACGCTGCCCGTCCAATTGAAAGCAGTCTCGCGCGCAGCGCCATCGGTCTTTGCGCTCGGCTCTGCGAATCTCGTCGTCCCTCAAAGCCGCGGCGTGCAGGCAGCGCTCGCGCCGACGCCTTCTCAGATCAGCAACCCGCCGGGCTCGGTGGCGCTCAGCCTGCAGACGCAAAACACCGGCAACCTCGATGACACGTACTCGGCGGTGATCACGGGCACGACGGGCCCGGTGACGGCGAACCTCGTGGGACCCGGAGGCGTGGCAGGGAACTCAATTTCGAGTTTCGCCGTGCCCGCGCTCGGCTCGGCGGCCTTCTTATCCAACGTCCAACTTACCGCCGCAGGCACAGGAACGGTAACAGTCAAGGTCACTTCGCTCACCGACCCTGCCGTTTTCTCAAACGCAGTGGCCACCATTCAGAGTCCGGCTCCGCAAGAGCCGCCTGTTACCAGCGCCGGGGCGAACCGCAGCGTCCCTCTCAACAGGCTCGCACGGCTTGACGGCAGCGCGACCTTCGACAACAACCAGCCGCCGCTGCCCGTGACCTACGCATGGACACTGGTTAGCGCGCCGCCGGGATCGGCCGTGACGAGCGCGAGTATCCGGTTCGCGAACCAGCCAATCGCCGTCTTCCGGCCGGATGTCCTGGGCGCATACGTGTTCAAGCTGACCGGGACGAACACGGTGGGCTCAAGGGATGCAACCGTGACCATTACCGCGGAGAACTTCCCGCCTGTGGCCATCGGCGGCACGGCGCCCGGTTCGCAGGTGAACTCGAAGGTCAATCAGTTCGCCTGGCTGAACGGCAAGAACTCTTACGACCCTGACGGATCGCCGCTAACCTTCAATTGGACCCTGGTCCAGGTTCCCAACGGTTCCGCGGTGACAGGCGCATCGATACGGAACGCGCAGACGCCGCGGCCTTACTTCAAACCGGATGTCGCGGGGGCTTATGTCTTCCAGCTTGCCGTAAACGACGGTGTGCTGGCGAGCCTCCCTGACACTGTGACGGTCAACGCATTCAGCGCGAACGTTCCGCCCAACGCGGACGCCGGCGCGGAACGCAACGCCAAGGTGAACGCGCAGGTTGTTCTGGACGGATCGAAGAGCGCCGACCCCGACGGCGGGCCGCAGCCGGTCACCTTCCTCTGGACCTTTGTGCAGGTCCCTCAAGGCAGCGCGCTGACGAGCGGGTCGATCACGAACGCGAACACGCCAGCCCCGCGATTTACCCCAGACGCGGCTGGAGACTATCTGCTGAACCTGCGCGTGAGCGACGGCGCCGCCAACAGCGACGCCAGAGTGACCGTGCGGGCGTCCAGCGCCAATGGAGCGCCAAACGCGATCAGCGAAGCGCCCGAGTTCGCCAGACCCAACACGGTGGTGAACGCATCGGGAGCAGGCTCGGGCGATACCGACACCGGTCCCGAAACGCTTGCCAGAATATGGTGGTTTAACGCTCTCGCCCCCGCAAGCGCCGCCGTTCTCAACAATCCCACAAGCGCCGCGCCCGGCTTCACGCCCGACAAGAGCGGGTTCTTCATCCTCCGGCAGGAGGCGCATGACGGGCTCGATGCAGGCTTCTCGAACGCATTGGTCACGGCCGCCGCGGCATGCGACGCCGATGCCAACGGACTGATCAACACCGCCGACATGGATCTGATCAACGCGGCTCTTGGGTCCTCCACGCCGCCGAATGATCCTCGCGACGCCAACTCGGACGGTCAGGTCACCCAGGCCGACATCACCGCCTGTACCGCACTGCTGAATCCGGCTGAGCGCCCCAATCTCGCCGCGAATCCGGTCCAGTTGACTTTCACCGGCCTGGTGGGAACGACGCCCCCCGCCCAACTGCTCACGCTTTCGAGCACCGGCATCCCGCAGGACTATGCAGTCACAACCGATCAGCCCTGGCTGCAGGCGGCGCCCGCCGCGGGAAACACAACCTCGCCGAACAACACCGTGACCGTTTCGGTGAACACCGCCGGCATCGGCGCCGGCACGCAAAACGGCAAGGTCCGGTTTACCTCGGCGACGGCGGGCAACAGTCCGCACGACGTGCCGGTTACTCTGAACCTCACCGCCCTGACGCCGATCACGATCCAGACGAACCCGGCAGGCCGCTCATACACCGCCAACGGGACCAATTACTCAACGTCCACGACACTGAATCTGGCGCCGGGGACATCGCTGGCCTTAGCGACCACGACCCCCCAAACGGCCAGTGGAACCCGGTACGATTTCGCGAACTGGTCCGACGGCGGGGCGATCGCTCACAACGTCGCTGTGAGCGCGGCCGCGCAAACGATCACCGCGAACTTCAACACATTCTTCCAGCTCAACCATTCGAAGGCCGGAACGGGGCAGGGCACGGTCAGCCCCGCTTCGGGCGGCTACTATCCAAGCGGGTCCTCCCAGCAGTTGACCGTGACGCCCGCCGCCTGCTCTCTACTCGGCGGTTTTTCCGCCAATGCGCCGAACGGGCTTGTGTCCATGACCGGCCCGCAGAATGTGACCGTCACCTTGAACGACAACACCGCCAGGCTGGCCGGCGCGCTCACGGCGGCGGGGGCCGGCAGCGGCCAGGTGAAGTTCACTTTTGCAGGCAACCGCCGGGTGACCGGGACGAACCGTTGGAGAAGAACTTACAATTTGCGAAATACAGGCGCGGCTTTAACCGGCGTTGTGGTGGCGGTCGATCCGCCGTTCACGAATGTCTCATCGGTGACGAACGGAAACGGTTTGACAGCTTGCGCGAGTCCGCTGGGCAGCGTCTTCATCAACGTTGGCACGCTCGCTGCGGGCGCCACGAAGACGCTCACTGTGGAGGTTGAGACCCCGAATCCGAACGCCTCCTGGAGCGCCTCGTTCCGGGCGTTGGCCAGCGGCAAACCATGACCGGAAACAGAATTGACCAAAGAACCCGGAGATGACCGATGCTCTTTCCCAAAGTAGCTGTATTGTTCGCCCTTCATGCTGCGGCGGCCTTCGCAGGGCCGATTGTGGTGCTGAATACCCTGCCTCTGGATGAGACGAAGACCTATTATCTGGACTTCCAACTCGCGGATGGAGACGGCGCCGCCAATAACACTGTGTCGTTGAGTCTGGTGACCTTCGGCGGGGGGACGGGGACCTTCCCCGACACGACTCTCACCGACGCGGCGTTCTTCGACCAGGCGCTCTACGATTTCACTCCTGGCGACGAGATCCGCTTCAACCTGGCGTACACGACGAACTTCGATTCGGGCGGTTTCATGCCGGACACATTCACCTGGGCGGTGCTGGATGAGACGTACAACTCGATTGTCGATAACGGCCTGCTCGCCTCGCTGGTGATTCTTCTCGACGGAAGCGCCCCCCAGACGTTCGCTGCAACCGAGGCCTACGATTTCATCCGTCCAGTCCTGCTGGCCGGGACTCCAATTCCGGAAGCGTCGACGATGTCGCTGGCGGCCATGGGGCTGGCCGCCTTCGCCGTCACTCGACGCGGAACAAAACGAGGTCGTCAACGCGTTCGACGACCTTGAGCCCGAACCGATCGGGAGCGGCGAGGAGCGACTTGACGACAAGCGCGTTGCCGTCTCCCTGCTCGCGGCCCGCGAGCCACCGGATGCCGTTGGCGCGCAGAAAGGCGGCCGCGCCCTTGCTATAGGTGCGTGGCGCCTGCAGCGCGGCGTCCGCGCCGGAGCAGGCCTCCTTTTTCCGGCCTTGCATATCCGCGATGAAGATTCGAACATCGCTCCGGTGAGTTCCCAGGTTGATGAAGTCGATTCTCACTCCATCAAGCGGCGCCGGCCGGTCGAACCGGAGAGTCCACCAGTTGCCGGCTTCCGCGGGCTCCCGGGTGCTCCAGCGGCTGGCGAGGTTGTTGTCCAGGGCGAGGGGCGAATCGCAGCCGTAGGGGAAAGCGTCCAGGAACCAGTTGCGCGAGATGGGAACCGGTTGTCCGGCGCGGACGGGGTTCACGTCGCCAACAACGAGGGGGATCTTCATCGTTGCCGCGGCCTCGATCCGAACCTCCCTCACGAACGTACGGGGCCAGGCGCACTCCATTCTGCGGATTTCGTCGGGCAGCCCCGAGGCGCCGGCCGCAAGCGCCCAGACAAGATTGTCGTACTTGCAGGAATTCGGAGGCCCGAGCGGGACAACCGGCAGGTAGGCCCAGGGCAGGCCATACAAGTCGAGCAGGTTCTCTCCAGGCTTGACGCGGCCGGCGACGCGCTTTGTGAACCGGTATTCCCAGAGGTTCCGGGAAAGATAGTCTTCCGGGTCTTCGAGCCGCAGGGCCGCGCGCCACGGGGTTTCCTGAAGGCGCCATGCCCCGGGATCGGCGTACCTGTCCATGACGGCGGGCATGGCGGAAGCGCCGTGAAGGCCGGTTGCCGCGAGGAAGGCCGCGCCGGGCAAGACCGCGCTTGCCGCGAGAGTCATGAACGGGAGCGAGGGCATGACGAAACGGGCGCCGCGGTTGGAGGCCCACGGCAGCAGCAGCACCAGGGCGGCCGCCGCCAGCGGCCTCGCCGATGGTCTCCGCAAGGCGAGCAGGCCCAACGGCAGGATCAAGCACGCCGGCCCGATCAGCCCCTGCAACTCCGCGCCTCCCCACAGCAAGGACCTCAGCAGGCGAAATCCGCTTTGAACGCCGTAGTCTTTGAGGAAATCGGCCAGGAGTTTTTCAGAATACAGGTGAAACCAGTCGTTGATAAAGAGTGAATTACCGATCGGCGCCACCGGATTACCGGTGAGCCAGAAGGCCCTCGCGGCCCAGGGAGAAGCTGTGGCCGCGGCGCAGAGGGCGACGAGGCGGGCCGGCCGCCAATCTTTCCGCGCCAGCAGCCAAAGCACCGCCGCCGCGGGAACGATCGCTCCAGGCAACTTGATCGCATAGCAAAACCCGGCCGCGACGCCCGCCGCGGCCCAGCGCCGCTCGACGACCGCCGAATAGGCGGCCAAAACGAAGAAGACCAGCCCGGCGTCATTGTAAGCGGACGATCCTGTCACCATGACCACGGGGGTGTAGGAGTAGAAGACGGCCGCCGCCGAGGCTTGAGTCGCGGTCAGCCCATGCTGGACCCCGACCCGGCGAATCAGCGCCAGACTGCCCAGAAACAGCGCCAGGTGGATCAACTTCGCGCCAGGCGCGCCGGCCAGCATGTAGCCGGGCAGGAACAACGTTTCCAGCCCGAGCGGCATTGCGTCGTAGAAGCCGCTCAGCGGGCCAAAAGCGCCGGTTCTCGCCCATGCGGCGACAAGTCCCAGATGGTAGCCCGCGGCGTCAGGCTGAATCTCCGGAGTCAGCGCGTGGAGGAGCATCAGCACAATGCCGGGCGATGCGAGCCACCAAACGCGATTCGGCCAGCCGGGCCGCTCCACGTTGCGGAGGCCCCACGCGACGGCCGGCAGCGCCGCCGGGAGGACCGCCCAAGGGTGCGCCGTCCCGATCATCAACAAGACCCAGACGCCGGCGCTCGCCAGCGCGCACCCGACTGCGAGGTCGATCACGGTAGACCCTTAATACGCCGAGAAGCAGAACACCTGGTTCGAGCCGTCGGGGGAAAGGCAGTATTCTCCGTTCGGGAGGAACTCATTGACCTCCAACTTGAATAGGCCCTTGTCGAACGCCGTGATCAACATAAAAACCGGCTTCACACTGTCGCGCTTGCGTTTTCCAGGATCGGGAAGCAGCAGGGTTCTTTGCCCGCCCTTGGACTCCATCCGGAACAAGGTCATTCGCTCGGGGTTGATCTTTCCCGCCTGAAAGAGGAAGATCGGTTCCGGGACGGGCGTCTTCACCGGCGAGGATGCGCCTTGAACCGAGTAGAGCGTGCCGTCCTTGGTCTTGGTCTCGGCCGCCATCCCGGATTCGGTTTCAACGAGCCGATTGACATGAAGCAGGAACGGGACATCGGGTTTTTCGGGTTTGGGTCCGGACCACTTTTTCGCCGCCTGCCCATAGGCCATCCCGGCCAGTGAGAAGCCAGCCAGCCAGAGCGCAGTGAATCGCCGCATCGTGTTCATCCTTCATTCAGAGTATTCGGTTGCGCTCTCCCTGCGGGCGCGGGTCCGGCCGCCATGCGGTCGCAGACGTCACGGAATTCCTCCAGTTCCACCGGCATCTTCAGCACCTGGATCCCGTCGGGCGGCGGCGTTCCAAGAGCGCTCAAGAGGATGAGCGCCGGCGATAGCTGGCGCGCGCGGGGGGAGAACTCCGACCAATCGAGGTCGGGCAGCGTCTCGACGGCAAAGATCGCGTCGAACGGGAGACGGGAAGCGATCATCAGGGCGTCGCTGCCGCCGGAGACGGGTACGACGCGATGTCCGCAGGCGGCGGCGGCTTCGGCGATCTGCCTGGCAGCCGCGGAGTCGAGTGCGACGGCGAGCAAGGTCAGCTTCCGGTGGGGCGACGCAATGCGGGTCCCACTCACCTCCTCGCTGGCCGCCCGAAGCCGCACCTCGATGACCGTTTCCTCCGGGCCGGAGCGCATCTTCCACATCCCATGATGAGCTTCGATCACGCTCCGGCTGACGGCCAGCAGCGATTCCGCGCCGCCATCGGCCGGGGCTTCGATCCGGAAGCGAATGGCGATCCACCCCTCTTCGCTGCGGGCGGCGAGGTGGATAACGCGATGCCGCGCCTGGGCGAGGGACTGCTCGGCGAAGATCAGAACGTTCAGGAACGCCTGCTCCATCTGGCTTCGCGAACAATTGGCAGTCAGCGGAGCTTCGATGATTTCCGGTTCGACGCGCACCAGGGCCAGCCGCATGGCCTCGCTGCGCAGTTCCAGCAGATCCCGGATCATGGCCGCAAGATCGAGGGCGCTCTGGCGCTCTTTCTCCGGCCGGGCGAACGCCAGCAGGCGGTCAAGAACGCTCAGGGCCTCCATCGTCTCCCGCTGCGCGCGGGATGGATCCCGCGAGTCACGGAGCCGCAGCAAGGGCGGCCGCAATTCAGCCGCGATGCTGGAAATCAGTTGTCCTACGGCGCCCTGCCGCTCGCTGCGCAGAATGCGATCCTGCAAGACGCGCTGCTCCACCAGGGCGTGTGCGATCGCGATTTGATTGGCCAGATGGCGCAGAGCGCTCTCTTCTTCCCGCAGCAGCCTCAAACCATGTCCCCGCAGAACGAGCCAACCCGATACCTTGCCTCGGAACGACATCGGAAGGCAGACGGCGCCGGGCTGCTCTTCCTTCGGCCGCTCATTCTGGAACTGCGCGCTCTCGATTTCGAGAATCTCGATCAACTCCCGCTCGACATGTGTGCGGATCGCGGATTGCGCTTCAAGATCAAGAATCTTCTCTGACAGTGTGTAGATCCGCTCAACCTTGAGGCGAAGGACGCCGATCCGCGAGAGGCGGCGCCACCACACGAGCGAAGCGAGCGCGACGGCCGCGGCCGCTACCGCTAGCGACGGGAAGCCGATCGGGGAGAAAGCGTCGAAAGCCATTGGAAGAGCCGCGGGTCATGAAAGTCGGCGACCGCCAGGTCCGCGGCGGGAGCCTCTTCGAGGGTGGTGAGAAGCGCGACGAGCCGGGCGCCTGCGGCTTGCGCCGCCCGCATCCCGCCGGGGGAGTCCTCGAAGACGATACAATCCTCCGGCGCCAGACCGAGGCCGGCTGCGGCCTTGAGAATGATCTCGGGGTCCGGCTTCGGCCGGGCGACCTGATGCCCGTCGACGACCGCCTGGAAACAGCCTGCCAGGCCGGACCTCGACAGAACGAACTCCGCGTTGAGCGGTTCGGCGTTCGTCGCCAGAGCGCAGGGGATTCCCCCGGCGCGGGCCGTGCGTACGAATTCGACGACGCCATCGACCACGTTTTCGTGGAAGAGCGGTTCCATCATTGTCCGGTACAGCCGCTCTTTGGCCGCGCCGTGGGCCGCTACTTCGCCGGGGCCGAGTCTGTCTCCGAACACCGCTTTGACAATGTCGTCGTTCCGTTTGCCGAGCATCGTCTCCATCACGCCGGCGCCTTGCAGGCCATGCGACTCCAGATAGCGTTCCCACGCAGCGGCGTGAAGCGCGGTGGAGTGGACGAGCACGCCGTCCATGTCGAAGATGAACCCCAGTCCGGGAGCCAGTTTCAGTTGTTCCACCACTCGCGCGCCATGATAGCATAGGGCGCGCAAACCCTCTGTTGGGAGTGCAGGCGGAGGAAGGCGAAGACAATGCGGTACCAGGCGGGCTTGCTGCTGGCGTGGCTGGCCGTTCAGGCGCAGCAGCAGGCGCCGTTCGTTGCGCCCGGTTGGCGGCTCATCGAGGCGCCTTCGCCGGCCCTCGCGCTGCCCAACGGCGGCACGCAGCAGACCTCCGCGACCGTGTTCGACATCGACGGCGACAGGATCAACGACTTCGTGATCACCGAGCGGACCGCCGCGCCGGGCGTCGTAGGCTACCTGAGGCAGGCGAAGGGCTGGCGCCGCATTGTGATCGACGATTCGAAGACGCTCATCGAGGCGGGGGCCACCTACGAGGACGTGGATTTCGACGGCGACCTGGATTTTGTCGCCGGGGGAGAGGGGAGGTCGAACGAAGTCTGGTGGTGGGAGAATCCGGGCGCGGCATCTGGCTACACGGCGCCCTGGACGCGGCGCACGATCAAGTGCAGCGGCGCCAAAAAGCACCACGACCTGATGTTTCTCGACGTCGACGAAGACGGCAGGCGGGAGCTGATCTTCTGGAATCAAAGCGGACATCGTTTGATGTTGGCCCGCCGGCCGGCCGACCCACGCGCCGCTCAACCCGGCGGCGAATGGGCGCTGCAGACCGTGTTCGAGTACCACACTGACAGCGAGATGCTGCAGCGCGGCGCGCCGGCGAAGTTTCGCTCCACCAACGAACATGAAGGCCTTTGGGCCGAGGATATCGATCTCGACGGACGGGCCGACATCGTCGGAGGCGGCTACTGGTTCAAGCGCTCCGGAGAGAAATTCATTCCGAACCTTGTCGACGCTTCCTATCATTTCTCGCGCAGCGCCGCGGGGCAGCTCAAGAAGGGCGGGCGCCCCGAAATCGTGCTCAGCGTCGGCGACGGCGCCGGCCCGCTGGTCTGGTACGAATGGATGAAAGGAACCTGGACGCCTCACGTCGCCGGGGAGGTCGACAATGGCCACTCGCTCAGCATCCTGGATTTCAACGGCGACGGGAACATGGACATCTTTGTCGCCGAAATGCGGCTCAACGGCGGGAATCCCGCTTCAAAATGCCGCATCCTGCTCGGGGACGGGGAAGGAAACTTTAAGGAACTGATGCTGGCCACCGGCTTCGACAACCACGAGTCAAAACTTGCCGACCTCGACGGCGACGGCGATCTCGACCTCCTTATGAAGCCGTACAACTATCAGACGCCCGCCTTGAAGATCCTGATCAACGAGACCGCCGCCGGAGCGCGATAAACTCGAAGTGGATGGACATATTCGAAGAGCTTGTCCGGCTCCGCCGCCTGGGCCAGCGCTGCGCTCTGGCGACAATTGTCCAGACGAACGGATCGATCCCGAGCTACCTCAGCGCAAAGCTTCTCGTGCGCGAAGACGGGTCCATCGCGGGCACCATCGGCGGCGGCTGCGTGGAAGCCGAGGTATGGGACGCCGCCCGCGAGGCAATGGGAGACGGCAAGAGCAGGAGGCTGACTTTTACTCTTGGCGAGGACGCCGCCTACGACAACGGACTGATCTGCGGCGGCCAGTTGGAGGTATTTATCGAACCGGTCGACCCTCAGCCGCGCGCCATCATCTTCGGCGCCGGCCACATCTCAAAGAGTCTCGCCGCGGTGGCGGCGTTGTGCGGATTCCACACAACCGTGGTCGATGACCGGGAAAGCTACGCCAACCGGGAACGTTTTCCGTCCGCCGACGAGGTGCTTTCGGGCCCATACGAGGAACTGGTCCCGCGGCTGGAGATCCATGCGGGCGCCTATCTGATCGTCGTGACCCGCGGACATCGCGACGACATGCGCGTTCTCCGGCTGCTGGCGGACGTTCCGGCAAGTTACTTAGCCATGATCGGCAGCAAGCGCAAGGTACTGGCCGTGCTGAAGGCTTTGGAGGATGAAGGGATCCCGCAGGAGCGGTTCTCAAACCTCCACGCACCGATGGGCCTGGAGATCGGCGCCGTGACGCCGGAGGAGATCGCGGTGAGCGTGGCGGCCGAGATGATCGCCATCCGCCGGCGTGCCCGGTCGGACTGGCCCGCGCTGTCGAAGTCGATCATCCCGCGCGTTGAGGCGAGAGCGTTTCCGAAGTGAGCGCAACGTCGTACCCGATAGCGGCGATCCTGCTGGCGGCCGGCGATTCGACCCGCATGGGCCGGCCTAAGCCTTTGCTGGAGTGGGGCGGCGTTCCCCTTCTGGAGCGGCAGATCCGGCTCTATCAAAGCCAAGGCTGCGCGGTGTACGCCGTCCTCGGACGGCACGGCGATGAGATCGCCGCCGGGTGCCCCGCGGCGGGCGGCGCCGCTTTGCTGTTCAATCCCGAGCCTGAACGCGGGATGCTCTCCTCGCTGCAGATCGCGCTCGCCGCATTGCCCTCCACGACGCCCGCGGTCTTTTTCACGCCGGTAGACAATCCCGGTGTCGCCCCGCCGACTCTGGCGGCTCTCATCGCGCTCTGGCGCGAAGGGGCGAAGCTGGCCATCCCCCGTTTCGACGGACGCAGGGGCCATCCCGTTCTGGTGGACGCGGCGCTCCTGCCGGGATTGCGGGGCCTCCCCGCGAGCGCGACGCCGAAGGACTTTGTCAATTCCAGTTTGGGGGTCACGGTTTACGCCGATCTCAACGACTCCGCCATCACGCTGGACATCGATACTCCAGCCGATTATGCGGCCCTCCTCGAGCGGGAGCGACTCCAGTGAAGCCGCGTTGGGGAAGAGTCTTTTTCGCCCCATTCCTGCTCGTGGTTTTGTTGTGCGCAGCGGCTTTGCTCGCTCCGAAGATCGACGCTTCAGCGGCGCGTGAACCGCTGGCCCGCCTGCTTCGTGAGGCCACGGGCCGGGCCGTGGAGGTGGGCGAGGTTCACTATCAGGTTTTCCCACTTCCCGGTTTGTCGGCCGCCGACATCGTGATCCCGGAAGATCCCCGCTTCGGCCTCGAACCAGTGGCTTATATCGGCGAGCTGCAGGCGGGTCTGCATTGGCCATCGCTCCTGGCGGGCCGGCTGCAGCTTGGTTCGGTGCGGCTGGTTGACGCCAGTATCAACCTCGCGATCACGCCTGGCGCGGGCTGGAATGTGCCCCAGCTTCTGCGGAGCGTTCTGGCGCGCCGGGAAGGATCGCCTGTTCCGAAAGTGGAGGTTCGCGGAGGACGGATCAACTTCCGCGAATCGACGTTGAAATCTCCGTTTTTTCTGAACGAAGTCGACCTCGACCTCGACCCGCCCGCGACTGTTGGAGGCCGTCTTTCCTGGAGCTATGAAGCTTCGCCCGCGCGGTCGGACCGCTCCGAATCCGGCTTTGGCCGTTTCATCGGGAAGGGCGCGTGGATCCCCGAGGGGCCCTCCGATGGCCGCCTGGAGGTGGACATTGAACTCGAACGGAGTCCGGCTGGCGAGGTGTTGACGCTAGTCACCGGAAGAGACCTTGGCCTGCAAGGACGGCTCTCGACCCGCGCCCATCTGGATGGCCCCGCGGGCGACGTGAAAATCGCCGGGACTCTGCGGGTGGAGAACTCCGGCCCACAGCCGTTTTTCGGCCTTACCGGAGAGGGCTGGTCGATCGCCTATGAAGGGCGCCTCGATCTGGCGTCTCAGGACTTCTCCGTCTCCACCATCGCGCCCCGTGAGGGAGAGCTACTTCCGCTGCAACTGAAGGCCTCGTGCAAGCGCCTGCTGAGCCAACCGCAGTGGTCCTTTTCATTCGATTTCGACAACATGCAGGCTCCGGTTCTTATCGACCTCACCCGCCGCTTCGGGGTGAGGGCTCCCGACGGGCTCGCCGTCAAGGGAGTGGTTGACGGCTCCATCCATTACTCGCAGGACGAGCCGCCTTCCGGGAGAGTCACGCTGCGTAACGCTTCAGTTTCTCTTGGCGAGAACGGTCCGCTGACCTTTGAAGAGGCGACGGTCGCGCTCCAGGGGGTGGAGATGACGCTCGAACCGGCGGCGATGCTGACGCCGGACCGGGAAGAGATTGAGTTGAGCGGACGATGGGATCTCGAATCGGAAACCACCGAGTTCCGGCTGAAGTCTCCAGGCATGAGCCTGGACGGCCTTCGCGCGGCGATTGACCGGTTGCCGAACGTGCCCGGGCTTGACGCTCTGGGGGCGTGCAGCCAGGGAACGTTGAGAGGCGAACTTCGCTTCGAGCGCAGACCCTCCCGGCCGGATTCTCCAGCCTCCTGGTCCGGCGAATTCGAGTTGCTGAACACATCCTGCACGGTGGCCGGCGCCGCCGACCTGCGTGTTGAGCGCGCCGCCATCGCCATGAGCGGCCAGAAGTGGTCGGCGCGGAAGGCTTCAGGGCGGTGGGGGCCCTGGAGCTACGCCGGAGAACTGGATCATCTGCCCGGCTCGCAACGTCCATACCGCGTCGCCTTTTCCCTGCCGGAAGTCGATGGGGAGGAACTGGAGGAGTTCTTCCGGCCGGCGCTGCGGCGGCGCATGAGTTTTCTCGAACGCACCTTCCGCTCCCGCGCCCCGCTGCCCCGATGGCTTTCTTCACGCCACGTGGAAGGTGTGGCGCGAATCGGGAAACTTTCCATCGCGGGCCACGAAGCAAC
This sequence comes from uncultured Solibacteraceae bacterium, assembly GCA_964461075.1. Taxonomy (GTDB): domain Bacteria; phylum Acidobacteriota; class Terriglobia; order Bryobacterales; family Bryobacteraceae; genus JACADU01. The sequence goes on along the minus strand of CAYWST010000015.1, from coordinate 7,194 downwards.
CTCGCTTCGCCTGCCGTTCTTTTGGGACGGCGCGGTCATCGACATCCCCGACGCGTCCGCAGCGATCGCGGGCGGGCGGTTCTCCGGACGATGGAACATTCGTCTTGGAGGCGAAACCGCGGTATCGGCCGTACGCGGGCGCGTGGACGGACTCGACCTTGGACCGATGGTGTTGGACGCCGACTTCAACGCCTCCTGGCCGGGATTTCATCCCCGGCTTTCGGAATCGCTCTCGATGGAAGGATTCGCCGTGGCGCGCGCCATTGACCTGCCCGGCCTGCCCTTACGCAGCGCTCAGGCCTGCTTCGAGGTCGATCCAAGACGCGGGCGGGAGCGGCTCCAGATCAGCTGTCTGGAAGCCTTCACCGCATCGGAAAGCTATACCGGAACGGCAGCCCACCAGGAGACTCGATGGATGTTGGACTTCACGGGGCCTCGCCGGCAGTTCCGGTTGTCAGGCACGTTCTCCCCGATGGAGTGGGAGGTTGACGCACGCCCCAAGGAAGGGTCGCGATAAACTCAAAGGGCAACATGGCCGACGAAGTGATTCAGCCACCAGAACCGCGCGCGGACTTCTTCCGCGCGGAACGCGACCTGGCTCGCGAGCAGATCAGCGCCGCCTGGCAGATTCAGGTGGAGCGAATTCAGGATGACCTCGAACGCGGCTGGCGCGACCATATCGCGCGCGCGTTCGACGAGCGCTTCGACGCGCTGAGCGCGGCGGCCGAAGAGGAAGTGGAGCGCCGTGTCGCCAGCCGGCTGGCCGCGGAAACCGAGCGCGCCAGGGCTTCGGCGGCCCGTGAACTGAGCGAGCGCCTGAACCAGACTGCGCGACTGCTCGACCAAGCCGCCGGGTTGCCGGACTGGTCGGCGGCTTTGCTCGACGGCGCCGCCGCGTTCGCGCGCAAAGTGTGGCTGTTCAGTATCCTTTCCGGGAAGCTTTCGCTTGAGGGCGCGCGGTGCGCCGCCGACTCGAAAGGCGCCCCGGAAGCTTTGCCGGAGATCAGTCTCGATCTTGCCGCCGCGCCCGCCTTTCAGAATGCAGCCGAATCGATGGATGCCGTTTTCTCGATTGCGGCAGCCGGCGAATTAAGCGAGGCGGTTCTGTCGCTGCTGCCGCCTGAGGAGGGGGGAAGTGCGGAGCGGCGCGTGTGCCTCATCCCGATCGTCACCGGCCAGTCGGAGAAGCAGCGCCGCGCGGCGGCGATCATCCTTGCCGACGGCGCCGCCGGTGCGCTGGACGCTCCAGTGGATATCAACGCCCTGGAGATCGTAGCGCTCTTCGCGGGTCTGAGCCTCGATGCGCGGCAAGCCGCGCAGCGCGCTGCTACGGCGGTTTCGGTTCCGGCGGGCGGATTGATGCAGCTCGCCGGTTCGGCCGGGCCGCCGGCCAAGGCCGCCGGCGCCGCTCCGGACTGGCAATCGCTCTCCCAGGAGGAACAGGAACTTCACGCCCGCGCTCAGCGCTTCGCCCGCGTGCGGGTCGCGGAGATGCGCCTCTACCAGGCGGAGGCCGTCCGCAACGGCCGCGAACAAGCCCGCCTGTACATGGCGCTTCGGGGAGAGATGGACCGCAGCCGCGCTCAATTCAAGCACGAGTATCTGCATTCGCCGTCCATGGTCGACTACTTCCATCTGGAAGTCCTTCGCACTCTGGCCAACGATGACGCTACGCTCCTTGGACCTGAGTATCCCGGGCCTCTTGCTTAAAGCGTTTCGGAATCCCGCGGCTGTCCTGGCGATGATCGCTGCATGCGGCGCCTCGGCCCAACCCGGCGTCGAAGCGCTCAAGGCGGGCTCCGCGGCGCTGGAAGCCGGGCGTCTCGACGAGGCCGCGCGCGCCTTTGAACAGGCCCGCCGGAACCTGCCGCAACTCGCCGATTTCGCCGCCTTCTTCGGAGCGCAGGCGCACGCGCGCGCGAAGCGGTTCGACGCCGTGCTGCCGCTGATTGAGTCCGTTCTCGCCCGGCCCGCACCATCCTCGATCACCGGGCGCGCGGCGGTGCTGGGCGCAGAGGCCGCCATCGAGCTGAACCAACCCAAGCTGGCGCTGGCTCTGCTGGGGAGGGCGCCGCAGGAGTTGTGGCCTCAGCCGGCAGGCGTGCTCAAGCTTGCTCAGGCCCACGAAAGAGCAGGGGACCGCGTGGCCGCCGCCGCCGCATGGCAAACCCTCTGGCTGCGCCATCCCGCTACGCCCGAGGCCGGCGAGGCGGAAGCCGCTCTCGCCCGGCTCGAACAGGCGCTCGGCGCCGGCTATCCCCCCATCATGCCCCAGGCGCTGCTGGAGCGGGCCTCGAAGCTGCTCGCCGGACGGCGATTCAAGGAGGCGCTCGCTGAGTACGAGCGCAGCGCAAGGCTGCTGGCCGGCATAGAACGCGAGCGCGCCCAAATCGGCGCGGCGGCCGCACTTCTCGGCGCCCGTGAAACCGCCCGCGCTCTCGAACTGCTCCAGGGGCTCCGACCCACCTTTCCCGAGACCGAGGCGGAGCGTCAGTTCCACCTCGTGACCAGTTTCCTTCGGCTCGACCGCCTTGACGACATGGCCGCCGCCGCCCAATCGGCCGCCCGCGCCGCACCCGGCTCGGAGTGGACCATGCGCGCGCTGATCGCCGCTGCGAACCGGCTGCTCGTGGACAACGAGAGCGACCGGTCCACTCCGCTTTATCAGGCCTGCGCCGACTCCTTCCCTAACAACGGAGAAGGCGCCATGTGCCACTGGAAAACCGTCTGGCGCCGCTGGATCAGCCGCGACCCCGGCGCCGCCAGCGCCCTGGAAGATCATCTCCGCCGATTCCCCGATTCGGAAAAAGCCGGCGCCGCCCTTTACTTCCTCGCCCGGAACGCCGAGTCCCGCGCCGATCTTCCAGCCGCCCGCCGCTTCCTGACCGAACTCCTGCGGCAATTCCCGAACTCCTACTACGCCACGCTTGCCCGCAAGCATCTCGCTCGTCCGGAACTTGCGCGCGCGGCTGCGGCCGGCACGTCCGCCGACTCCCTTCTCGCAGGCATCGCCTGGCCGGCCCGCGAGCGCAAGGCGGATTTCCAGCCCGATTCGCAGACGGCCCAGATCATCGAAAGAGGGCGCCTGCTGGCGCGTGCCGGGCTCGGCCGATGGGCCGAAGGCGAAATCCGATTCGGAGTCCGGCGGGGCGCAAAGCCCTATCCCTCCGCGATGGCGCTCCATGATGTGGCTTCGGCCCGAGGGGACCACGCTCAGGCGATCCGCTACGTGATCGCCACCGCCAACGGCTATCTCTGGCTCGAGCCCTCCGGCGCGCCCGCCTCCTTCTGGAAGGCCGCATTTCCGTTTCCTTTCCAAAGCGCCATCCGCCGGCACGCCTCCGCCAACAATCTCGATCCATTCCTTCTTGCCGGGCTCATCCGCCAGGAGTCATTGTTCGATCCCAAGATCGTCTCCTCGGCCGGCGCCATCGGTCTCACCCAGGTGATGCCCGCCACGGGCCGTGCGTTGGCCCGGCGGGCCGGCGTCCGCCCTTATCGCGTCTCGTTGCTCAAGACTCCGGAGGCGAACCTGCGCATTGGCGCCTACTACCTTCGCCAGCAGCTCAACCAGAGGAACGGCAGCGTGGAGGAGACTCTAGCCGGCTACAACGCCGGCCCCAACCGCGTCACCCGCTGGAAAACGTGGGCCGATTTCCGCGAGCCCGCCGAGTTCGTTGAAACCATCCCCTTCACTCAGACCCGCGACTATGTTCAGATCATCCTTCGCAACGCGGAAATATACAAACGGCTCTACGCGAACGAGCCCGCCCCGCAGCCCAAGCCGCCCGCAGCCGCTCATCCTAAACCCAAAGCCAAGCCCAAGCGCTGATCCTCATGCCCGCACGCCGCATTGCAAACTTCACTGAAAGCGTCATCCGCGAGATGACGCGCCTTGCCGTCCGTCACAACGCGGTCAACCTCGCTCAGGGATTCCCGGACTTTCCCGCGCCCGAGGCGATCAAGGAGGCAGCCTGCCGCGCCATCCGCGAGGACATCAATCAGTACGCCATCACCTGGGGGAGCGCCGCTCTCCGGCAGGCGATCGCTCAGAAATACCGCAGGCACTACGGACTCGAGATCGACCCTGAAACCGAGATCACGGTGGTCTGCGGCTCCACCGAGGGGATGGCCGCATCCCTCCTCGCTCTCGCCGATCCCGAGGACGAAATCGTCATGTTCGAGCCGTTCTATGAGAACTATGGCCCGGACGCCGACCTCTGCTCCGCCCGCCGCGTCTATGTCAGGCTGCAGTCCCCGGATTGGCGATTCGATCCGGACGAATTGCGGGCCGCCTTCACTAACAAGACCCGCGCGATCATCCTGAACTCACCGCATAATCCGACGGGAAAGGTCTTTACCAGTGAAGAGCTGAGGTTGATCGGGGATCTGTGTCAGGAGTACGGCGCGCTCTGCCTGACGGACGAGATCTACGAACACATCATCTACGACGGGCGCCGCCACATCCCCATGATGAGCGTTGACGGCATGAGGAACCGTACCGTGCTCGTGAACTCGATGTCGAAGACCTATTCCGTCACAGGGTGGCGCGTCGGGTGGGTGATTGCCGCTCCGGAGCACACCAGCGCCATTCGAAAAGTCCATGATTTTCTAACAGTTGGAGCGGCCGCCCCACTTCAGGCGGCGGGCGCCGCCGCCTTGGAGAGCCCCGACGGCTACTACCGCTCGCTTGCCGCGCACTATCAGGAGAAACGCGACATTCTGGTTCGCAGTCTCAGATCCGCGGGCTTCGTGTGCCGCCAACCCGAGGGCGCTTACTATATAATGTGCGGCGCAGCCGGATTCGGGTTTTCAGACGATCTTCTCCTGTCTCGTCACATGATTGAAAAGGTTGGACTTGCGGCTGTACCGGCATCCAGCTTCTTTCGCCCGGGTTGCGCACCTGAAACCACAATTCGCTTCTGTTTCTGCAAAAAATATGAGACCCTACAGGCAGCGGGACAACTATTACAGAAGATGTCCTCCACAACGGGAGGTTGAACCGCCGGTCACGTTGCCGGACGGTCTCTCGCCGGGATCTCACTGAAAGCGAGCCGGTCTTAGTGCGCCCGGTGGAAGCGAAGGAGAGCGTGGATGCTGCCTGATTTCTTACTGCCTGAACAAATCGTTCGGCAGAATGGTTCCGGTCCGGTCCTGGATGTCAGCGACTACACAGGGACCGTTTTGTCGATAACCCTTGGGATCAACCGAATCATTGAGCAGGAAAGTCTTGATCTGACCATTGTCGGCTCACCCGACGGCCAAAACTGGTCCTCCAAACCACTGGCGGCCTTCCCGCAGAAGTTCTATTGCGGCGTATACACCCTGTTGCTCGACTTGGGCGAAACCCCGGACGTGAAGTTCATCCGCTGCGATTGGAAGGTGAACCGATGGGGGCGCGGAGAGCCGACTCCGCTTTTCGGACTCTACGTGTTTGCCGAAAAATCTGAAGTCCGCGCGTTGAGCGCCGCGAGTTAGCCGCGCCTATTCCGCCCCTCAGAGCCACTGAACGCCCGCCGTTGATCAGCAGCGAGTCGAACCGTAGAAATAACTCATCGCGCCACTTCACCTTGCCCGGGCGCTTTCCTCCAGTGACCGCGACCTGAACATAAGCGCCTGGAGGGACCACCACTTCGCCCTCCGCCGTGAACCCAAACCATCGCTGTTGCAGCGGCTTGGGGATTCCTGCCAGGACAAACCCTACGGGCCCATTCAAGTTCCCTTCCGGTATGATTCGGAGGTATACGTAATGTGGAGGGGCGACTCTTCTTGAACGACTCTACGGCGCCGGCGTTCCAGGACCTGGTGATCTGGGAGCATGTCGCCGAGTCTTTTCTGATTGGGTTGCTGGTCGGCGCGCAACGGGAAAGCGCCCGCCGCGAGGACGGCGAGTCCGACGAATCCCGCGCTGGGCTGCGCGACTTCATGTTCATCGCCGCAACCGGCTGCGTCTGCGGGTTGCAGCAGCAGGCGGCGCTGACGGCCGCCGCCGGCCTCGCCGTGCTCGCCGTCCTTCTTTTCTCCAAGCTCCGCGCTCAGAGGGGCGGCAGCACCACCGAGCTTGCCGCCGTCGCCGTCTTCTGTCTCTCTTACGTCACCGCTTCGACGGACTTCAAGGCCGGCGGATCGGTCGCCATCGCCATCACGGTCATCCTGACGCTATTTCTGGAAGCCCGGCGCAAGCTGCACAAGTTCTTCCGGGAAACCATTACGGAACTGGAATTCACCGATACGCTCCGGTTTCTGGCTCTCATTTTCGTCATTTACCCTGTTTTACCGGACCGCTCCTTTGGCCCTTACGGCTCTTTCAATCCGCGCCAGATCTGGATGTTTGTGATTCTGGTCTCCACCGTCTCTTACCTGGGCTATTTTCTGGAGAAGTTCCTCGGCGCGGCGCGCGGCCTGCCGGTGACCAGCGTCCTCGGCGGGCTGGCTTCCACCACTGCCGCCACCAGCGCCTTCGCCGAGCAGGTCCGCGAAGAGCCGGACCGCATCGCGGAGTATTGGAAGGCGGCCACCCTGGCCAACTCAATCCAGTTCCCGAGGATTCTCATTCTTCTCGGCGTGATCAGTCCGGCGCTTGCTCAGGTGGCGGCCTTCCCATTGCTCGTGATGGCGGCGGCGGGCGTTCTGCTGGCATGGATGATTCCGGCGGCCAGGCGAACGGAAGCCGGCGAACAACGCCGGGTTCAGGTCCGGAACCCATTCAGTCTGATGCCGGCGCTCAAGTTCGGCGTCCTGTTCGCGGGCATTGTCCTGCTCGTGAAAGCGGCTGCTGCGGCATACGGGCAAGGCGCGCTGCTAATGACAAGCGCCATCGGCGGCCTGCTCGACGTCGACGCCATTGCGGTCACCGCGGGCCAGATGGCCAACACGGCCTCCGTGCAACTCGACGCGGCCGCCGGGGCCGTGCTGGTCGCGCTCGCGGCGAACGCCCTCTTTAAGACCGGTCTTGCGTGGACCGCCGGGACGCCCGCGTTCGCATTGCGCGTCGCTCTCAGCTTCGCGGTGCTTCTTGGGGCTGGCGGCCTGGCGCTGATGCTTCGCTAATTACACTCCGCTTCCAGCGGGCCAGCCAGTTCCTGCAAGAAGAACAGCCGGCCCGGCAGCGCCGGCATGAACGTGCTGGGCGCCCAGATGTCGGGCCCGTAGCGCAATGTCACCCAGAGGCTCAGCCCCTGCCACATCATGCCC
>CAYWST010000014.1:24117-31137 GCA_964461075.1 uncultured Solibacteraceae bacterium | reverse complement strand
CGAGCCGTTCTGCGCGAGCAGCCTGGGGAGTTGAAGCTGCGCGGCAGGCATCCCCGAACTGTAGGAAAAACGCGAGAAGACAAGATCGAAGTTATTGTTTTGAAGGACCTTTTCCGCCGCAACCAGCAGCCGCATCTGCATCGAGTTGAGCAGCTCGCGATTGCCGAGCAGGAAACAGACGGTTTGCGAGGATTGGCGTTTCAGCCGCGCCCAATGGACGTTCTTGCGGTACCCGAGTTTCTCCACCGCATCGCGGACGCGGCGGGCGGTCTCATCGTCGAAGTAGCCGCTCTGGTTCAAAACCCGGCTGACGGTGGAAACGCCGACCTGGGCGACCCGAGCGACATCCTTGATCGTGGGCATCGCTTGTGGAAATGTTTCCATAAACCTGAGAAAGTGTCAAGTGTGAAACAAACTTTGAAATCCAAACTCGCCGCCGGGGACACCGTGAGGTGCGGATCCCTGCCGATGGTCAATGCGGCGCCGTCGCAGATCAGCGAGGCCCGGATGAGAGCAGAGGGAAAAAGCGCCCTGCCATCGGCTGGCCGGCGGGAATGACGGGGACGCCGTCGAGCAAGGTCTCGTTGGTGTCTGAAAGCGTGCCGTCGCGGAAGACGTTGATCACTGTGGCGCGGCGCGGGCGCTCGCTGCGGTTCTCATAGGAGCCGTGCATCAGCAGGGCGTGGTGGAAACTGGCCTCGCCCTTTTTGAGTTCGATGGGGACGGGCTTGAAGGCGGCGAGCTGTTCTTCATTGAGGACGGTGCGGACTTCGTCCATGTTGCCGGCGAGGCCGGTGATGGGCAGCAGCGGCCAGGTGTGGCTGGCGGGGACGTAATGGAGGCAGCCGTTTTCGACGGTGGAATCGTCGAGACCGATCCAGCAGGTGAGATGCTGGAGCGGTTTGGTCCGGGTCCAATAGGAGTAGTCCTGGTGCCAGGCGACGACGCCGCCGTGTTTGGCGGGCTTGGAGAAGAGCTGATCGTGCCAGAAGCGAACGGGGCCGCCGAGGAGTTGTTCGGCGGCGCGGACGAAGCGGGGATTCCAGAGGATGTCGTGGAAGCCGGGCTCGATGCGCCACGCGCCGAGCGCGTGAAAGAGGACGGTGTCGGGGTTGGCGGACTCGTTGGAGTGGAACTCGTAGAAGAGCGCGTGGCCGGGATGATCGCGGCGGGTGAGGCGGGCGAGTTCGTCGCGAAGGATTTCGACCTGGGCATCATCGAGAAGGCGGACGCCGCTCACGTAACCGAACTCATGGAAATGGGCCACCTGCTCAGGAGCGAGGCTGAAGTCGAGATCGCGGGAAGGCGAGAAGAGGCTGCCAGCGAAGCCGTGGATTTCGGAAAGGTCCCTCATGGCGCAGTCACTATGTTACGCGGTCGAGGGTGATAGCATCCACCCATGGCAAAGTGGACTTGCATTCTGTTAATGGGCGGCGTGGTTTTCGGGCAGACGGTGGAGCAGCCGTCGAGGGCGGTGACCGACCCGGGTGTAGTGACCACGAGGCAGGCGATTACACCGGCAGGCGTGGCAAGCATCTTCCAAGGCCGGGTCAGCAGCATGGTGTTTGGCGCGGATCCGAAGGAGGTGTGGGTGCTGCACCAGACGCACCTGTACCGGATGGACTGGCAGGAGAACCGCGTCCTTGAGCGTCATGCGCTGGGGGGGGTTCCGGGCTTGCAGGGGATCGCGGCCAGCGGGGACAAGGTTTACGCGGCGGTTTCGGTGCAGCGGAAGATCGGGTTGGCGGAAGCGGGTTCGGGCCAACTGAAGATGGTGGCGGAGGGATTGGGAACGTACAATCCCGGAGCGATCGCGGTTGGCGCGGGCAAGGCGCTGATTCCGGTGACAACGGGCAACGTGCTGGCGGTTGTGGAACTCTCCGGCGGGAGAGCGGTGAAGAAGATCGAAACGGGCAAGGCTCCGTTCGGAGCGGTTATGAACGCGGCGGCGACGGTGGCGTGGGTGAGCAACTGGGGCGGGCGGGCGCCAGGCGCCAAAGACCTGACCGCGGCGACGGGCGATAAAGCGGACTCGGACCGCGTGGTGGTGGATGAGCGGGGGATTGCGGCGTCCGGAACGGTTTCGCGGATCGATTTGATTGCGGGGAGGGTGACGAACACGCTGGCGACCCAACTCCACCCGACGGCGCTTGTGTGGGACGAGAAAGCGGGCAGGCTCTACGTGGCGAACTCGAACAGCGACTCGATCACGGTGGTGAACACGGTGACCAATACAGTCATCGGGCACTTTGCGCTGCGGCCGTTTGCGAAGAAGACGCCTGGGGTGGCTCCGACTGCGCTGGCGCTCGGCGACGGCGGCAGGACGCTCTATGCGGCGTGCGGAGGGATCAACGCGGTGGCGGTGATGGATGCGGCGACGGGAAAAGTCCGCGGCCTGATCCCGACGGCGTGGTATCCGAACGGACTGGCGCTGAGCGGAGACGGGAAACACCTGGCGGTCTCGGCGCTGCTGGGAATCGGCTCGGGCTGGAGAGAAGCGCCATCGAAGCGCTATGTGCATGCCAACCGCGGATCCGTGCACGTGCTGCCGGCGCCCGACATGGCGCAACTGGCGAGCTACACGGCGGCAGTGGCGGAGAACAACCATCTGGCGTTGACGCCCGAGCCGGCGCCACCCGCGCTGAGCAAGACGCCGCGGGCGATTCCGATGCGCTCGGGGGAGCCCTCAAAGATCGAGCACGTGGTCTTCATCATCAAGGAGAACCGGACATACGATCAACTGTTCGGCGATCTGGGCCGAGGCAACGGCGACCCGAGCCTGGTGCTGTTCGGAGAGAGCGTGACGCCGAATCAACGGCGGCTGGCGAAGCAGTTCGTGCTGCTCGACAATTTCTATGCGACGGGCGGCAACAGCGCCGACGGACATCAATGGATCACGCAGGCCAACGAAGTGAGCTACTGCCTCTGGCCGGGATATCAAGGGCGCAGTTATCCGTTCGACGGCACGGATCCGCTGGCGATCTCATCGAGCGGCTTCCTGTGGGATCTGGCGCTGGCGCGCGGAAAGACCGTGCGGGTGTATGGAGAGTACGCGGGGAGCCTGCCGGAGCCGAGGCAGAAGAGATTCGAGTACTTCGAGCGTTGGGCGAAGGGCGAGGATTTCTCGAAGGAGTGGAACATCACGGCTCCGATCGCGTCGCTGAACAGGGTTTTGGCAAAGAATTACCCGCCGTATTCAAATACAATTCCGGATGTCATTCGGGCGGGGATATTCCTGAAAGACCTGGAAGAGTGGAACAGATCGGGCCGGATGCCGAATCTGACAATCATGCTGCTGCCGACCGATCACACGTTCGGGACGGCGGCAGGGGCGTCGACGCCGAAGGCGATGGTGGCGGATAACGATTACGCGCTGGGGATGATCGTCGAGAAGCTGACGCATTCGAAGTTCTGGCCGAAGATGGCGATTTTCGTCGTGGAAGACGACGCGCAGAACGGAGTGGACCACGTGGACGGGCACCGGACAGTGGCGTTGGCGGTGAGCCCTTACACGCGCCGCGGGCACGTGGACTCGACGTTTTACGCACAGCAGAGCATGTTGAAGACGATCGAACTGATTCTGGGGCTGCCGACGCTCTCGCTGTTCGATATGATTGCGACGGACATGCGAGCGAGCTTTCAGGAGACGCCGGACCTGACGCCTTATACGGCGGTGAAGCCGGAGCAGAACCTGCTGGAGAGGAACCCGGAGTTAAAGGCGCTGCGGGGCAAGGCCCGGGATGCGGCGCGGCGGTCGGCCACATTCAATTGGGACGTGCCGGACGCGGCGCCTTCGCGGGAACTGAACCGGATTTTGTGGCACTCGATCAAGGGGTGGACGACGGCGTATCCGGGGGTCAACCGGGCGGTCTTCGCGCCGATGGAGGTGGAGGGGGAGGAAGATGAAGACGAACGGTAGGAGGGAACAACGATGAACACAACGACGCGGAGGATCTTTTTCGGCTCGTTGAGCGCGGGAGCGGCGCTGAGGGCGAGCGCGCGGACAGTCGCGCCAAGCGACACGATCAACCTGGGGCTGATCGGCTGCGGGGCGAGGGGCCGCGGGGTGATTCTGCCCAATTTCACCAAGGTTCCGGGCGTTCGATTCACGGCGGTGTGCGACGTGAATTCGAAGTATCGGGCGGACCTGCGGCAGCGGGCAGGGGGCGAGGGGGTGGCGGCGTACTCGGATTTCCGGAAGCTGGTGGAGGACAAGACCGTCGACGCGGTCGTGATCGCGACCAACCAGCAGTGGCACGTCCTGCCGATGATCGCGGCGTGCCGCGCGGGCAAGGACGTCTATCTGGAGAAGCCGCTGGGGCAAAGCATCGGCGAGGGCGCCGTGGCCGCCGCGGCGGCGAAGAAGTACGGGCGGATCGTGCAAGCGGGCACGCAGCAACGAAGCATGGAGCACTACCAGAAGGCCGCCGCACTGATTCAGGCCGGGAAACTGGGGCAGATTTCAGAAATCAAAGTCTGGGATTACGAGAATTACTGGCCGGGCGCGGGAACGCCCGCGGATTGCGCCCCGCCGGCGGAACTCGACTGGGATTTTTACGTCGGCCCTTCGGCATTTCGCAACTATAACCCGAATATGTATTACAATTACGGCTACGACTGGTTCCGCGTCTCCGGCGGCGGCCACCAGGTGGCGTGGGGCGTGCATCATTTCGACGTTGTGCTGTGGGCGATGCAGGTAAAGGCGCCGAAAATCATCCATGCGACGGGCGGCAATTACGCCTATGTTGACAATTACGAGTATCCGAACACGTTCAGCGCAACGGCGGAGTTCGGGCCGGGACCGGTGTCCAAGCACGGGTTCCTGCTCCAGTACACGATGCGCACGGGCGGGAAGCGGGAGACGCGCGCGCACGGAAAATGCTTCATCGGCACGGAAGCTTCGATGATCCTGGACCGGGCCGGGTACACGATCGTGAGGGAAGTCCCGAAGGGGCAGAGGATCGTCTCGACGGGTCCGTATGTCAACGCAGAGGAGACGGTGGCGCCGTCGCCGGACGCCAACCGGCATTTCGGTTATTTCATCGAGAACATTCGGGCGCGAAAGCAGCCGGAAGCGAACGTGGAGACTCTCGATGCCGCGACTTCGGTGGCTCACCTGATGAACATCAGTTGGGAAGTTGGACGGACGATCCGGTGGGACGGGGAGAACCGGAAAGTGCTGCAGGACGCAGCGGCGCAGAAACTGGTGCTGCGGCCGTACCGTGCGCCGTGGAAGTTGGAAGTTTAGCGCCACGGCAGCGGGCTTTTCGCGGCGCGCGTCAATGTTCGCGCCGGGGGCGCCGGGGGCCGGCGCGCCGCCTGGCGTTCCAAGAAAGGGCAGGCGGCGGGAGTCAGTCGTAGTGAAAGACCTCTTCCATGTTGGCCCACCATTCGCCGGGGGCGCGGGAGTCGAGGGGCTGCTGCATGGGTTTCATGAGGGCCCACCATTGTTGAGTGACGGGGTCGGCGGCCATGCGGGCCATGTCGGCGTCGAAGTCTGAACCGTGGTATTCGAAATAGCTGAACAGAAATCCGTCCTTGAGGTAGATGGAGTAGTTGCGGATGTTGCAGGCGGAGATGGTGGCGAGAACCTGAGGCCAGACGGCGGCGTGGTGTTTCCGGTATTCCGCGTCGGCTTCGGGACGAAGGCGGATGAGCATGCCGTATCGCTGCATGGTCCAATTGGACCACAGGGCGAATTCGGCGGCCGGGTTCAATCGCGTCGTGCGCCCTCGGCTATGCTACGGGAAACGATGTCTGAGACAAGAGAATTCGAAGCCGCGCTTCGCGCGCGCATCGCACAGGTGGAACCGCTGCGCAAGAAGGCCAGAAGGACGGAATGGCTGAGAGTGCTGGGCGTTGCAATTCTGGTGTTGCTGGGCCTGGCGCTGCTGGCGGGCGCGGCGGTGGGCTCCATCTGGGTGGTGGGGAACTTTGTCACTACGAATATGGCCGTCGTGATCGGCGTGATGCTTGTGTCCGCCAGCCTGAGCGTTTATGCGTCCGTGCGGGCCGTGAATGCGTTCCTCCATTGGCGCGAGGGCGACGTCGCCGCCTACGAGGAGCAATTCCGGCGGCAGGTGATCGCCGCGACGTTGCGCGAGGCGCTGCCGGGCTGCGCGACGAGCCTGGACGGGGTGATCGACGCGGCGGTATTTGAAGCGAGCGCGCTTTTCTCACGCGGACCGGATCTAATTCGCTCGACAGGCAGCTTTTCGTGCACTTGCGGAGGGACGCGGTTTCGCGGGTCGGTGATGCAGGTGAAGCGGGAATCGTATTCCTCCGAGCGCCGCACCAACGTCAAGATTCCAACCATGACCGGAGTCTTCGTCCACTTGGAGCGGCCCGTCGACGTGCGGTCTACCGTGCGGCTTGCCGACGCGCGGGTGTACGAGGGGTGGGAGGGGCTGAAATGGGGCGTGGCGCGGAGGGCAAACACGGTGAAAGCGGCGAGCGGCGTGGCTGAGTTCGACACGGATTCGATGGTTGTCCTCGACGAAGGAGAAACGGCTGTGCCGCCGATGCCAAAGCGCCTCTACGAGAGATTTGTCGAAGTTCGCAAGCTGGTGGGCCAGCCGATCTTCGTTTCTCTCAACGCGACCGGGGTCTATCTGGCAGTTGCAGTTGAAGCGGAGAGGCTGCCACTGGAGCCGCGGCTGAACACAGCGAATCGTCCGGAGGAGCTGGCTGGCGAGTTCGAGTTATTGAGGCGGACAGTGGGCGGAGTGAACATTTTGAGCGAGGCGCTGCCGGGGGGGGAAATGGAAATGGGAAATGGGACAGCCTGACCCGTCCCGGCTCGATTTTTCCAGAATCTCGCGCCAAAGTCACGAAGTCCAACAGCAGAGGGAAAACGAGAGCAGATCAGGCGGTTAGCGCGCAGCGGAGCGATCGAGATTGGTGCAGGGAGGAAGAGGGGGGCCGCGGCGGTTCAGAGGTTGGGGACGGAAGTTCCATCTTTTGGCACACTTAAGAGTTCTCCACGGAAGCAGGGGTGGGACGGGTCAGGCTGTCCCTGTC
>CAYWST010000014.1:0-24017 GCA_964461075.1 uncultured Solibacteraceae bacterium | reverse complement strand
GTCTTTTCGACGAGCTTGTCGACGTTGACGAGGTAGATCGCCGGGGCGCCGTCGCGGTCGGTCTGGAAGATGATCTTCTGCGAGTCGGGCGTAAAGCGGCAATTGACCTGCGCCGGGTCGCTGGCTCCGTGCTCGCAGAGCGTGAACTCGCGGCGGGTCTTGCGGAGAAGCAGGAGAACGTTGGCCGAGGCCTTGTTGCGGGAAGCGCCGACAAAGACGGTGGAGTTCGCGTTGCGGGCGAAGCAGGAGAACTGGCTGGTCCTGGCAATGAGCTTGTCCGTGCGTTCATCGAGGGAACGCTCGCGCAGCTCGACGAGGCGGCCGGGTTCGGCGGGTTCGAGGAGGTACTCGATTTCGTTGCCATCGGGGCTCCAGCCGCAATCGATGACACGGCCCTGGGCCTCGATCCGGTTGGCCCTTGCGTCGAAGGTGACCGTGAAAAGTTCGCCGGCTCCGCCGAGACAGAGGACCTGAGCGCGGCGGGGATTGGGAACAGGATGAGACAAAGGCGCTGCTGACTCGTAGACCGTCTCGGCGGTCCACCTTGGAGCGCGAAGGCGGCGGAGCGCCCATGCTTTGCCGTCGGATTCGGTGAACCAGAGGGCAGTGCCGTCTTCGGAGGGGGCGACGGCGGAGACGGGCTTCCAGTCATCGCGGGCGGGGTAGAGAAGTTGGGATCGCGTCCCGGAGAGGCTCACCGATTCGAGTCCCCTGGCGGTGAAGAAGAGAGCGTTGCGGTCGTCGGAAGAGATGGAGAGGGAGGCGGGGATGAGGCCCTCCGGGGAGGAGAGAGCGCGGGCGAGGCCCTTGCCGAGTTCCATGACCATGGGGGTCCACTGGCTGCCAAGTTTCTGGGCGAACAGGAGAAGATTGCTGCGCCGGGCGATCGCGCGCGCGGGCAGCGGGGGCATGATGGATGCGGCCTTGGGGTCGGTGATGCGGAAGACTTCGCCCTCGGTGGCGGGATCGGCGTAGCGGAGCCAGCCGGAGGGAAGGGGCGGCGCGGCGAAAGCCGCAAGGGACTGAATGAAGCCGCGCCGGGAACTCACTTCTTCAGCGTAGCTTGATCGTGACCGTGGCTTGCCGGAGCGCTCCGGTAGTGGGAGCGCAGCAGGTCTTCGCCAAAGTCGCCTTCGAAATCTCTCCACACGCTATGGATGTGGTTGGCCTGGTTTTGGGTGTTGTCATATTCGATGAGGAAGCCGGGAGCCTGGACGCGGTAGTAGTGGCCCTTGCCGCGTTCTTCGGCGCCCATCCAAGCGAACCAGAACTTGCCGTTCGCCTCGCGCACGCGCTGGCGGCGCTGTTCGGCGAGCTCGTCAGGGAGGTTTTCAATATATTCGCCGATGAGGGCGTCGAGGAGTTTTCGCTGGGCCGGGGTCATTTTGGAGGCTTCGAGGCCGGATGGTTTGCCCTCGATGGCGGCGCGGCGGGTGCGTTCGGTGAGGATGTCGGCAGGCGCTTTCTCGCTGATGATGGCGGTTTTCTTCTGGTCGGGAGTGAGGGCAGCCAGCAGGGCGCGGGCCTTGTCTTCCTCGGCGGCAAGGACACGGAGACCGGCGCGCGGACCCGTGCGGACTTCGGCGGGATTGGAGCCGAAGAAGGTGGGGTTGCCGGTGGCCTTTCCCTTGATCACGGTGAAGTGGAGGCTGACGTGGTGGCCTTCAATGCGGTAGGCCCACGTCCCGGAGCCGGAGGGCTGTCCGAAGATTGTGAAGTGGTACTTCTCGGGGTCGCGGCGGCCCTTGGCGTCCTTTTCGAGGATGCGAAGGATGTCTTCGAGGCTCATGATGGTGGTGGCCTTAATGAATCCCTGCTGGCTGAGCCCCGCGGAGAGGAGCGCAGCGGCGAGCGCTTTCTGGTGCGCGCTCATGTCCTTGAGAGTGAGTCCGGGGCGGGGGTGGCCGTAGCGCGTGGGGATATCGTCGGAGGGAATGTAGTGCCAAAAGGCGCGGTTGCTCTTGTCGGTGAGGGGGCCGGGCTCGAAGGGGAGCAGGGCGATGGCCTTCTGCTCGTCAGTGAGCGAGGCGATGAAGTTTTTTGCGGTGGCGGCCATGCGGGGAGCGGCGTGGCGGCCGTCGTGAGCCCAGATGGCGAGAAGAGGAGTGAAGGCGAGGATCCCAGCCCAGATACGCATGAGGAGGATTGTAGCGCGGTTTAGTAAGCTCTTGACTGGTATGTTGACCCGCAGAGCGTTCATTCCAGCAATCGCCGCAGCGGCGCCGGCGGCGTTGTCGCAGCCCAAGCGGCCGAATTTCGTGATCCTGCACACCGACGATCAGCGGTTCGATACGATCCGGGCGCTGGGCAACGGGGCGATCCGGACGCCGAACATGGACCGCCTGGCGGCGCGCGGCGCCGTCTTCACGCAGGCGACGACGCAGGGCGGGTTGACCGGCGCGATCTGCATGCCGAGCCGGGCGCAAATGCTCACCGGCCACAACGTATTCCGGGTTCACAAGACGATCGTGGACCATCCGGCGAAGCCCGACCCGGACGTACTGACGTTTCCCGAGCACCTCAGGAAGAGCGGCTACCGGACCTTTCACACGGGAAAGTGGCATCTCGGTCCGCCGCTGCATCACCGGAGTTTTACGCACGGGGCGAACATCTTTTTCGGCGGTATGAGCGATCACTTGAAGATGCCGGTGTTCGACTATGACGCCGAGGGCCGGTATCCGAAGGAGCGGGCGAGGACGGCGGAAGGCTTCTCGAGCGAGGTGATCGCGAACTCGGCGATCGAATTCCTCAAGGGGCAGAAAGGCGATGCGCCATACGTGATGTACGCGGCGTTCACCTCGCCGCACGATCCGCGGATGGCGCCGAAGCGGTTCGCGGACATGTACGATCCGGCGAAGATCGAACTCCCGAAGAACTTCATGGCGCAGCATCCTTTCGACAACGGGGAGATGAAGGTACGGGACGAACTGCTGCTTCCCTTCCCGCGGACCGAAGCGCAAGTGCGGGAGCACATCGCGGCGTACTTCGCGATGATCACGGAGGTCGACCATCAAATCGGGCGGGTGCTCGACACACTGGATGCGACGCCGGACGCCGGCAACACGTATGTCGTGTTCGCGGGAGATAACGGGCTGGCGGTGGGGCAGCACGGATTGCTGGGCAAGCAGAATCTGTATGAACACAGCCTGCGGGTTCCGCTGATGGTGAGCGGTCCGGGGATTCAGAAGGGCTTGCGGAACGACTCGCTGCGCCACCTGATGGACATCGCGCCAACGGTGTGCAATCTCGCCGGGGCTCCGCTGGCCGGGGAGCGGGACGGCCGGGATCTGTTGAAGGGCGCGCCGCGGACGTCGACGATCGCGGCGTACCGGGGGGTGCAGCGGGCGTTGCGGACGAAGGAGTGGAAGCTGGTGATCTATCACGTAAACGGCCAGAGGACGGAGCAGTTGTTCGATCTGAAGCGCGACCCTTGGGAGCTGAACAACCTCGCGGCGGCTTCGGCGCAGAAGAGCCGGGTGGCGGAGATGAAAGCGGAGCTGGCAAAGCAGTTGGCCGCGGCGGGCGATGCGGCGGATTGGGTGCAAGGGGGCGCATGATGCTGGACCGGAGAGAGCTGGCGCTCAGCCTGGTGGCGGGGTTTCAACCGGCGCGGGTGCGGACTCCGCGCGGGAGGAAGGCGTTCAAGGAAGTCGCAGCGAGCCTCTATGCGTGGGACCTGGCGGCTGAAGGCGTGGAGCCTGTCCTCGAGACGCTGAAGCAGACGGCGCGGGTGAACAGCGTCTACCTGGTGGCGCTGATGCATCACGAGCGGAGGCCGCTGACCGATCTCTATTTTCCGCACAATCCGAAATGGAAGAGGTATTTTCCGGAGGACAGCCGGACGTATTGGAAGCCGCATGCGCGGTTCTATGAGGGGTCGAAGATCAAGCCGCTGGCGACGGAGCGTCCTGAGTTCCGGGAGACGGACTGGCTGGAAGAACTCGTGAAGGCGGCGCGGCGGATGGGGATGAAGACAGGCGCGGAGATTTCGCACACCGTTCTCGACAAGGAACGAGCGCGGGGCGTGCATCGCGGCGCGGTGCAGCGCGACATCTGGGGCAACCGTCTGGGGCAGATGGTGTGCCACAACCATCCGGAGTCGCGAGCCTATGTGTTGGGGCTGTTCAGGGACCTGGCGGCGAGCTACGACCTGGACTATGTGCAGACGTGCATGCTGCCGTTCGCATGGACGAAGCTGCCAGTGTTGACCGGAGCGGGCGGAACCGAACACGCCGGCAACACCTTTGAATACGGCTTTTGGGGAACGCTGCCGGAGGATTTGAGGGAGGCGGCGATGGCGACGGTGCTGGGCGGGTGCTTCTGCCCAAGCTGCCACGCGGAGGCGAAGAAGGCAGGGCTCGATCTGGCGGCGATCCGCAAGAGTCTTCTGCCAGTGGCGGAGTCCGCCGATCATCCCGCGCTCGAAGAGGCACACAGGCTCCAGGTGATGCGGGCCTCGAACACGTCGGTGGTGGCGGTGCTGCTCGATTATCCGGCGATTCTGGATCTAATCCGGTTCCGGTGCCTGACCATGACGCGGGTGTACGGAGACATCAAGGCCGCGATGCAGGCGGAGAAACCGGGGATCGACTTTCGGGATAACGCGCACCTGAAGAACCTGCCGGAATTCGCGGGATTTCAATACTCGAAGCTGAAGCTGGCAGTAGGTTCAATCCGGTCGAGCGACTACTCGGAGCAGCGCGGGCGGGCGGAGCGGATGGAGGACAAGCGGCGGTTTCTGCTGCAGCTTCGCGCGGGAGCGGGCGATGACGTCTATATGTTGTCGGCGATCGGAGTGCGGCCGCGGGCGACGCCGGAGCTGATCCGTCGAGGCGTGGCGATTTCGGCTGAGTGCGGGATGGACGGGATCACGCTGGGACATTACGATGGCGCGCCGCTGAAGAATCTGGAGGCGGTTGGGCAGGGCCTGGAAGAGGCCGGAATCGAGATTGCGGCGCAGGGGTGAGAGATCCCGGTTGGGGATTGCGCCGGCGGAATCGGGCGGGACAGTTCCCTGACGGCTGCGGGTGGGGACTTGCGCCTCGGCGCCGACGTTCCACGCGCTAGCATGAGTGAAGGAAAGTGCATGAAAGTAGCCATTCTCGGTACGGGTTATGTGGGTTTGACGACGGGCGTTTGCCTGGCTTACCTGGGGCATGAAGTGACCTGCCTGGATCCGGTTCAGGAAAAGATCGACAAGCTGCGCAGCGGCAAGATTCCGATTTTCGAGCCGGGACTCGAAGAGTTGATGCATCAAGCCTCGGAAAACCTCCGCTTCACGACCGAATACTCCGAGGCTGTCCCCGGAGCGGAGGTGATTTTCATCGCGGTGGGAACGCCGCCGCAGGCGGATGGCAGCCCGGACCTCCGGCATTTGCGATCCGCGGCGGAGAGTATTGGCCAGTATCTGACGGATACTTTCGCCGTTGTAGTGAACAAATCGACCGTGCCGATCGGCAGCGGGAACTGGGTGGAGGCGCTGATCCGGACGTCCTACGAAGCGCACCATGGAGAGCGCGCGGACGGCAAATTCGCGGTGGCGTCCAATCCGGAATTCCTGCGCGAGGGCACGGCGCTTGGAGACACGCTTTACGCGGACCGGATCGTGGTGGGCGGAGACAGCCCGCGCGTGCTGGAGATGATGTACACGCTCTACCGGCCTTTGATCGATCAGAGCTTCCCTGCTCCCGCGTTTTTGCCGCGGCCGGCCGATTGCGCGGCGGTGCCGATGGTGAGTTCGGACCTTGCGTCCGCGGAGCTGATCAAGTACGCGGCGAACGCCTTTCTGGCGCTGAAGATCAGCTTCATCAACGAAATCGGGAGCCTGGCGGAGCGGGTCGGGGCGGACGTGAAGGAGGTTGCGCGGGGCATCGGTCTGGATACACGCATCGGGCCGAGGTTCCTGCAAGCTGGACTGGGGTGGGGCGGCTCGTGCTTCGGGAAAGACACGTCCGCGCTGATTTCGACGGCGGCGGAGTACGGGCTCTCGATGCCCATTGTGAACGCGGCGCGCGAGGTGAACAGCCGCCAGCGGGTCCGCGTGATCGAGAAGCTCCTGGCTGAACTGAGAATTCTGAAGGGCCGGACGATCTCGCTGCTGGGGCTGGCGTTCAAGCCCGACACCGACGATTTGAGGGATGCGCCATCGATCGACATCGCGAAGCGGCTGACGCAGCACGGGGCGATCGTCCAAGCGCACGATCCGGTGGCGATGGACCGCTTCCGGAGCGAGCGCCCGGACCTGCAGGTGCGGCTGGTGGACCGGCCCGAGGGGCTGTTCGAAAGGGCGGACGCGATTCTCCTGGTGACCGAGTGGAAAGACTACCGCGAGATTCCATGGACGGATCTCAGGACCGCGATGAAGACGCCACTGGTCGTGGACGGGCGCAGCTTCCTCGACCGCGCGGAGTTGGAAGCGGCCGGTTACCGGGTGGTGACGATCCCCTGACGGGCGCCGCTATTTGACGGTGAGCACCTTTGCGCCGCGAATGATAACGCGGCGGAAGCTGTGCGCCGTATCGCCGGCGGCGTTGGATTCCTTTGAAAAAAAGGTCAGGTGAATGACGTCGCCGATTTCGGGGCGGCCCGTGACGCGGTGGGTGGTGTCGTAGGTCTGGGTTTTCGATTCGAGCGCCTTCGGATTGAGGATGTACTCGAACCTCCCGTTCGTGACGGGCAGGGATTCCTGGTCGAGAACCGCGCCGGGAATGACCATGGCGAAGCGGACTTCGCGGGCGGTGGATTGGCCCTTGACGGTGATGCCGGTGACCGGATCCATGGCCGCCTCTTCGAGCATTTCGAGTTTCATCTCGGGAATGTTCGGAGGCCTGACTTTCTCGAGGACGTAGAACTCGCCGCCGGACGCAGGCAGGCCGGGCATGACGCCCTTGTGCCCCTCCCAGACGCCGTCGAGGGTGTAGCGGTAGAGGCCGGGTTGATCAAGCGTCCAGCGGGTGGCGCCGACAAAGGTCCCGTAGATATCGCCCTTGCCCGACTGGGAGACCTTCCTGCCGTCGGGGTAAGTGAGAGTGAAGGTGATTTCGGCCGGAAGAATCGGATCGATCTGGACGGCGGGCGCGAAAGTGGCGCCGGTCTCGTAAGTCATGCCGGGGCGGAGGCCGACCATGAAAAAGCGCGCCCTGGCGTTGTAAGGCCCGGGCATGTCCTCTTCGCCCGGGGCGACGATGCGGTTGTCATTTGTCCCGCCGGGCATGATGAACGCGCTGGCGATATAGCCGGCATAGAGAGGGTCCTTCGCGGGCGGGCGGACGACCACGCCGCCGATGAGCCGGTAGATGTCGCCCGGAACGTCGCCGTTGCCGCTGGCGTTGATCTGGCCGCCGAAGCTGTTCGGGCTCAAGTGCCAGTAGGGAGCGCGGACATTGTTCTCGCCGACGAGGAATCGGGACATGAAGCCGGGCCTGGGGCCCGCGGCGTAGTAGTAGCCCCATTCGGTGATGTACTCGGGGAACAGGTGGGGCGAGTAGCCGTTGGAGGTGACCAGCTTCAGATTCGTGACGCCGATGCCCGAATAGGTGGATTGATAAGGCTGCGGCTGGTCCTTCCATTCCCAGATGAGGGTGGGAATGATCTTGTTGGCCGACTTGTTCTCGCTGGCGATCAGGAGCACGTCGCGCTGGTTGTACGGGAAGTTGATGTGGTCCAGGTAGCCGATGCCGTCGTCGCCCATCCAGCCTTCGCGCATGGAGTGGCCGCGTTCAACATAGGACTTGGGGCCGGGGAGATAGAGTTTCTTGCCCCTGGCGACGATGGGCGAGTTCTCCGGATAGACGACTCCGGCGTGACGCATCGAGCAGACCCACAGATGCCCGAATTCATCGAGGTATTTCGCGAGTACATGGGCGATATACTCGCCCGGCTGGTCGAAATTGAGAGGCGCCATTCCCTGGGCCGCGCCGAACGTTCCGGCCATGGTCGCCTTGCCGGAGTAGCGGATGGTCCGGGCGCGGGCGGGATCGGAGTGGGCGTAGAGCGTGGCGGTGACCTCAACATCGGCTGGAAACGCGGGTGCGAAACCGATGTCGCGCCCGTAGCGGTTTCCAACCGGGTATGACATCCCCTGGAAGGTGGCGGTGGCGAGGGTCATCCGCTTGGCGATCCAGAACTTGTAGGTCCCGCCGGCCTCGTAGCGGTTGCCGTGCTCATCGGCATACCAGCCGGTGGCCTTGACGCTGTACTGGCCGTACATGGAGGGTTTCCAAGCGGTGACCTTCGAGTTCTTCGTCGTGGGAAAGTTGCCGGACTTGCCCGTAAAGGAGAAGGAGCCGAGCCGCTGGACGGCGCCATCGGGGGCGGTCACCTCAACCGTGATCTCTCCCTTGTCGCCGGCCCATGGGATATTGCCGCGGAGCTCGATCGTGTCGGTGAGAACCTGCGGCTCCAGATTATAAGAGAGCACTCTGCCGGCGGCGTCGAACATCGGCAGAATGACGTCGTCGTGAATGAGGTTCCTCTGGCTCAGGGCGAACCAGGACTTGTCCTCCTCGGCGACGACGCCGCGGTAGCCGTTGGAGTTGTAGTTGTAGAGCAGCACCCAGGGCAGGCGCGGACGGATGGTCTCCGCCTCGATCATCCTGCCGCTGACGTGCAAGCCGCTGGCGGGAATGATCGGAGAGTAGTGGTGGCTCTCGATCGGGCGGCCCTTAAAGAACGGGCGCTTGGCGAAGGCTTCTGCGTTCAGGTTGACGGTGGTCTTTCCGGTGGTGACGCCGTAGTCGAGGCGGACGCGGTAATATCCCGGCGGGAGATCGGCGGGCAACTCCTGCTCGATGCGGAAGGGGACGGAGTACCACCCTCCCTGCGGTTTGAGGCCGGCGAGATTCACGGTGATCTGCTGGTCGTAGGGCGTGTTGAATCCGTAGCCGTAGCGCTTGGTGATGGCGCCGTACTGGCCGCCTTCAATGGCGAGGCCCGTGGGTGTGAGAACGGTGGACATGCGTTCGGCGCAGGGGATGCGGAGCTTTCCTTCGGCGTCGAAACTGCGCTCGGCGGTGGCAAGGATGACGATGCCGGCCGCTTTGTAGTTCACCGCGGCCAGCGAAGCGAGATGGGCCTCGCTGATGTTGACCTGGCCGGCGACGGCGACTTTAGCGCCGGGCCGCCAGACCGCGGGTTCGATGCTAACCTGAGCGGTCCACTCGCCGTGGTTGGTGTATCCGAGGGTTTCATAGTAAGAAGGGGGGGCGGCGGGGACCATCGTCCCCGCCATGAGGAGGCACAACGCGGACCGGATCATATAACAGCAAAATCAGGTGCTTTTATCTTAAACAGAATTCTGGCCAGAATGTCTCGGGTGAAAGCCCTAGTCCATCAATTTTGTGGGCATTCCGCGCGGAGGAAAAGTCTGCATTCCGCCTGATAGCCTAGAGAGAGAAGATGAGGATCCCATTGCGCCGGCTGATGTGGGCATGTTGCGTCTTGAGCGTCCGGGCGTTGGCCGGCGAAGCCGACGCGCTCGAGATCCACGAGCAGATCCGCGCCCGGCATATGCCCTATTCGATGGTGATCGACCCGGTCTACCGGTCGGCCGATAGCGACGAGATCGTCAGCTACACCCGATGCGGCGATTCGGCGACCTGGACCGGGCATTACGCGGCCGCGGAGGCCTACCGGTGGGCGGTGACGCGGTCGCCGGAAGCGCGGGCCCGCCTGATGGAAGCGCTCAACGGAATCCGCAAGCTCATCGAAGTGACCGGCAGCGATGTCCTTGCGCGCTGCGCGGTCCCGGCGGACTCACCCTACGCCGCCGACATCACGGGAGAAGAGAGCATTCATGGAATTCGCACCGGCGTGGTGGACGGCATCCCGCACTACTGGGCGGGAAACACCTCTCGCGACCAGTATTCCGGCGTGTTTTTCGGTCTGACGGCGGCATGGAACCTGGTGGATGACCAGGAGGTGCACGACTGGGTTTCGATGCTGGCGACGCGGATGCTCAACCGTCTGCTTGAGGACAACTGGATCGTGCGGATGCCGGAAGGCGAGATCACGACGACGTTCATCGGCCGGGCGGACCAGCAGCTCAGCCTTTTGAAGCTCGGCAGGAGATGCAATCCGAACCGGTTCGAGGGCGCATACCGGGCGCTATCGAACCTGGCGGCGCCTGGGGTGAGCGTGCCGATCCTGCTGGAGACGCAGGACACGCACAACTCTTATTTCAAGTTCAATCTCGATCACATCAACCTGTACAACCTGCTGACGAGCGGAGACGGCTGGTGGCCGCGGCTGCACTACACGGCGGCGTTTGACGCCTTGCGCCGCGCCACCGAGGATCATCAGAACGCGTTTTTCGACATGATCGACACGGCCATCAACGGCCCGCGGGCGGACCGGGACGAGCGCGTGAGGATGAATCTGGAGGCGTGGCTCGACCGGCCGCGGCGCAATTTCTGGACGGACCTGAGGCCGGAGTACGCCGCCTGCGGGGAGAACCAGGCTTGCGAGGTGATCCCGGTGAACCGCAGAACGCCGACGGACTTCCTTTGGCAGCGTAGCCCGTTTCAGCTCTATGGGGGCCTCTACGGGACCATCGGCGGCGCGGGGATCGACTACATTCTGCCCTACTGGATGGCGCGCTATCATGGCGTGATCAAGGATTAAACGCCTTTCCGCAGTGCTGCAGCTACAGAACCGTCCAGCCGCCTTCGCCGCCATCGCGGCCTCCCTGCTTCATCTCGCTCTTGGCCTGACGGTCATCCCGCTGGCGGGCCCGCAGCAGGACGAGACGCTTTTCACGCGCGGCATTCTGCCGCCGGTTTACGTCCACAGCGCGAGCCACCGCAATCCGGAAGTGGCGTTCATGCTGATGCCCTACATCGGGGCGCTGAAGATCTGGCTCTACAAGCCGATCTTCGCACTCGCGGGAGCGTCGATCTGGACGCTGAGGATTCCGGTTGTGACGCTCGGCGCGCTGGCGGTCTGGCTGACGTTCATCGCGGCGCGGCGGTTCATCCCGCCGTGGTGGGCGGCTTCTGCTGCGCTGCTGGTGGCGGCGGATCCGATCTTCGTGTGGACGGGAACGCTCGACTGGGGGCCGGTGGCGCTGCAGCATGCGCTGGCGCTGGCGATGGTGTGTAGCCTGATCCGGCTGCACGATTCAGGCGACTGGCGGTGGGCGCTCGGCGCGGGGCTGGCATGCGGATTAGGCGTCTGGGACAAGATCAGTTTCCTGTGGATCGTTGCGGCCCTGGCGGCGGGGTTGGCGGCAAGCGGCGGCGCGGACGTGGTCCGCCGATGGCTGCGGCCGCGCGTGGCGGCTGCGCTGGCGTTCGGGATTCTGGCCGGAGCGGCCGTGTTCATCCGCTTCAACCTCCGCAGCGGTTTCGAGTCCTTCAGGTCTTCCGCGGGTCTCGAATGGGATCTCCCGAAGAAGCTCCTCGGGCTATGGGTTTCGCTGGACGGTTCGGCGCTGTTCGGCTTTATCGTGAACGACAGCGGCAGGGGCGGCCTGCCGGGCTGGAGTCTTCTGCCGGCGGCGCTGCTGGCCGGGGTCCTGATCGGGCTGTCGGCGCGGAGCGTGTATCGCGTGACGGCCTTCCTTTCGGCCGCGTTCGCGGCGGGATTCCTATTCATGGCGGTGATGAAGAACGCGGGCATGAGTTGCCATCACATCGTGCTGCTGTGGCCGCTGCCCCACCTGCTGGTGGCGACGGGTGCGGCCGCGCTGTGGGAGGGGGGATGGCCGCGGAGAGCGGCGGCGATCCTGTTGCCCGGGCTTGTGTTCGTGCCGGGTCTTCTGGTCCACGGCCGTTATCTCGATCTGGCCCGGACCGAAGGCGCAGCGAGGCAGTGGACCCAGACCTCCGGCGCACTGGCCGCCGATCTGGAGTCGCGGCGGCCCGGGGCGGTTTTCGTGGTGGATTGGGGCATCCTCGATCCGCTGCGGCTCCTCTCGGGGGGGCGGCTTCCGCTGATTCCCGCGAGCGACGCGGTGGTCTCCGAGATCGAGCAGCGGCCTGGAGACGTGCGGCTCATGAAACTGAAGGAACCGTCGACGCTCATCGTCACGCGGCCGCAGGAGTCCATGCTGTTTCCCGGGCTGAATGAGCGTCTGGACCAGTGGGCCGCAGAGCAGGGGCTGGAGAGAGAGCCGGTGAGCCGGATTCAGGATGCGAAAGGCGTCACGCAGTTTGTGGTTTACCGCTACGCCGCCAGGCGGCCATGAGGATGATCCACGCGGCGAGAGAGATCGCGGCCCCGGCGTAGAGTTCGAGGGGGCGGTATTCGAAGACCAGTTCATGGCGGCCCGGCGGCACCATCACCGACTGAAAGACGCCGTTGAACCGCTCAATTCGCACCGGGCCTCCGTCCAGAGACGCCGACCAGCCGGGCAGGTTCTGCTCGAGAAGCTCGAACCGGCCGCCGCCGGGCGAGTCGAGATGAAATACGCGCCGGGCCGGGGCGAAGGCGGGGGCGGAAACCGCGCCGGACCATCTGTAGAGCGGTTGGGCGGCCGCGTACTCGAAGACGCGGAAGTAGTAGCTCCCCGAGCCGAGCGGCAGCCAATGCTGCATGGCGAGAAGATGGCGTTCGGCGGGACCGCCGGAACGGCAGATAGCGAAGCGGACGGCGAAATCGTCCAGGAAGCGGCGATCGGCAGGATCGGGCGTGAAGAGCCTGTTTGTGCTCCAGGGGACATAGTCCGCGATCTTCCGGCGGTACTGCGCCGGGAGGCTGGCCTCGAAGCCCTGGGGGGTAAGCAGGCCGTAGTGGTGAAGGTCGAGCGGGTGCATGCCGTCGAGCACGATGACCCGATGCCAGGGGTGGGCGCGAAGCCGGTCAAAGACGGCCTGCTCCATGCCGGCCATCGCATGGCCGCCGGTGCGCATGTCGCGCAGGGCGCGGTATTTCCGGTCAGGATGTCCCTGTTCGGCGCTGAATCTCCGGCTGGTTCCGAACGCTTTCAGTTCGATCAGAGAAAGCGCGACGAACGCGGCGGCGGCGGCTCGCGAGGCGGGACCGTTGCGGGGAGCGAGCAGCAAAGCGCATGCAAGGATTGTAGCGACCGCGGCATCGAGAAGAGTGGCCCAGCCGGAGGCGAATTCGACGCCGCCGGGAAGCCAGACGGCGAGCAGGCGGGCGCACCATGCGAAGGTCAGCAGGGCGATGCAGATGGCGCCGAATCGCGGGATGGCCAGCGGAGGGTTCCGGCGAAGGCACGCGACTCCGTAAGCGCCGAGGCAGCACAGCGAGACCGTCACGCAAGGCAGGAGGTTGTATTCCCGGAGGGCTGCCGCGAGCGAAGGCGACAGGCTGACGGCGGCGTCGACGGCGCCGAAGGGATTGGCCATGAGAACCGCCGCGCACCCGATGGTGAGGCAGGGCGCGGCGACCGGCGCGCTGCATCGCCGGAGCGCCAGCGCGGCGATGATCGCCGCGAGCCCGCAGATGACGGGTCCGCCGACATACAGCGAGTCGCCCCACGGCAGAACTCCGGAGGGGGGCAATGCGCCGTCGAAATAATTCGGGAGAAAAGGCAGCAAAGCGGTGAACGCGCCGTGCGGAAGTCCGCCCGAGTACGATTTCTCGTACACCCGCAACTCGGCTGACTGTAGGGCGGGCAGCAGCTTCACCCCGGCCAGCAGGAGGGAAAAGCCGAGCGAGGCCAGACTGCGGACCAAGCCGCGGCGCAGGCCATGCACGGCGGCGGACCAGCAGACGGCGCACGTAATGAAGGCCAGGAACGCCGGCGGATAGCCGGCCAGAAACGCCATCGCGGAGGCGGCCGAGAGCAGCATCCACGGGCGGAGGGAACTCGTTTGACGGGCCTTCTCGATAGCCCACAGGGCGGATGGAATCCAGACGTAGCAGTTCACCACGCCGAGATGCTGCGATTGGGCCAGCGGCATCCCTCCGAAGGCGAACGCCGCCGCGCCGGCGAATGCCGCCAGATTATCGTCCAGCCTGGTCCTCAGCCATCCGAAGCAGAACAGGAATCCGGCCCACAGGTGAAGCATCAGCAGGACTTCGAGGTTCTTCTGGAGAAGTCCCTTTGTCAGCGGCGCGGAGAGGAACAGCAGCCAGTTTGGAGGATACGTAAGCGCCTCCTGAATGATCCCGGCATAGGAGATTCCGCAGTAGATCACCGGATCCCAGAGCGGCAGGCGCCCGTTCCGGATTTCGTGCCATGCGAAGTTCAACAGCGGGTAGTGGTATCCCTGCAGATCGGAGTGCATGGAGACCGCCTGAAGCGGAGGGAGGTACTCGAGGAAGAACAGCCAGAGTCCGCAGAGCGAAACAACGGCGAGAAGCGCCCATCGGCCGAGGCTCATGTTTGAAATCATCGCTTATCGCCGCCGGCTCGATGGATTGATGGATCTGTCAGAATGAAGGGGTGTCGAGCTTTCGCGACCGGTTCAACCCGGAAGCGGTTCATTTTCCAGCCAGCCTCCGATGCAAAGCCCTGATCATCGCCGGTGCATTGATCTCGCTCCTCTGCCTGATTCCGGCCTACTGGGTCGAGCAACCCATTCAGGCGCGCGCGATCGACACAGCTCTGGTCATCCTGGCGTTGAGCTTCCTGTCGCTCGCATGGCCTGCTGATCTGATGACGGACCAGTTTGGGTTGTCCTCAAAGTGCCCCTGGCCGCACAAACGGGCGTTCATCAGTTGGAAGGAAGTGGCGTCGGTGGAGCGCAAGCTGGGCTACGGAGGCCGCCTGAAGGGACTGGGCATCGCCAGCGAGTTCCTGATCGTTTACGCCTCCGACGGCCGCAAGCTCGCCCACACTCCGCTGCACGGCGATCTCGGGCGATTCGAGCACGAACTGGAGATGCACGGAGTCGTCCCGGAGCAAGCCTGGGATCCATCAAACGAGCGACAATCTCTTTCATAGAGGGAGACCTTCATGACGAGAGCGTTGGCGGTCACGTTTTTGTTCGCGTTCGCGGGCGCCGCCCAGGAGCGGCGGATTGAGGTGCGAGGCGACGCCGGCTGGGTGGATACCGGCGTCGATGTCAAAGCGGGCGAACTCTGGCAGTTCGAGGCGAGCGGCGAACTCAAGTACGCAGACTCCCCGCAGGCGGCGAGCCCCGAAGGGCTCAATCGCGGCTGGATGGATCTGATCCGCACTTACCCGCTCAATTCGTCGGGCCGGGGGGCGTTGATCGGCAGAATCGGCGACAATGCGGCGGCTTATCCGTTTCTGATCGGAGCGCGCCGCGAGAGCCGCATGCAGGTGAACGGGCGGCTGTTCGTGGGGGTCAACCAGCCCGGCAACATGAAAGCCAGCGGGTCGTTCTCGCTCGTTATGCGCAAGACGGGCGACGCGGCGGCGGCCTCGGCCGGGTTCAAGGGCAGGACTCCGCCGGTCACCGAGGCGATTCTGGCGAAGATTCCGCGCCGCGTCGTCGACCCCGACGGGACGGAAGGAGACCGGGTCAATTTCCTCGTTCTCGGCGGGGAGGATCAACTCAAGAAGGCGCTGCTGGACATGGGGTGGGTGGTGGTGGACCGCTCGATCAAGGATACGATCCTGCGCGGCGCGCTCGGGACGTTCTCCAAGCAGGCCTATCTCACCATTCCGATGAGTGAATTGCGGATGTTCGACAGACCGCAGGACTACGGCTTCGCGCACTCCGATCCGGTGAGCACCGTGGCCGAGCGCCATCACTTCAGGATCTGGAAAGCGCCGTTCGACGTCGAAGGCTGGACGCTCTGGGTGGGCGCGGGCACGCACGATGTCGGCTTCGACAAGGATCAGCGGAACGGCAAGATCACGCACAGGATCGATCCGGACACGGACAAGGAGCGGGAGTTCATCGGAGAGAGCCTGCGCAATAGCGGGCAGGTTGTGAAGAGCGAGTACGTGACGCCGAAGGACACCGTCACGAAGGCGAAGACGGCGCATGGGCAGGAGTACTTCTCCGACGGCCGGATCCTTGTGCTTTACATGAGGCCGGACGAAGCGCAGCGAACCAGCGCGTTCGGCGACTACTTCTGCTCAGTGCTGGCGCAGCGCAATCCGGATGGCGGGGAATGGGGCGACTGCGGAAAGTGGATCGAGGAGCCCGGCAAGGCCGCCCTGAAGCTCGGGCCGATGCCCTCGTCGCTTCGCGCTGTCGTCGTTCCGGGCATCTTCAGCTCCTGCGCCTCGGACCGGCCCGCGTTCGACGCCGGGCGGAAAGCTCTTCAGGAGGCCTATGGGCTGCAGAGCGATCTCGTGAACGTCCCCAACGATTCCAGCGAGGAGAACGCGAAGATGATCGCGGAGTGGCTCCGGAAGGAGACCGCCGGCGATTCGCGTCCGGTCATTCTGATCGGATACAGCAAGGGCACGCCGGACATCCAGGTGATGCTGGCGACCGAGCCGGAATTGCGCAAGAAGGTCGCGGCGTTCGTCAGCGTGGCTGGCGCGTCCGGGGGATCGCCGATCGCCGACAGCCTGCCGGCTCAGATCGACAAGTACGCGCAGCAGGCCAAGTTCGGCAAGTGCGAAGGCGATCTGTCGACCGGCATGAAAAGCCTGAAGCAGGACGTGAGGAGGCGCTTCTTGTCGGCGCATCCTCATCCCTACGTGAAGACTTACTCCCTGGTGGCGATCACGAGCGCGGAGACGGCTTCCAAGATGGCGGCGGGAAGTTACAAGATGCTGGCCGCGTGGGACCGCCAGAACGACGGGCAATTGCTCAAACTCGATGCGATCATTCCGGAATCGGTCTACCTGGGCGCGGCCAAGACGGATCATCTCACCGTCGCTTTGCCCTTCGAAGCCAAAGACGCGCCGCCTGCGTACCCACGCGCGGCGCTCTACGAAGCGCTGCTGCGGTTCGTGCTGGACGACCTCGGCGTGAAGGGCGGCGCCGCCAAGCCGGCCTCCGGCTGGGGCGATCCCAAGTAGACTCGCCTGCACTTCGGCTGCGAATTGCGATATGACAGTGGCATGTGTCTTGCCATCCCGGGCCGGATTCTCGAAGTTCAGGAGAACGCCAACGAGCTGTTGCGGACGGCTCGCGTGGATTTTTCCGGCGTCGTGAAGAACGTGAGCCTTGCCTGCACGCCTCAGGCGCGGATTGGCGAATACGTGCTGGTTCACGCCGGCATGGCGCTGGAGACGATCGACGAAGAAGAAGCGCGCCGCACGCTGGAACTGTTCGAGGAGCTGGGCGAGTGAAGTTCATCGACGAGTTCCGCGCCAGCCCGCCTGTGACCAGGGCGCTCGAGTCGCTCCGTGCGGCGGTCACGCGCCCGTGGAACATCATGGAGATCTGCGGCGGGCAGACGCACGCCCTCCTGCGGTTCGGCATCGATCAACTGCTGCCGGAGGGGATCAGGCTGATTCACGGGCCCGGCTGCCCGGTCTGCGTGACGCCTGCGCGGCTGATCGACGCGGCCATCGAGATCGCGCGCGCTCCGGGCGCTCTGGTTGCGTCGTTCGGCGACATGGTGCGTGTGCCCGGAACCGGCGAGAGCCTGATGGAGGCGCGATCGGCGGGGGCCGAGATGCGGATTGTGGAATCGCCGTTGGGAGCATTGGATCTGGCGCGCCGCCACCGTGAGAGGCAAGTGGTGTTCTTCGGCGTGGGTTTCGAGACGACGGCCCCTTCGACGGCGCTGGCGATTACTCTCGCGGAGCAGGAAGGCGTCTCCAATTTCTCGGTCATCCCGGCGCACGTTCTCGTGCCGCCGGCGCTGGAGGCGATCCTCGGGGCCAGGGACTGCCAGGTGAACGGCATTCTCGCGGCGGGCCATGTCTGCACCGTCGAAGGCGAGGAGGACTACGTTCGCCTCTCATCGAAATGGCGGGTTCCTGTGGCCGTCACGGGCTTTGAGCCGCTCGACCTGATGCTGGGCATTTCCCGCTGCGTCCGTCAATTGGAGAGAGGGGAGAGCCGGGTGGAGAACGCCTACGCACGGGCCGTTCGCGCGGGGGGTAACAAGAGCGCCCAGGCGCTGGTGCGCGAGGTGTACGAACCCGCCGATGCGGAATGGCGCGGCATCGGCGTGATTCCGTTGAGCGGCTTGCGCCTTCGGGCGAAGTATTCCGCCTACGACGCGCTCCAGCGCTTCGAAGTCGTCTGCCGGAATGGCGAGGAAAACACGGAATGCCGGGCCGGGTTGGTACTCCGAGGGGCGATCGAGCCGACAGAGTGTCCGGCGTTCGGGGTTTCCTGCACACCGGATCACCCGCTGGGCGCGCCGATGGTTTCGGCCGAAGGCGCCTGTTCGGCCTTTTACAGGTACAAACGGCATGTCGCCTGATTTCACTCTTTTGTGTCCCGTTCCAGTCGACGCTTCCGGGCGCATCCAAATGGGGCATGGCGGCGGCGGCAGGCTCACGCGGGATCTCATCGCGAAGCTGTTCGCGCCGGCTTTTCATTCGGGCGCGGAGACGGACTCAGCCCTTGTGGCAGCGCGCTCCGGAAGGCTGGCGATGACGACAGACTCGTTCGTCGTGCAGCCGCTGTTCTTCCCGGGCGGCGACATCGGTTCGCTGGCGGTGCACGGAACGGTGAACGATCTCGCCATGGCCGGCGCGCGCCCGCTGGCGCTCTCGGCTGCATTCGTGCTCGAGGAAGGACTTCCCGTTGAGACGCTGCGGCGGATCGTCGAGTCGATGGCGGCAGCCGCGGAGCGCTGCGGCGCGCCGATCGTCACGGGCGACACCAAGGTGATCGAACGCGCCCGCGGCGACGGCGTCATCATCACCACGACCGGCATCGGCGCGCCGCTGACGGATTCGCCGCTCGAGCCCGGGCGGGTTCGCGAAGGGGACGCGATCCTGCTCTCAGGGGACATCGCGCGGCACGGCATGGCCGTGATGGCGTCGCGGGAGGGGCTCGAGTTCGAGTCCGAGATCACTTCGGATTCGGCGCCCGTGCACCGGGAAGTCATGGCGCTGATCGAGGCGGGCGTTGAACTGCATTGCCTTCGCGACTGCACGCGCGGCGGCCTGGCGACCGCGCTGATCGAAATCGCCTCCGCCGCGAAGATGGACTGCCAGGTCGCCGAAGAGCGGATCCCGGTGCGCGGCGACGTGCGCGCTGCCTGCGAACTGCTCGGGTTCGACCCGCTGTACGTGGCCAACGAGGGCCGGTTCATCGCCTTCCTGCCTTGGGAGCACTCCGGGCGCGCGCTCGAACTGCTGCAAGCCTTCAATCCGGACGCCGCCCTGATCGGCGAAGCTCAAGGGCCCGGCGCAGGACGGCTCGCCGCAAAGGGGGTTCTCGGCGCGGTCCGCGTCCTCGACCTCCTGAGCGGCGAACAACTCCCGAGGATCTGTTGACCATGCACGAAGCCTCCGTCACTCAAGCTCTGCTGGACCTGGTTCTGAAAAAGGCCGGGGAGCACCAGGCGTCGCACGTCAACGAAGTGCACCTCTCGGTGGGCGGACTTTCGACTTTCGTCGACGAGTCGATCGAGTTGTGGTGGCGGGCCCTGGCTGCCGATACCATCGCCGCCGGGTCGAAGCTCGTCTTCGATCACGACCCCGGCTCGCCCGACTGCTACCTCCAGTCCATCGACATCGAGCAGGAGAAACCGGTATGAGTCCAATTCGAGTGGCGGTGGTCGAGAAGGTGCTTTCGGCCAACGACGCCATCGCAGCGGAGGTCCGAGCGGCGCTGGACGCGCGCGGGATTTTCTCCGTCAACCTGATGGCCAGCCCGGGCGCGGGGAAGACCTCGCTGATCGAGAGGACGCTCGCCCGCCTGCCCAACCCCGCGGGCGCCGGCATGATCAACGGGGACACGAACGAGTTCGCCGGCGACGCCGAACGCTCGCAGCGCGCCGGGGCGCATTCGGTGCACATCAACACGGGCGGCAAGTGCCATCTGGAGGCGGCCATGGTGCGCGATGCGCTCAAACTGCTGCCGCTGGACGATCTGCGTCTGCTGCTGGTGGAAAACGTGGGCAACCTGGTCTGCCCGTCCGCCTGGAAGCTCGGCACGCATGTCAACGTGCTGATCGCGTCGGTTCCCGAAGGAGACGACAAGCCCTACAAGTATCCGCGGATGTATTCGGGCGTGGATGTGCTGGTGATCAACAAGATCGACCTGCTGCCGTACACGGATTTCAGGATGGACTACTTCAAGGCGGGCGTCGAGGCGCTGAACCCTGGCCTTGTGACGTTCGAGCTGTCGTGCCGGACTGGCGACGGCGTGGAAAGATGGCTCGAATGGCTCACCGCGAACTGCGGGGCCTGA
The DNA here is from genome assembly GCA_964461075.1 of uncultured Solibacteraceae bacterium. Taxonomy (GTDB): domain Bacteria; phylum Acidobacteriota; class Terriglobia; order Bryobacterales; family Bryobacteraceae; genus JACADU01. Next base: position 3,855 of record CAYWST010000014.1, on the reverse strand, counting down.
CCAGCCACGGCGGTTTCGCGGCCCGGAAGTTGGCAAGCACGGGGCAATCCTCGTCGTGCGCCCCCGGAAGATAGCCCGTACTGAGGAGAAACTCGGCGGTGATCTCGCCGCCCGTGAACACGAAGGTCCGCTTGAAGAGCTTGACGCACTCGGGTTTTCGAGCGGGTGGCGGGCGTTTTCGATCGCCGCCTTGACTTTGAGGCGATTGCCGGTCACGCCGGCGCCGGCGAGCAGCCGCGCTCCGTCATTTCGTTGCCGGTATTCCAGGGAAAGCGGTGGTCGTGGTCGTGATAGCGCAAGTGCTCCCGGCCCAGGGCGCCGCTCCCCATGGCCGCGCAGTAGCTCACTGGAAGCCTCCTTCGGATGTGAACAGCCCCATCTGGCCCCATTCCGGCGCAGGGTCGAGCCGGCGCGCGTTGAGACCATACTTTTCGCGAATCCCGGCGACCACGGCTTCAAGCCGCTTGACGTGCTTGCCGCCGAGGTGCGAAGCGCGCGCGTAGTTTTCGCGATAGGCCCGCGCCAGCCACGGAAAGCGCTCCTCGACGAAGGGCGCGAAGACGCGGAGAGCGCAGGGTTTGAGGAAGAGCAGGTTCGCTCCGAAGCCGCGAGCTCCGGAATCCGCCGCGGCCCGCGCGACGGCCTCCAGGTCCTGCCGGGCGTCATTGATGCCCGGCATGGCGGGGCTCGCGAAGACGCTCACCTCAACACCGGCGGCGCTGAGCGCGCGCACGGCTGCCATTCGCAAATCCGGCCTCGGCGCCAGGGGCTCCAACGCACGCGCAAGCCCGGCGTCCATCGTGGTGACTGTCAGCGTGACCCGCAGACTGTTTCGCCGCGCGATCTCTGAAAGCAGCGCAGCGTCGCGCGCAACGAGATCGGACTTCGTCGTCAAAGAGAGCTTGAAGCCGGAGCGGCGGGCAAATACTTCAAGCGCCTTCCGGGTCCGGCCGAACCGGCGCTCCGCTGGCTGGTATGGATCGGTCACCGTCCCGATGGCGATCCACTCGCCGGTCTTGACCTGCCGAAGCTCGCGGGCGAAAGCGGCGGCATTGAACTGTTTCGCGAAAATCAGCCGCTCGAAGTCGGCGGGGTCGCGGAGTTCCATGAACTCGTGAGTGTAGCGCGCGTAGCAGTATTTGCAGCCGTATTCGCAGCCGCGATAAGGGTTGACGGTCCAATCGAACGGGACATTGCCGCCGGAGCAGCGGTTGAGCAGAGATCGCGATGCAAGTTCACGGTACTCGACGCGCGCCTTGGCCTCGATCGGTCGCGCGTCATGGGCGAGGCGGGCGATACCGATGAGGGAGGGAGCTGCCATGGATGTAGTTTCGCTTTTTATTCGCCATCTGTCAAACTCCGGTTCTCCTCCCGCACTCACGCCTGATAGAGTGTGCGCATGCCGACCAACCTCAGAACCTTCCTGCAGATTGCCGCCGCGACGCCCGCGGCGGCGGCCCCGGAGTTGAAGCCCGCTTCGCCGGCAAGGGAGAGGATTCAGTGGCCCCGCCGTTTCAGCGGAGCGCAGCTTGCGAGGATTGCATTTCCGTTGGGCGGGGTGGGCGCGGGAACAGTCCATCTGGGCGGGCGCGGAGACTTGCGTGACTGGGAGATGTTCAACCGCCCGGACAAGGGCAACGCTCCGAACTTCCGGTTCTTCTCAGTCTGGGCGCAGGCGGGCTCGAAGCAGCCGGTGGCGAAAGTCGCTGAGGCGAGGATGCTGCCGCCCTATGAAGGTTCGAGCGGCTTGGGTTCGAATAATGTTCCTGGCTTGCCTCGGCTGGACAGCGCGGTTTTCACGGGCGCGTGGCCGCTGGCAAGAATCGACTTCAGGGATCGGAAGCTGCCCGTGCGATTGTCGCTCGAGGCGTTCACGCCAGTCTTCCCGCTGGATGCGGATTCCTCCGGATTTCCATGCGCGGTGCTGCGCTACATCGCCAGGAATCCGGGTACGGAGAAGGCGGCGGTGGCGATCGCGTTCAGTCTCGACAATCCGGTGGGCGCGGGTGATGGGCGCACGGCGGAGGCGGTGAGCGCGGACGGGGCCAGAGGGCTTCGGTTCATCAATTCCAAACTCGATGCCGCTGACGAACTGTTCGGCGATTTCACCGTTGTGGCGTTGGGAGAAGGCGACTTCACGGCGTGGCGGGGGTGGCCTCGCGAGCGCTGGTTCTCCGCTCCGCTGCTCTACTGGGATCAGTTCTCCGAGCATGGCAAGTTGGACAACGAGCCGGAGAAGCGAGGCACGGTGGGGAGCGTCTGCCTGCGGAAGGAGATCGCTCCGGGCGCGGAGGGGGAGTTCACGTTCGTGTTGGCGTGGCGGTTTCCCAACCGGACGCCGGCGCGCATGGGCTGGACCGCTCCAAAGGGGATGGAGAAAACGGTGGTGGGCAACTACAGCGCCGCGCAGTACAAGTCCTCGCTCGACGCCGCCGCGGCGCTGGCGCGCAGGCTTCCCGAACTGGAGGGCAGGATGCGCGCCTTCATCGGCGCGATGAAGGAGGCGACGCTGCCGGGCGCGGTGAAGGACGCGGCGATGAGCAATCTCTCAACGCTGGTCTCACAGACCTGTTTCCGGACGGCGGACGGCGAGTTCCACGGCTTCGAGGGGACCAACGACAAGAGCGGCTGCTGTTACGGCTCCTGCTCCCACGTCTGGAATTACGAAACGACCACCGCGCATGTCTACCCTTCGCTTTCGAAATCGCTGCGCAACGCCACCTTCAGCCACATGATGGACGGGCGCGGGGCGATTCACTTCCGCGAGATGCTGCCCGCCGGGCACGCCTTGTCGAGCATCGTGGCCGCCGACGGGCAGATGGGCCAGGTGATGAAGGCCTATCTGGATTGGAAGCTGAACGGGGACACGGAGTGGCTGAAACGGCTGTGGCCGAACATCCGCAAGGCGATCGAGTTCTGCTGGGTGAAGGGCGGATGGGACGCCGACAAAGACGGCGTGATGGAGGGCGCGCAGCACAACACGTATGACGTGGAGTTCTTCGGGCCGAACCCGGAGTGCGGCATTTACTATCTCGGCGGCCTCCGGGCGGCCTCAGCGATGGCCCGGGCGCTGGGAGAGGCGGGCTTCGCCGAGGAGTGCGAGAGCCTGCTCAAACGCGGCGCCGCCTGGATCGACGCGAATCTGTTCAACGGCGAGTATTACATCCAGAAGGTGCAGGGGCAGAAGCGCGAGACGATCGCCGACAAACTGGTCTCGACGATGGGCTCCGACAACACGGAACAGCCCGATTACCAGGTGGGCGAAGGGTGCCTGCTCGATCAGCTCATCGGGCAGTACCAGGCCGACGTCTGTGGATTGGGTCCGCTGCTCGATCCGGCGAAGATCCGCAAGGCCATTGCGTCGATTCACAAATACAACTCGCGAGCCGACATGGCCGAGCATGAGAGTGTGCAGCGCATCTATGCGTTGAACGATGAAGCGGCGCTGATCGTCTGCGACTATGCGAAAACGAAGCGGCCCCGGATTCCCTTCCCTTATTACTCCGAGGCGTGGACCGGTTTCGAGTATGCCGTGGCGGCGCAGATGATCTGGGCGGGCATGATCGATGAAGGCATCCAGGCGGTGGTGAACGCGCGGCTGCGGCATGACGGCGAGCGGCGCAATCCTTGGGACGAGCCCGAATGCGGGCACCACTATGCGCGAGCGATGTCGGCGTGGTCGCCTCTGCTGGCGCTGACAGGCTTCGACTACTTCGCTCCCGAGGGCCGGCTGACGGTCCATCCGCCGCGCGCCGGGGCGCGGTTCAAGAGCGTCTGGACGACGGCGACGGGCTGGGGCACGTTCACGCTGACGCCGGCGAGTTTCCGGCTCGAGGTGATCGCCGGGTGGCTGGA
>CAYWST010000013.1:0-31658 GCA_964461075.1 uncultured Solibacteraceae bacterium | reverse complement strand
GTCAAGATGGTCCACAACGGCATCGAGTACGGCGACATGCAGCTCATCTGCGAGGCCTACCAGCTCATGAAGGACGCGCTCGGCCTCAACGCCCAGGAACTTCACGAAGTCTTCGACGAGTGGAACAAAGGCGAACTCGACAGCTATCTCATCGACATCACCACGCAGATCTTCGCCAAGCTCGACGACGACGGCGTCCCTGTCGTCGACAAGATCCTCGATACGGCCGGCCAGAAAGGCACGGGCAAGTGGACCGCCTTCTCCGCGCTCGACCTCGGCATGCCTGTCACCCTCATCGGCGAGGCCGTCTTCGCCCGCTGCCTCTCCGCAATCAAGGATGAGCGTGCCGCCGCTTCCAAAGTTCTTCCCGGCCCAGGCTACAAGTCCGATGAAGACCGCAAGCAGTTCATCGAAGACGTTCGCCGCGCCCTCTATTGTTCCAAGATCATCAGCTACGCCCAGGGCTATATGCTTCTCCGCGAGGCCGGAAAGGATCAGGGCTGGAATCTCAACTTCGGCGGTATCGCGCTCATGTGGCGCGGCGGCTGCATCATCCGCTCCCGCTTCCTCGGAAAGATCAAGGAGGCCTTCGACAAGAACCCGAACCTGAATAACCTGCTCCTCGACGACTTCTTCAAGAAGGCCCTGATCGACTACCAGGCCTCATGGCGCCGCGCCGTCGTGAAAGCCGTCGAGTACGGCGTCCCCGTCCCCGCATTTACTACGGCCCTCTCCTTCTATGACGGCTATCGCACCGAGCGCCTCCCGGCCAATCTGCTTCAGGCCCAGCGCGACTTCTTCGGCGCCCATACCTATGAGCGGATCGACAAGCCGCGCGGCGAATTCTTCCACACCAACTGGACCGGCCGCGGCGGACGCGTCGCATCCGGCGTCTACAACGTGTAACAAGGAACAACGATTCTCATGGCAAACGGACTCAACATTCTCCCTCAGGCCGATCTCGACTTCATCAGCCTCGGCGCTCTTATACACCGGCTGGATCCAGGCATCATTCCCTTTCGCAAGGCGACAGAGTGTCTGATCCACGTCTCCGGCGGCGAATTCAACTGCGCCGCCAATCTCGCCGATTGTTTCGGTCTCAAGACCGGCATCGCCACCGCCATGGTCAAATACCCCATCGGCGACCTCATCCATGAACGCGTTCGCGCCATGGGCGTCAAACCGTTCTACAAATACTTCGAGCACAATGGCGTCACGGGCCCCAATATGGCCACCGTCTACTCCGACCGCGGCATGGGCGTCCGCGGCCCCGTCGTCTTTTACAACCGTTCCAACGAAGCCGCCGCGCAGCTCAAACCGGGCGACTTCAATTGGGACGAGATCTTCTCGGGCGGCGTCCGCTGGTTCCACTCCGGCGGAATCTTCGCGGCTCTGTCCCCCACCACCCCCGACGTGATCGTCGAAGGCATGCAGGCGGCCAAGAAGCACGGCGCCGTCGTGAGCTTCGATCTGAACTTCCGCGCCAAGCTGTGGAAGGTCTTCGGCGGCGAGTCCAAAGCCGTTGAAGTGCTCAACCGCATCGTCGCCAACGTCGACGTCCTTGTCGGTAACGAAGAGGACCTGCAGAAAGGCCTCGGCATCCCGGGCCCCGACGTCCACTCCGAATCCAAGCTCGACACCAAAGTCTTCGAGGCGATGATGGATTCGGTTTCCAAGAAGCACCCGCAGGTGAAGATCGTGGCCACCACGCTGCGCGAAGTCCACTCCACCGCCCATCACGTCTGGAGCGCCGTCGCCTTCATCGAAGGCAAGTCCGTCAAGGCGCCCACGTGCGACCTCACCGTCCATGACCGCATCGGCGGCGGCGACGGTTTCGCTTCGGGATTCATCTACGGCCTGCTTGCCGAAAAGTCCGCCCAGGAGGCGGTGAACCTCGGTTGGGCCCACGGCGCTCTGCTCACCACCACACCCGGCGACACCACCATGGTCACTCTCGATCAGGTGGAAGCCTTCGCTAAGGGCCGCGGCGCGCGCGTCGATCGCTGAACAAACCTATGCCGCGGCGCCGGGCTTCCGCGCCAGCGCCGCGGCAAAATGGCCCGTCCATCCCGCCGTCGGCAATTTCCCCAACGCTTCACACCCCAGCAGCATCGCCCACCACGTCTCGATCCACCATCCCGGCAACCGCCCCACCAACTCCGACATCGGAACTGCCGCCACTCTGGGACAGTGCATGATGTAGTCCGTCTCGAGAATCTCGAAACCGAGCGTCCTCAACTCGCGCTTCAGCGCCTTCATTCCGAGCGTCGCCCCAACCCGGTACGGTACCACCCCGGTGCTGTACAACGCGCCCTTTGGCAGCCGGTTGCGCAATCCAACCACCGGGTTCCCCGGATTGTCGAGTGTCACCACAGCCAACCCGCCGGGACGCAACACCCTGTAGATCTCAGCCAGCGATTGCCCGATCTCCCGCGGGCTCTCGAAATGGTCCAGCGTCGACAGGCTGATCACGCACCCAACCGAGCCGCCGCTCAATGGCAATGATCTCGCGTCCGCCCCGAGCAGGAGCATCTCCGGATGCCGCGCGCAAGCGCCCTTCAGCGTTTCCGTCGAAACGTCCATGCAGATCGTTCTAGGCCGCCCGCCGATCCCCGCCCAAGGACCCTCTCCCTGCGCCTCGTCAAAGGCGTCCGTCTTCAAGACCGGTTCCGGCGCCGTCTCCCCCAGCCACCGCCTCAGCAGCCGTGCGTTGACAGCGTCGGCATGCCGGCGCCAAACGGAATCGAAGTCTTTCCCGGCGACAGTATCCCAGTACGCGGTGCCGGAGTCTGTTGTGATCAAACCTCGATGATATCGTTTCCAGCCCCCGCGGAGCCCCGGCCGGCGTCACCGCGCTCCGGCAAGCCCGTCCAGAAAATCGAACAAGGCCTTCGTCGCCGCGTCGCCCGCGAGCCCGAGATTCTCGTTCAGCCTGGAGTGATCGGAAGCCTCGGCGCCGAAGAGATTCGCCGGTATGCCTGCATGATCCAGGGCTGCCCAGAGCCGGTAGGCCTGCGCGGTGGTGTCCGTCTGATCGGCCACATGGAGAATGAGGAACGGCGGAATTCCGCGGTTCGGGCCGATGTGATAGACGGCGGAGTAAGCGCGCTGCAGTTTCAAGTCCCCGAACTTCTCGGGGTGGCCCCACTTTGGAGGCGGTTGATTCAGGCTCTTGCGCCGCGCCGTCGCCGTGGCCACTTGCAGCGGAACGTCATAGGTGTCGCCATCGACCGGGACGCAGCCTTTGATGCTGGACATCGGGACGCCCTCCGCCTTGAGATATTGGGGGTCGGTGCACAGGATCGCCGCCAACTGCGCTCCGGCGGAGTGCCCCATGAGGAACAGCCTGTCGGGGTCGCCTCCATAGCGCCGGATGTTCTTTCGGACCCAGCCGGCGGATTTGGCGACGTCGGCGATGATGTCGCCCATTTTGACTTCGGGGATGAAACGGTAGTTGACCGGCACGAAGACGAAGCCCCTGGCGAGGAAGGCGGCGGGCTTGTGGTGCATGTCATCCTTGCCGCCGCGCATCCAGCCGCCGCCGTGCACCCATACCACCACCGGCGCTTTGACGGCGTCCGGCGGCGCATAGATATCGAGCGAACGTCGCTCCACGGGAGGCGACGCGTAGGGTACGTTTCGCGCGACCGGGCCCGCTGTCTGGCCGGAAAGCACCGAAGCGATCAGGAGAATGAGAAGACTGGTGGCCATCGATCACCCCTCTGCAATCACAGGTTACCGCCGTGACAAGGTAGTTTTGAGAGATGATCCGCCATCTGTTGTCGATCGCTTTGCTGGGTTCCGCACTGCAGGGTCAGGACACCGTGCTCCTGCCCCTTGCCGCCACATTCGGTCCTTTCCGGCTGGTATCCGGCCAGACGGCGCGGGTCTGCGTGAACCACTTCTTCAATAATTCGCTGGTGAACTCCCGGGTGCAGAACAAGCCCTTGAGCGTAATTATCCTTTTCGCCGACGCTCTGAACGGCGTCCGCCTGGAGCCGCCGAAGGAGATGTCGCTTCAACTCACCAAGGGCGCCTGCGAGGAGTTTCGCGTCCCGGATTCACAGCCGGACTCGACTGTGATGATCCTTCTCGCGCCGCTTTCGCAGCAGGATCGCAACCAGTTCTCGCCGGAGTTGTTGCCCGTCTGCTCCGTTTCGATCTTCGAGGGAGGCAGACTGCTCAACATGGTGCCGATGGTGCCTAAATCAAACCTGCTGGCGCCCCGGGCGCGGCAGTGAGCAGGAACTTGTCCATTCTGAAGCCGTCCTCGCGCATGCTGAACGAGACAATGTGATCGCCCGCGGTGGGGATGTCGAGCCAGATCTTGCCCGGCTCGCCGCAATGATTGGCCTCGGTGCGTTGCCGGCTCTCCCAACGCCAGGTGTTCTTTCCTTCGCACCATTGCATGCGCGCCCCTGAGGCGGGCCATTGCCCGTCGATTCCCACGTGGATCCCGTTGTCCTCGGTCCCGGTGGAGTACGCGCGGACCCAAACGTAGTACCGCCCCGGCTCCGGCACGCGCACGCGGTAGCTCACCACCGCCATTTCGCCGGGCTTGTTCGAAAAGTTCTCGCCCACGACGAGCTTGTCATCGTGGGTGCGGCGGGTATCCGGCAGGACCTCGATGTGCGCGCCGCCGGAAGCGCCGGGAATGCTGCGGTGGACGGACCACTTGCGGACTTCCGATTTCTCCAGGGCGAAGAAACTTTCGGCTTCCACTTCGACGGCAGGCGGGGCGAGCAGGAACAACAGCAGCAGCATGTTTTTCAGTTTGCCATCCGGACTCACCCTTTGCTTGCGGCTTAAGCGGCGAGCTGTTTTCCCGAAGTCCGCGTCCGGCCAGCAGCAGGGTCTCGCCGCAGCAACAGGACTCTGGCTTTCGCGTCAACTTTCGCGTGAGTCAGGAGGGCGCGGAATTTCGCTATCAATCAGTAGGAGGATCCTGGGGATGGCATATAACCTGATCTCGCAATGGAAGCTGCGGACCACGGGCGGATACTCCTTGGGCAAGTCCGTCGGCTTCAAGGGGCTTTCTGCGGGCGTCGGGATGAGGAAGATCGACTTCGTCGCACTACGCTTCGATACGCCCAGGGGCAAGCTCATCGAGCTCAGCCTTTCGATGACGCTCACCGGGATTCAACTCGGCGCTGAGCTGTCGAAGGATCTACTGGAGTCTTTCATCGGCGCGCAAGTGGCCAGGTACAAACCCGATCGCGATTCGACCGGGGTGCTGCGGAACGAGAAGAACCCGGCGGAATTGAAATCGAGCGACTTTCTGGGGCCTTGTGCCATGGCGAGTTTCGACCTCGGGAAGTTGACCGCCGGCGGGTGGGCGGGCAGACTCGGCGGCGGCTCGATGCTGTACATCGGGATGAACACGACCATCATGGATCAGCGCGCGGACTGGCTGCAGCGAGTGGTGGACAATGCGGACCGAGCGACGCTGGGCGGGAACTGGGGCAAGTTCAACGCGCCCAATCTGCCGTGGTGCAACGCACGCGCGGCCTGCAAGTTCGAAACGAACGAGTTCACGGTGTCGTTGAAAGCGGAGTGCTCGATCGCGCTGTTTTCGGGCAATATCACCGCGGTGGGGATGAGGCAGATGTAGGCGGAGGCAGGATCTGTGGGGCGCGGCAGAGCCTGCAACAACACGGTGCAAGCTCGAATCCGGCCTTGCTGCGAAAACAGATCGAGCAACGCCTGAATGAGTTGCTCAAAACCATTCGCCGCAACGAGACCGGCCCGTTGTATCCCCGGAAACTCAGCCCCCGTTCAGTTGTCTCCTTCGTGACTCAACAGGGCCGTTCGGTGACCGGTTGAAATGACCGGACACAGCCTGCCGCGCCTGAAATACATTTAGGACACACCTTGAGTTGATAGGATTCACTCGGGGAGGCATCATGCTGGATCGCAGAACGTTTGTTGTGAGCGGACTCGCAAGTGCGACGGCGCTTGATGATGCAGCCGCACCGCCAAAACCACGCGGGGGGCATCCGCGCGTGTACCTCCGGGAGGAGCACGTCGCGGCGATGCGGGCGCGGCTGTCGCATCCGCTCCTTTTGAATCCGGCGGCGAGGTTGCGGGCGAGCGCGGCGCTCTCTCCCACGGGGCTGGCGATCGACCGCGCGGCGGAGTGTGCGCGGAGCCGGGCGCTTCTGGCGCTGCTCGAGGGCAACTAGAAGTTGGGACGCGAGGCGATCGAGATCATTCTCGAACGCGTTCCCAAGGCGGAGTGGAATCTCTCGGTCCAGGACATCTCCCGGCAGATCGGGCTGGTGATGTTGAGCGCGGGGATGGTGTACGACTGGTGTTTCCCATGGTTGGGCGATTCGGGGCGGGTGATCATCGAGCAGGCCTACCGCTTGGCGCGGATGCTGGAGGTAGGGTATCCGCCCACGGGGCAGGGCGCGGTCACTGGGCACGCGGGCGAAGCGATGCTGATGCGCGATCTGCTGGGGACGGGGCTGGCCATTTATGACGAGTCTCCGGAGATGTACGAGGTGACCGCTGGACGGATCTATCGCGAGTTCGTGCCGGCGCGGGATTTCTGGTATGCGGGGCACTTTCACCATCAGGGCTCGGCTTACGGACCGTATCGATACAGGTGGGAGATACTGTGCTCCTGGCTTCTGGAGCGAGCGGGACTCGGCGCGCCGTTTTCCAGAGAACAGGGCCAGGTTCCCTACCGCTGGGTCTACACGGAGCGGCCTGACGGGAAGCTGTTGGCGGAAGGAGACGTCTTCGCCGGCCGGGTGACGCCGGCGCCCTACCTGATGACGGCGGGGTTGTACGGCGACAGGCACCTGCAGGGCCGATTCCTGGCGGCGCCGGACGTGAGCACGCAGGATGCGATCGAGTTCCTGCTGTTCTTCGACCCGGACCTCGAGCCCTCGCCCGTCGAGAGTCTGCCGATGGGCCGGTATTTCGGCTCGCCTTACGGCGGAATGGTGATGCGTACCGCGTGGAATGGGCGGGGAGAGGATCCGGCGATCGCCGAATTTAAGATTAAAGAGTGGCATTTTAACAACCATCAGCATCTTGACGCAGGAGCTTTTCAAATCTGGTACCGGGGTCCGTTGGCGATGGATACGGGCCTTTACCGGACGTATTTCAGCCCGCACGATGGTAATTACTGCAAGCGGACGGTGGCGCACAATTGCGTGCTGGTGGAGGAGCCTGAGGAATCCTTCGTGAACGGGCGGTGGGTGAACGATGGGGGCCAGCGGTGGCCGAACCTGGCACGGGAGGCGCGGACGATCGAGCAGATTCGAACGCTGGGCTACAGAACGGGCAAGACGCTGGGCGCGGCGATGGACCTGGAGACGGGGTGGTCGTATCTCGAAGGCGACATCACGGAGGCGTACGGAGCGAACAAGGTCGAGTCGCACCGCCGGGCGTTCATCGGGTTGAGGAAGCCCGCGGAGGGCGTCGAAATGGCGCTGGCGGTATTTGACCGGCTGGCGGCGGCGAAAGCCGGCGCGGCGAAAAAATGGCTGCTCCACACCGCGGGAGAGCCGGTGATCTCCGACGCGGGAACCGTTTCGGGCAACGGGAAAGCCGCGCTGGCGCATCGGGTTTTGCTGCCCGGCCGGGGCGAGTTCAGATTGGAGAAGGTGGGCGGCGCCGGCGCTGAGTTCATGTCGGGCGGTGAGAATTGGACGCCGGACCGGGCGCCAGTGGCGGCGGACGAGGCTGGAGAGTGGCGCGTGGAGCTGATTCCAACGCAGGAACGGCGGGAGGAGACTCTGCTGAACGTGTTGTCGGTCCTTCCGGGGACGGAGACGGTTGTGAGCGAGGCGCGGCTGTTCCGGTCCGGCGGGCACGTGGGCCTCCTGCTGGGAGAGTGGGCGGTGTTGTTCCGCGTGGAGGCAGGGCGGCAGACCGAACCGGTGGAGATCGAGCTGCCGGAGGGGCGTGAGAAGTACCGTTGCGTGGTGGCGGGCCTGGAAGAAGGCCGATGGGCGGCCGGAGTGATGGACGTAACGGTGACGGCGGAAGGCGGAGTGGCGGCCTTCGAGGCGGGGCCGGGCGCAGTGCGGCTCGCCCTGACAGTCTGATGTCGAGGCTGGGCAGGCCCTTCGTTGAAAGCGACTTTCGGCGGACGTCGGGATGAGAATGATCGCCTGAGCCGCGCTCACCGGGATTTAATCCGGCGTTGAGGGATCAAAGGATCGGCCGGAGCGCCGCGGAACGAGGAGAACCCCGGGGATATGAAGTCGAACGATTTCCCGGGGCGGCGCGCCCTGGCAAGTTTCGGCGCGAGCAAATCGACCGCCGGAGGCTGATCAGGCAAACGTGCCGTCGGCTCGATGCTGTGCATCGGGATGAACACCGCCCGCGTGGACCATCGGGCGGAATGGCCGCAGCGCGTCGTGGAAGATGCCGGCCGCGCGACCCTGGGGAGAGATTGGGGGAAGTTGAACGCGCAGAATCTGCCGTAGAGCAACGCGTACGGCCTGAGGTCCGGCGAGTCCGTCTGGACCGCCGGCGGCGGCTGGAGCCGGCGGACGGCTCTCTGCACGCGTTCGATCCCACGTCGAAGCAGGTGAAGTGGAAGGGCCGCGTGGGCCGAGGGTCGCAATCCTGACGGACTCTCCGCGTGGCGAACAACCGAGCCCGGATTCGCCGAAGGGCTCCTCTTCTACGAGAACGCCGCGCGAAGGGCGGCGAGAGACTTGGGGACGGCGGTGGCGGGGTCTTCCCTGCCCTCCATTTCGAGCGAGACCCATCCCTTGAATCCATGCCGGGAAAGAATTCCGGCGATGCGCGGGTAGTCAAGGTCGAGTGTGTACCACTCGCCCCCGCCGTGGTAGGTCTTGGCCTGGACGATGGTGGCGTGCGGGGCCAGCATCTCGATTCCCGGGTAGGGATCGCCGGGGTAGTTCCCGGTGTCGAGATTGACGCCGAGCCAGGGAGAATCGACGGCGCGCCAGATTTTGAGAACGTTTTCGGGGTTGGTGGTGAGGCCCCAATGGTTCTCGAGAGCCATCATGACGCCGAGCCGCTCGGCCGCCGGCAGGCACTGTTCTATGGACTCCACGCACCATTTGAGCGCGTCTTCGTCGGTGTAGCCGGGAAGCGCCGGCTCGTTGCCCTTCAGCTTCATCAGCTCGTCGAAGCTGGGAATGGTTTTCCACCGGCCCGAGTTCAACCGGATGGCCGGAATGCCGAGGCGCGCCGCGAGTTCAAGGCAATGGATGGTATGGCGGACATGACGCTGCCGTTCGTCGCGCGCGGGGGACACGAAGTCCTGATGGATCGAGAGCAGGGGCAACGAGAGGCCCGATTCAAAGGCGCGTTTTCGAATCGCGTTGACTGAAGCGGGAGTCTCGTCCTCCATCTGCCGATGCAGGATCTCCACGCCGTCGAAGCCCATTCGCGCGGCGTCATCGAGGACCTTGAGGATGGGATAGCGGGGACCGCGGAAGTGCCAGAAGCTGTAGGTCGAGACGGCGATGGGCCGTCTTCGGAGTCCGGCCGCGGCGGCGAGCAACGCCCGTCTGGTAAAGCCTGTCATGGTTCATCCCTCCCGAACGAGCCTCAGGATCATGCCTTCGTCGGTGGCGCACCACATGTGTGACTGAGCGATGTAGCTCAACAGAGCGCGGCGGCCGGAGGCGCGATAGTGGACTTTCTGCCTGATCCAGTCCTTGGAATTGTCGCTCCAGAGCATGGTGACGGGCCGGCTGACGGGGGTGAAGGCCATGGCAGCGGGCACTGCGAGGCCGGCGAGAACGGCGCCGCCTTCCGGCAGGGGAACTGCGTCGTGAACGAGGACGTCCTTTCGCCTGAAGAGCGGTTTGCTCGCGCCCGTTGTGAAGTCGAGCTCCATCACTTCGCTGGGGAAGTCGAAGCTGTTGCTGTAGTGATAGACGGCCAGGCCGCGGGTTCCAAGCACGCGAAGCCGAATGACGTTGCCAAAGGCCGAGGCCTTCTGGATCTTCCAGGTTTTGCCGCCATCGCGCGTCTCGGCGGCCAGGGTCGTCGAGGGCGTGAGCTTGCGGCGCGCGGCCTCGGCGGGGCTCATCCAGTCGGGGAACCTCTGCCGCTCCCGTCTTGGCGGCGTGAAATTGCCCAGGAGCAGACCGATTTCGGGAGAGATGAACTGCATGGTGGACCATGCGGCGTAGTCGGAGTTGAGTTCGAGCGACTCGCTCTCCGGCACCTTGATCCACTTGCGGCCGCCATCGCCGGTGGCGTAGAACAATTTGCCCATGCCGAACATCCAGCCGCGGGTGGCGTTGACGAAATGGCAACGGATCATGCGGCCGGCGGCGGGGTGCTTGAGCTTTTCCCAGGTGAGGCCGGCTTCGGGGCTGTACCAGAAATCGTCTTCGCCGACCATCCAGAGGGCGGAGCCCGCCCCCCAGAAGACAGAGAGCGGGCCGTCCCTGATCTTGAACGGGGTCCACTGCTCGCCGCCGTTACGGGTGAGCAGACCGTAGCCTTCCGTGCTGCCCTTGCGCTGGTTGGTGACGAGGCCGACCGCGACGCCGCGTTCGGCGTTGGCGAACCGGCAATCGTTGAACAGGACCGAGCGGTCCAACTCGTCGAACTCGAACTGCGGCCGCCAGCGCCATTTGGCGGCGGCAATCGGGCTGTCTTCGGCTTTGACCGGAGGCAGAGAAGGAATCTCCGGCATGCGGGCGTCCCGCCGCCCGGCCGTGGGCTGGAGTAGCGTCGCTAAGAAAGACCTACGGTCCAATTTCACTTTCCTGCCGGCGGCTCCCTACTCTTCGCCCCTGAGGGCGATATGGCCATGATTCATGACCAGCTCCACGTGGTTGGCCTGCTCAATCACGGAAGAGGGCATGCGGGCCACCACCAGCATACAGCCGACCTGCTCGCCGACAGTCGTCAGCAACTCCATCTCCGCGCCGGAGTGCCGGTGCGGCATGCGGTGCTGCACATTGATCACCCCGACGACCTTGTTTCTTGCAATCACCGGAGCCGACAGGAACGCCTCGAAAGTATCTTCGGGCAGTTCGCTGAACTTTTTGAATCGCGGATCCTTGTAAGCTTCGAAGCCGATGGCGAGAGTCTTTCGTTCGCGTGCGACCCAGCCGGTCAAACCCTCGTCGAGCTTAAGCCGGACCTTGCCGATCTGGCCGGGGTGAGGGCTTGAGGAACCGCAGAGCACCAGTTCGTCTCTGTCGATCAGGTAGAGCAGGCAGGAATCGCAATGGGTGAACTCGCTGACCAGCTTGACGATGGCTCCGAGCGTGTCGGAGAGGCTGAGCTCCCGCACCATAAGACGGGAGATGCGCTGATAAACGGCGAGCTGCTGTTCGAGACGTTCGGCTCTCGTATCCAGGTCCTTGCCTTTGGGCACGCCCTCATTATGACACCTGAGCAGACTTGCTCCGCGCCATGCCCGGCGGCTATCCTGTGTCTTTCCTCCGGTTGAACTCCTCCAAAGAAGAAACATGCCGAAACATTCGACCCGGATTCTGGCTGTTGTCGAAGACTTGTTCTTCGTCGTCAAAATCAACGATTCCGCCAAGCGAGCGGGACTCACCTGCGAGTTCGTGAAAGACGCCGCAGCGGTGGTGGAGAAGGCGCAGGCGGAACGGCCGCTGATGGTAATCGTCGATCTCAACGCGCGATCGGTGAACGCGGTGGATCTGATCGCCAGCCTGCGCGCGGTGGAGGCGCTGAAGGGGTTGAGCGTGATCGGATTCGTCAGTCATGTGGAAGGTGAACTGAAGCAGCGCGCGCAGGATGCCGGCGCGACGGTGCTGGCGCGGAGCGCATTCAGCGCGAATCTACCTCAGATTCTCAAGCGTCACACCGGCTCGCCGGTGTGAGCGCGCGAGTGCGTCCACGCGCCCCACTGCCGGACGAGCCGAAGCGCGGCCCCGGAGTCGAGGGCGCTGGCGGCGAGTTCCGTTCCTTCGGTCCAACTGTCCACGACGCCGGCGATCCGAAGGCCCGCGGCGGCGTTGAGAACGACGAAGTCCTGCATGGCCCCCTTCGCGCCTTCGAGCAGATCCCTGGCGATGGCGGCGTTTCGCTCGACGTCTCCTCCGCGCAGGGCTGACAGCGGGGCGCGTTGAAGTCCAAAGTCCTCAGGTGTCAGGGTGTGGTGGGAAACCGAGCCGGGCGTGACCTGGAAGACATGCGTCGGGCCCGAGAGGGAGATCTCATCGAGCCCATCGGCGCCGTGCACGACGAGGCCGTGCTCGAGCCCGAGCCTCGAAAGGACCTCGCTCATGATCTCCGCGCCCTTGAGGGAGGGGGCGCCCACGAGTTGGCGGTTGGCTCTTGCCGGGTTGACAAGAGGCCCGAGGACATTGAAAACGGTGCGGATGCCGAGTTCCTTGCGGGCGGGCATGACGTTCTTCATCGCGGGATGGAGGGCGGGGGCGAACAGAAATCCGATCCCGACTTCGCGAATGGACGCGGCGATCCGATCCGCGTCGGTGAGAATGGCGACGCCGAGAGCTTCGAGCAGATCGGCCGATCCGCACTTGGAAGAGATGGAGCGGTTGCCGTGCTTGGCGACGGGGACGCCGCAGGCGGCGATCACGATGGCGGCGAGGGTGGAGACGTTGATTGTGCCGAGATCGTCGCCGCCTGTCCCGCAGGTATCGAGCACGGGTTGGCGGCCCAGACCGTGATCGACGTGGATGGCGTTTTCGCGCAGCGCTTCGGTGAATCCGAGCACTTCATCGACCGATTCCTCCTTCACGCGAATGGCGGCCAAAAAGGCGGTGATCTGCGGAGTCGTCGCCGAGCCGGACAGGATGGCATGCATCGCCTGCCGCGCTTCTTCGCGGCTCAACGCCCCGCCGTTCATCAACCGGTGCAGATAAGGAAGAAGTGCCATGTTATATTCAGCTTGAAGGCTGACCCTGAGCCTATCACAGCAATCCCTATGAAAATTCACGAGCATCAGGCCAAGGAGATCCTGGCCCGTTACGGAGTCCCTGTGCCGCGCGGGCGCGTGGCATGGAGCGTTGAGGAAGCCAGGCAGATCGCCGCGGAACTGGGCGGCCGAGTAGTGGTCAAAGCCCAGATCCATGCCGGAGGCCGCGGCAAGGGAGGCGGCGTCAAGCTCGCGGAGGGCGCCGAAGCGGCTTCCGAAGCCGCATCGAAGATCCTGGGCATGACGCTGGTGACGCACCAGACGGGGCCGGAAGGGCGGCTGGTGCGGCGGCTGCTGATCGAGGAGACTCTGCCCATCGAAAAGGAGCTCTACCTCGGCGTGGTTCTGGACCGCGCGGCAGGCGTTCCGGTGATGATGGCCTCGGCCGCGGGCGGCATGGATATCGAGGAGGTGGCGGCCAAGACGCCGGAACTAATTCTGAAGGAGCCGCTCGATCCGCACGCCGGGCTGATGGGATGGCAGGCTCGCAAGCTGGCCTTCGGCATCGGCATCCCGGCGGCCAGCGTCAACGCCGCCGCGAAGACGATGCAGGCGCTGGCCAAGTGCTACCTCGAGATGGACCTCTCGCTTGCCGAGATCAATCCGCTTGTGTTGACCGCCGACGGCCGCGTGGTGGCGCTGGATGGGAAGATCAACTTCGACGACAACGCGCTGTTCCGTCACAAGGATGCTGCGGAATTGCGGGACGTTCACGAGGAGGATCCGCTGGAGGTGGAGGCCTCGAAGTTCGGGCTCAACTACATCAAGCTCGAAGGCGCCGTGGGCTGCATGGTGAACGGCGCCGGGCTGGCGATGGCCACGATGGACATCATCAAGTACGCCGGCGGCTCTCCGGCCAACTTCCTGGATGTCGGCGGCGGCGCCAACAAGGAGCAGATCACCAACGCGTTCCGCATCCTGATGAGCGACGAAAGCGTGAAAGCGGTATTGATCAACATTTTCGGCGGCATCCTGCGCTGCGATGTGCTGGCCGAAGGCGTCGTGAGCGCATCGCGCGAACTGCACCTGACTATTCCGATCGTCGTGCGCATGGAAGGCACGAACGTGGAGGAAGGCCGGCGAATTCTGCGCGAATCGGGACTGAATTTCACGGTCGCCAATGACATGAAGGACGCGGCGGAGAAGGTTGTCGGTCTAGCCAGGTAAGGACACATGAGCATCCTCGTCAACAAGAACACCCGCGTGCTGGTGCAGGGCTTCACCGGCAAGGAAGGGACATTTCACGCCACACAGGCGATCGCCTACGGTACCAACGTCGTGGGCGGAGTGGTGCCCGGTAAGGGCGGCACATCGCACCTCGACAAGCCCGTCTTCAATACGGTGAGCGAAGCCGTCAAGGCCACCGGCGCGGACGCAAGCGTCATCTTCGTTCCGCCGGCGTTCGCCGCGGAAGCGATCATGGAAGCGGCCGACGCGGGGTTAGCGCTGGTGGTGGCGATCACCGAAGGCATCCCGGCCGCGGACATGGTGAAGGCCTGGGCCTTTCTAAAGACCAGGCCGGCGACGCGGCTGATCGGACCGAACTGCCCGGGTATCATCACGCCCGGGGAGTGCAAGATCGGAATCATGCCGGGGCATATTCACAAGCCCGGGCGCGTCGGCGTGGTCTCACGCTCCGGAACGCTGACCTATGAGGCCGTCGGCCAGTTGACCGCGCTCGGCATCGGCCAATCGACCTGCATCGGCATCGGAGGCGACCCGATCATCGGGACGACGCACATCGATGCGATGCGGCTGTTCAACGAAGATCCGGATACCGACGCCGTGATCATGATCGGCGAAATCGGCGGCGACGCCGAGGAGAGGGCGGCGGCGTATGTGAAGCAGCATATGAAGAAGCCGGTGGTAGGCTTCATCGCCGGCCAGACCGCCCCCCCCGGACGCAGGATGGGGCACGCCGGGGCGATCATCTCCGGTTCGAGCGGCAAGGCGAGCGACAAAATGGCCGCCATGGCCGACGCCGGCATTCACGTCTGCCAGACCCCGGCCGAATTGGGCTCCGCCGTCGCGGCCGCCCTCAAGTAACTTTGAAAGGACCTATGCTTCAACGCACATTTGCCATCGTCAAGCCCGACGCCGTTGCCGCAGGCAACGCGGGCAACATCATTGCACTGATCGAGAAGAACGGATTCAAGATCCTCGCCATGCGGATGCAGCATCTCACCCGCGCCGAGGCGGAGGGTTTCTACGCCGTGCACAAGGGCAAAGGCTTCTTCGCCGAACTGATCGACTTCATGACCGAAGGCCCGATCGTCCTTCTGGCCCTGGAACGCGAGGACGCGGTCGCCAAATGGCGCGAGGTGATGGGGGCGACAGATCCGGCCAAGGCCGCTGACGGCACCATCAGGAAACTCTACGGGACCAATATTGGCCGCAACGCCAGCCACGGCTCGGACTCTCCGGAGAACGCGGCGATCGAACTCGCCTGGTTCTTCCGGGGTAGCGAGCTGGGGTGAATTGTAATAGAATTCTAACAGGATTGTGATTTTTGGATCATTGGGCCGGCCAACCGCCGGCCCTTTTGTTATGTGGCGGGCACTTTCGACATTCTGTGGCGAAAGCGCTATCGGACAGCCACCGGCGCGACGGTGGAGCCGGTGGCGCCCTGCATCTTGAGCGGCTGCAGGATGAAGGCGGACTCGTAAACACGATCAGCGGCTAACTGCTCGAGCTTGAGGTTTTCGAGCAGGTGGATACCGTTAACGACGAGCATGATCTGGTGGACGGGGAGATTGAGCGATGGGTCGGGGTTGGGACTGACCTCGACGCCGGAAGTGTCTGCGCCGACGAGCATGGGGTTCTTCGCGGCGAGCCACTCGGCGGCTGCGACGCCGATACCCGGCGCGCCTTTGCCGTAGAGGGCGTTGTCCTTGCCCCAATGGCGGCCCCAGCCGGTGTGGATGAGAACGGCGTCGCCGGGTTCGATCTCCAGGTTTTGGCGTTTGAGGGCAGCCTGTAGGTCGGCGGGGGTGATTTCGTAGCCGATAGGCAGAACCGCCACGCCCTTCGCGGCGGCGACATCGATGAGCAGGGCGCGGGTCATCAGCATGCCGACCTTTTCGACGCCGAGCTTCGTGAAGCCGGTCCGGCTCGCGATTTCGTCGAGCTGGTGGCAGTTGTAGAGGCTGCCGCCGATGGTCTGGTGGCTGAAGGCGTCGAACTGGGTGCCCACTTGGCCCATTTCGGCGTAGACGATCTCCTCGTTGCTGCCTCGCCGGTTGGCGCCGGAGTTCACGACGGTGCGTTTGGTGAGGAGATCGAACTTGCGGCCGCCGAACAGCGGCATGGCCGGTGATAGCATTTGTCCCAGTTCATAGACGGCGCCGGTCCGGATGAGTCCCGTAGCGCGGAGGACGGACTTGGCCGACATGAGGTTGCCCGAGCCGCGTTCGTCGCCCGCTCCCCACTTCGAAGGGCAGCGGTCTTTGTCGGCAGGGGGTTGCCAGGATTGGCCCGCGACGGCGGATGCCAGCAGGAGGGACAGAAGGGCGTGTCGCATCGTGAGGGCAATTGTAACCTTTACACGTGCGGGGAAACTTTTGCAGCAGCTGCGGCGGCGCCACGAAGAACTGGCTGATCCTGAGGAATGGGGACAAAGTCATCGGGCTGCTTCAGGGGATGTTCGAGAAGAAGATCCTGACCTTCAATCGCGGCTGGAACAGCGACGCACAGAAGCTCGCTTCGTCCACGGATATCAGGGAGATCCAGCGGCGGTTGAAGACGCAAGGCGTCAAGCTGTCGATCCGGACAGCAACACGATTCTGTTCGACCAGCACGTATGAGAGCGCGCCTCAGCGACGAAATTGTGGCAGGCACCAATTTAATTGTGGCAGGCACCAATTCTGGGCGGGTTAGGGGAGGCGGGCCACAAGGGCCGAGGCGACTTCGGAGGTGGAGGCTGAGCCGCCGAGATCGGGGGTAAGGGTTGTGCCTTCGGCGAGCAAGGCGCGGACGGCGGCTTCAATGGAAGACGCGGCGCCTCCCTCGCCGAGATGGTCCATCATCATGGCCGCGGCCAGGACGGCGCCGAGGGGATTGGCCTTTCCCTGCCCCGCGATGTCCGGCGCCGAACCGTGGACCGGCTCGAACAATGAGGGGTTTCTGCGGGACGGATCGAGATTCGCGCTCGGGGCAAGCCCGATGCCGCCGGACACGATGGCGCTGAGATCGCTCAGGATGTCGCCGAACAGGTTGGAAGCCACGACGACGTCGAACGACGCCGGACGCCGTACGAAGTCCATTGCTGCTGCGTCCACCAGAAGCGAATCGGCGGCGATATCGGGATACTCTGCAGCGACCGCGCGGAACACGCGGTCCCATAGCACCATCGAATAGGCCTGCGCATTGGACTTGGTAATCGAGGTGACGCGGCGCTTGCGGTCGCGGCGGCGGGCGAGTTCAAAGGCGTGGCGGATGATCCGTTCGCAGCCGAAGCGCGTGAAGACCGCCGTCTGGATGGCGGTCTCCTCGGGCATGTGGTGATAGAGAAAGCCGCCGACTGGGGCGTATTCGCCTTCCGTGTTTTCGCGGACCACCACCATGTCGATGGAGCCGGGCTCGCAGCCGGCTAAGGGCGAGCGGACGCCGGGGTAGAGGAACGCTGGGCGAACGTTGGCGTAGAGGTCGAAGCCGCGGCGAATGGGCAGCAGCAGGCCGTGGAGAGTGATGTGGTCGGGGATATCGGGATGGCCGACGGCGCCGAGCAGGATCGCGTCGTGGACGCGAAGCCGGTCGAGAGCGTCGAGCGGCATCATCGCGCCGTGGGTGAAATAGTAATCCGAGCCCCAATCGAAAACCGTAAACTCCAGGCGCAGCTCTGCCGCGAGGGCGGCGGCTTCCAGAACGCGCCGCGCGGCGGGGATCACCTCACGGCCAACGCCGTCTCCGGGAATAAGGGCAAGCGAGAGAGTTCGCATCGCCTTCATCGTAGCCCCTCGGGCGGAGACGCGCGGAGGCTGCTAGGCTGTGTTTGATGTCCGTACAGAATCCATTCTCATTGCAGGGGAAGACCGCGCTGATCGCCGGGGCAAGCCGCGGGATCGGCCTGGCCATCGGGCAGGCCACGGCTCGCGCCGGCGCGCTAACGATTCTCGCTTCGCGATCGCTCCAGGCTCTCGCGGATGCAGCCAGGAACCTGCGCGGCGAGGGGTTTCAGGCGGAGGCGATCGAGTTGGATATCGCCAGCCGCGAGTCCCGCGAGCGGGCGGTTGAGGCGCTGCCGCCGGTGGACATTCTGGTCAACGTGGCCGGCATCAACAAGCGGATGAAGTTCGAGGAGTACACGCCGGCCGACTACCAGCGCATTCTCGACACGAATCTGAACGGCGTGTTTGAATTGACCCAGGCGATCGGCCGCGGGATGAAGGAACGAGGCGCGGGCGGCAAGATCGTCAACATCGGCAGCCTGATGTCGGTGGCCGGGTTGCCTTACGTGACCGTCTATGCCATCACCAAGAGCGGCCTCGCCGGCATGACGCGGTCGCTCGCAGCCGAGTGGGGCCGTTACGATATCCAGGTCAACTGCATCGCGCCAGGCTTCATCATCACGGATCTCAACCGCGAGATGTGGCAGCCGCAGGAGATGAAAGAGTGGCTCAAGGGGGTGCAGGCGATGCCAAGAACCGGCACGCCGGAGGAGATCGCCAATGTGGCGGTGTTTCTCTCGAGCCCGGCGTCGAACTTCGTCACCGGTCAGGTGATCGCCGTCGATGGCGGCTGCTCAACGACGCTCGTGTGGCCGTTCGAACCGGCATCGTGATGACCCGCCGGGAGTGGCTCCTTGGATTGTGTCTGCGACAGCAGGAGCCTGCGCCGGTCGAGTGGGTCTGTCCGATGGATCCGGACGTCCGGAGCCGCGAGCCGGGATCGTGCCCGCGATGCAAAATGGCGCTGGTGGCCGGACTGTCGGCGCACGCCGATTGGCCGATGCGCGTCACGGTAGAACCTGAGGTCTGGCGCGCGGGGGACCGCGTGCGGATGCGCTTTGAGGTGATCGATCCGAAAACCGGCGAACGGGTCAAGCGGCTTCAGATCATTCATGAAAAGCTCTTCCACTTGTTCCTGATCAGCGGGGATTTGACGTACTTCGCCCACGAGCACCCCGAACTCCAGCCGGACGGGACGTTTCTGTTCGAGACCATTTTGCCCCGGAAAGGCCAGTACCGGATCGCGGGAGACTATTATCCCGAGAAGGGCACGCCTCAGATGGCGTTGGAGACAATCGTCAGCGCCGGAGCGGGCCGGGCCGATTTCGAGATCGCAGAGTTGCAGGCTGATACGAGAGCCAAGAAGGCTGGGAACCTGACCGTCTCACTGAAGTCGGAGCCCGCAGCGCCAACGGCCGGCCTCAAAACGATGCTCTTCTTTAATCTCGCACCATCGAGGGGACTCGAGCCGTACCTCGGCGCCTGGGGACATCTGATCGCGGCCTCGGCGGATCTCGTGGATGTCATTCATACGCATCCATTTATCGTTTCGCCAGGCGGCAGGATGCAGTTCAACGTGACGTTTCCGAGGCCAGGGGCCTACCGCGTTTGGGCGCAGTTTCAGCGCAAAGGGCGGGTGAACACGGCGGAGTTCACCTTGATCGTCCGCAGCTTAACGGATTGAGTGAGTGAAACGAGCCGGGCTTGACATCCGTTTCAAACGACTGTACGATTCAAACAGTCGTATGACTCAAACAGACGTTCGACATGAACAAGCTGTTCCGAGAGGGGCGGATACAAGGGAGCGGATCATCGATGCGGCGGAGCGGCTGTTCGCCGATCAGGGCGTGCAAAACACGAGCCTCCGCCAGATCACCAAGGAGGCGGGGGTCAACCTGGCGGCGATCAACTACCACTTTCAGAGCAAGGAACAACTCGTGACAGCGATCATGCGGCGGCTGCTGGACCCGATCAACGAAAGGCGGTTCCAGATCCTGGACGCGCTTGAGGGCGCCGCTCAAGGCGAGCCGGTGGAATTGGAAGCGCTATTACGAGCTTTTCTGCTGCCGATTTTCGAGATTCGCGACAATCACCCGCGAACGCTCAACATACCCAAACTGTACGGGCGGCTGCACTCCGAGCCTGGGGAGCTGATTTCGAAATTCTTCATGCCGATCGTCGCGCCGGTGGTGGCGCGGTTCATGCCGGCGTTCATGAGGGCGCTGCCTGGCCTGCCGCAGAGGGAGCTGGCCTGGAGCATTCACTTCGTGATGGGGGCGACGATCAACTCGCTGGCCGCGCCGCAGACGCTGGCGGTGCTGACGCGAGGCGAAAGCGAGATGGAAGGCTGGCCGGAATTACTGGAGAGGCTGATTGCATTCTGCGCGGGAGGCCTGCGGGCGGCCGCGCAGAGGTCCGCGATGAGAGGAGGCCGATGATGAGCCGTTTCGTTAGGATGTGGATCCTGGCCGGGCTGCCGCTGCTGGGACAGCAGACGCTCGATCTATCGCTCAAGCGGGCGGTGGAGATCGCGGCGGCGCCGGACGGGGCGGCGCGTCTGCGGTTAATGCGGGAGGCGGAGGAGCAGGCGCGGCAACGGGAGCGGCAGGCTCTGGGCGCGCTGCTGCCGCAGGTGGACGGCGCCTATACGTTCCGCAGCTTCACGCAGAACCTGCAGGCTTTCGGTCTCCGGCTGGGAGAGGGACTGCCCTTCCAGATTCCAAGTTTTGTGGGTCCGGTGGACATCCAGGATGTGCGGGCGACGGCTTCGATGAGCGTTTTCGATCTCGCCGCAATCCGGCGATGGCAGGCGAGCAAGGCTCAGGCCGGAGCGGTAAAAGAAGAGGTCAGGGCGGCGCGCGCGCAGGTGGAGGGCGCGGCGGCGCGGGCTTATTTGAATGCGCTGCGAGCGGAGGCGGCGGTCCGGGCGGCGGAAGCAAACGTAGCGCTCGCCGAACGCGTGCTGAAGCGGGCTCAGTCGCAGAAGGACGCCGGGACGGGGACCGGGATGGATGTCACGCGAGCCGAGGTCCAGGTTTCGCAGGAGCGCCAGCGGTTGGTGATGGCGCGGGAGGACCGGCGGACGGCGGTGTTGAACGTGCTGCGGGCGATCAATGCGGATCTCGCCACCGATGTCCGCCTCGTTGAGCCGATGGAGTGGCAGCCGGCCGAGATTCCGGATCTGAATCAGGCGATCGCCGCATCGCGCGAACTGAGACCGGAGTGGAGAGCGCAGTTGGCCAAGGAGAGAGCGGTGGAACTGAGCCGCAAGGCGGTCGCTTCGGAGAGGATTCCATCGGCTCGCGCGTTCGGCGATTACGGGGTGATCGGAGCGTCGCCGGACGCGATGCTGCCGACGCGTTCAGTCGGGGTGACCGTGAACATACCGCTGTGGGACGGCGGGCGCCGGGATGCTCGCAGGGCGGAGGCGGCTTCGATGGCGCGGGCCGAGTCGATCAGGACGCGCGACCTCTCGCAACAGGTGGAGTTGGAGATCCGGGTGGCGCTGGAGACGCTGAAATCGGCCGAGAACCAGGTGGTGGTGTCGCGGCAGACGCTCGATCTGGCGACGCGTGAACTGTCGCAGGCCGAGCGGCGGGTGGAAGCCGGGGTTGCGCCGAGCCTGGAGATTACGGACGCGCAGGCGAGAGTGGCGCGGGCGAGGGAGAACGAGGTAACGGCCGTCTTCCGTCAGAAGACGGCCCGGATCGATCTGGCGATCGCCGTCGGCAACCTGGATATGCTGCTGAACCGCTGAAGGAGGAGACAGATGAGCAAGAAGAGAGTCATTCCCGTTGTGCTGCTGCTTGCGGCGGCGGGTTTCCTGATCTGGCGTTTTGTGCTGGCCGGCAACGGCGATGGGACATCTCTGCTGCTGAGCGGCAATATCGAACTGACCGAGGTGGAGATGAGCTTCAAACAGCCGGGCCGGCTGGTGGAGCTGGCGGTAGACGAGGGCGATCCGGTGACAGCGGGACAGAAGGTGGCGCGCATGGACTCAGCCGAGTTGGAGGCGCAGCAGGATCGTGAGAACGCGGGCGTGCAGGCGGCACAGAGCGCGCTCACGCAGCTTCATACTTCGATCAACTGGCAATCGGAGACCATCGCGGGCGATCTCGAGCTGAAGCGCGCCGATCTGGCGGCGGCGGAGTCGCGGCTCAAGGAACTGGAGACCGGAAGCCGCCCGCAGGAGATCGAGAACGCGCGCGCAGCGCTCGATCAGGCGCGCGCCGAGAACGATCTGGCGCAGCGCGACTGGACGCGGGCGCAGCGGCTCATCAAGGCCGAGGACATATCCACGGCGCAATATGAGAGCTTCCGCACGCGGGCGCAGGCCGCCGCGGCGGCGATGAAGCGCGCCGAAGAGACCTATGCACTCGTCAAAGAGGGTCCGCGCCGCGAGACCATTGAACAGGCGCGGGCGCAGGTTCAACGCGCGAAGGCGGCGGTGAAGCTGGCCGAGACCAACCGGATTGATCTCGAGCGCCGGCGGCAGGAGATTCAGCTCCGGCAGGCGGAGATCGCGCGCTCACGAGCGGGCGTCAGGCTGCTGACGGTGCAGCTTTCCGACCGCGCGCTCACGTCTCCGGTCGATGGGGTGGTCCTGGCCAGGAACGCGGAGCCGGGAGAAGTGCTCCCGGCCGGCTCCAGTGTGTTGACTCTTGGCGACATCGACCATCCGACGGTGCGCTGTTACGTCAACGAGCGCGATCTCGGCCGCGTCAAGCTGGGCCAACGGGCGGAGGTCACGACGGATTCCTATCCAGGGAAGACGTACAAAGGCAAAGTTGCCTTCATCAGTTCGGAGGCCGAATTCACGCCAAAGCAGATTCAGACGCAGGAAGAGCGCGTGAAGCTTGTGTACCGGATCAAGGTGGAGGTCGAAAACCCGAACCGCGAATTGAAGTCCAACATGCCGGTCGACGTGCGGCTGGACCTGCAGTGAGGCGGCGGAGATGATCAGTCTTCGGGAAGTCAGCCGGCAATTCGGATCTCTGCGGGCGGTGGACCGCCTTTCGCTCGAGATCCCGCAAGGTGAGATCTTCGGGCTGGTGGGTCCGGACGGCGCGGGGAAGACGACGACGCTGCGAATGATCGCCGGGCTGCTGGATCCGGGCGGCGGCGTAATCGAAGTAAGCGGCCTCGACGTGACCAAGCATCCCGACGAGGTCAAGGACACGATCGGCTACATGGCCCAGCGGTTTGGACTCTATGGCGATCTCTCGGTGGACGAGAATCTGCGCTTTTACGCCGACCTGTTCGGCGTGGAGGAAGCGCAGCGGGATGAACTGGCCACGAAGCTGCTCGAGATGGTGCGCATGACCCCGTTCAGGGATCGGGCGGCGGCGAAGCTCTCAGGCGGGATGAAGCAGAAGCTGGCGCTCGCCTGCACGCTGCTGCACAAGCCGCGGGTGCTGCTGCTGGATGAGCCGACCAACGGCGTCGATCCGCTGTCGCGGCGCGACTTCTGGGTGATTTTGACGCAACTCGCCGCCGAGGGCATGACCGTCTTCGTCTCCACAGCGTATCTGGATGAAGCGGAGCGCTGCGGGCGCGTGGCGTTGATGGACCATGGACGGATTCTGCGGTGCGATTCGCCGGCGCGGTTGAAGGCAGGCCTGGCGCGCCGGGCGTTTAGCGCGGGCCGGATGGATCGCGAAAAGCGGGCGCGGTTGAACGGGACAGGGGGAGTCGTCGCGGCGGAGCCTGCTGGCGCGGCGCTGCACGTGTTCCTGGAATCGGCGGAAGCGCGGCGCGAGGTGGAACAGGCCGCCGGCGTCGAGCTGACGCCGCTGGAGCCGTCGCTTGAGGATGTGTTCATCGCCGAGATCCGCGCCGCGCAAAAGGGGGCCGCATCGCATGCCGCTTGAGCGCAGCGTCCTGACGCGCAACCTGACCAAGCGCTTCGGCGCGTTCACGGCGGTGGACGATGTGAACCTCGAAATCCCGCGCGGCGAGATCTTCGGCTTTCTTGGGCCCAACGGGGCGGGCAAGTCGACAACGATCCGGATTCTGTGCGGGCTTCTGTCGCCCACGTCCGGAGTGGCGATAGTGAACGGCTTCGACGTGGCGCGGGAGCCCGAGCGCGTGAAGTCCAGCATCGGCTACATGTCGCAGAAGTTCTCGCTCTACGACGATCTCACCGTCGAGGAGAACATCGATTTCTTCTCGGGCGTCTACGGCGTGCCGCGGGAGTTGCGGGATGAGCGGAAGGCATACGCGCTGGAAATGGCGGGCATCGAGAACGAGCGCGGCCGGATGACCAGCCTCCTGGCGGGCGGGTACAAGCAGCGGCTGGCGCTCGGCTGCGCGATTCTGCACAAGCCGCCGATCGTTTTTCTCGACGAACCCACCAGCGGCGTCGACCCCGTGGCTCGCAGGCAGTTCTGGGATCTCATCTACGAGATGGCCCGGGAGGGCACGACGGTCTTCGTCTCGACGCACTACATGGACGAGGCGGAGTATTGCAACCGCGTCGCGCTGCTCTATCGAGGCAGGATGATCGCGCTCGGCGCGCCCGCGGAGCTTCGCGCGTCGCATGGAGGCGGGGACATGGATCACGTCTTCATCAGCTCGATCGAGCGCGAGGAGGCTCGTTTGCGATGAGTCTGCGCCGCCTGCTGGCTGTCTTTCATAAAGAAGGTCTCCATATCGTCCGCGACTGGCTGAGCCTGGGTATGGCGCTGGCCATTCCGATCCTTTTGCTGGTGCTGTTCGGTTACGCGCTTTCGCTTGACCTGGACCGGATCCCGGCGGTGATCGACGACCGGGACCGCACGCCCGCAAGCCGCGAGCTGATCGAGCGGTTCAAGGGTTCGCGGTATTTCACTATCACTCATGCGGCGCAATCGCCAAGGGAGATCGACAGGCTGCTGGACGCGGACCGCGCGCTGCTCGCCGTGGTGATACCACGCGACTTCGGCGCGACGATCGCATCCAGGCGGCCAGCCGTGTTGCAGCTGGTGCTGGACGGCTCGGATTCGAACACGGCGTCGATCGCATCGGGCTATGCGCAGGCGCTGGTGCAGGCGTACTCAAGCGATCTCAGAGCCCGAGAACTCAAACGGCTTGGGATTGGAGAACTGAAGACTCCGATCGAGGCGCGCGTCCGGGTGGTCTACAACAGCGAGATGAAGAGCCGCAACTTCATCATCCCGGGGCTCATTGCGGTGATCCTGATGATCATCGCGGCGCTGTTGACGTCGCTGACGATCGCGCGGGAGTGGGAGAACGGGACGATGGAGCAGCTTCTGTCGACGCCGATCCGCCCGATGGAGCTGCTGCTCGGCAAGCTTGGGGCGTATTTTGTCCTGGGCGTCGCCGACACGATCATCGCGCTGGTGATCGGCATCGGATTGTTCAAGGTGCCGCTGCGGGGGAGTCCGATCGTGCTCGCGGCCGGCGCCGGTCTGTTCCTGTTCGGCGCGTTGTGCTGGGGCATTCTGATCTCGACGGTCACGCGGTCTCAACTTCTCTCGTTTCAGGCGAGCCTGCTTTCCAGCTTTCTGCCGGCGTTCCTGCTCTCCGGATTCGTCTATTCGATCGACAACATGCCATGGATCATCCAGCAATTTACGCGGATCGTTCCGGCGCGGTATTTTGTCGCCATCCTCAAAGGCGTCTTTCTAAAAGGGACGGGGTTTGAGACGCTGTGGCCGCAGTTCCTGTTTCTGACCGCTTACGCGGCGATCGTCTTTGCCGTGGCCGTGCGGAAGATGAGAGCGAAGATCGCCTGAGGCAAGCACAATGCGCGAAAGAGTGTTCGAAATCATTCGCAAGGAACTGAAGCAGACGCTGCGCGATCCGCGCAGGCGCACGCTCGTGTTCGTGCCGCCGATCATGCAGATGCTGATCTTCGGCTACGCGGTGAATCTCGACGTCGAGCACGTCAAGATCGCGTGGATGGACCAGGACCGCTCGACAGAATCCCGCGAGTTGCTCGAGCGGTTCACGTCGGGCCCGACCTTCTCAGTGGTGGCGGAGGCGCGGAGCGAAGCGGAGGCGTCGGCCATCCTCGACCGGGGGGACGCGCAGGCGGTGATCCGCGTGAGGGCCGGTTACGAGCGGGAAATCCGTTCTGGCGGCACAGCGGAGGTTCAAATCCTACTGGATGGAACCGACTCGAACACGGCTTCGATCATCGGCAACTACGCCGGCTCGATCGTCGCGTCACTGAACCGTACGTTGCTTGAGAAGCGGCAGCGTGAAAAGCTCGTAGGCCGCACGCAGGCGGGGCCTGTTCTGCTGCGGATTCCGTCGGCCGGGCCGGAGACGCGGATCTGGTTCAACTCGGATCTGAAAAGCAGGAACTACTTCGTGCCCGGCGTGCTCGTGAACATCATCATGCTGGTGACGCTGATGCTCACGGCGCTCTCGGTGGTCCGTGAAAAGGAGATCGGCACGATGGAGCAGATCATGGTAACGCCCATCCGCCCGCTGGAGCTGATCCTGGGCAAGACGATCCCGTTCGGCGTTCTCGGATTCATCGACATGGCGCTGATCACGGGGATCGCGCTGGCGGTCTTCCACGTGCCGCTGCGGGGAAGTTTCCTGCTGCTGATCCTTTGCGCGCTCCTGTTCCTGCTCACCACGCTGGGCGCGGGTCTGTTCATCTCCACCATCTGCGACACGCAGCAGCAGGCGATGATGTCGACGTTCTTCTTTTTCCAGCCGGCGTTCATGCTCTCGGGCTTTGCATTCCCCATCCGGAACATGCCGGAGGCCGTTCAGTGGCTGACGTACCTGAACCCGATGCGTTACTTCATGGAAATCGTCCGCGGCGTCTTCCTGAAAGGAATCGGCGCGGAGATCCTGTGGCCGCAGATGCTGTGCCTGGCCGTATTCGGCGTCGTGGTGCTGGGCTCGAGCGCGGTGCGGTTCCGGAAGCGGCTTGACTGAGAGTGCGTGAATGCCGGCATCCGTGAGACACTAAAGTCTCTGCAGATCAACGGAATATGTCCTCCGTCTCCCCGACGCCCACACAAGAGACCGGCGAGCAGGAGCGTCTGACTCCTCTCTGGAACGTCGTTTTGCTCGACGACGACGACCACACATACGACTACGTCGTTGAGATGCTGGTGAAGCTTTTCTTCAAGACGGTGGAGGAGGCGTACCGGCACGCAGTGGAAGTAGACTCGACCGGCCGCACGATCGTGATGACCTGCGACAAGCCGGCCGCGGAGTACGCGCGGGACCAGATCCACGCCTACGGCGCCGACTGGCGAATGCCGAAGTGCAAGGGATCAATGTCGGCCATTATCGAGCCGGCCTGAAGCGGGGCTGGATCCGTCGTCGCTGTCGGCGGTGAGGAATGTCTGAGAAATGTGATCGTGCCAGCTCAGCTTGTCCTGATCGGCAAGACACCAGAGCAGGCCCATCCCAGCGCTGAGGACGCTGACGCAGCCGGCTACGAAACGGATCAGCACCTGGGAACGCCTGGGTTCGGTTCCATTGAAGGAGACAAGGCGCAGCCGGGCGCCCTGCGGACCGAAGGTAGGCCGCCCATACAGGCAGAAGATGAGCTTGTAGAGGCAGAACAGCAGGACCGCTCCGCCGGCGTAACCGAACGAAGCGGCCGCGCCCGTTGGCAGATGGCCGAGGGTCAGCCGCACGGTGGTGAGAAAGAGGCCGGTCAGGCCGCCAGCCAGGCCGACATCAAACATCGCCGACATGGCGCGCAGCGTGATCGGCGCGACTGCGAGATGGGTATTCTTGTCGCTGGCGTGGGCGAGGACGTTGGGCGCGGGCGGGGCGTCGAAATCAAACGCCGACTGTCCCTCCACCACGACCCGCCGCCGGGAGGACCTGGAGGGCTCGCTGCCGCGCGGCTTTGGGGAAAGCCCCGGATTGCTGAGCCGAACGACCTTCTGGTCGTCACGGAAAGGGAAAAGGGCGGGCTGAGTTGGCGTGAGTTTCCTCGCCGGCGCCGGGTTCACAGCGGCGAGGCGAGGGCCTCTGCGGCCTGAGTGAGCGGGTGATTCCGAAGTCCAATCGAGGTCGTGCGCGACCGCGGTTTCGACGACGGGAGGGAAAAGTTCGTTTTGGCCAGTCAGCCGGCGCATGCATTTTGCGCAGCGGATGGCGTCATCTCTGGTTTCGGATCCACAGTATCTGCAACGCAAGGCATCCTCCGCCCCAGTGGAAGCCTGAAAGCGTCCAGGGGCCGTTCGATTCTGCTCTTCAGGCCGGATTGGCCCGAAGCGAGCGGCGACGTTTCATCGCTCCCCACGCTCCCCGGCGCCGCGCTGCCGGCTGTTCCGGCGGTTCTCACGGCGGCTGTCGTTTGTCTTGCAGCCTCTCGCGGAACCATGCTAGGGTTGAGCTTTGAACTCACCGTTCCCGCGCCGCAGGCGATCCAAGGCGTCCGCCTGGCGGTACTCTCATACAGTAAGTAACATAATCACTAGGATTTGTCACGAACTTTTCGAGTGGGGCGTGCGGATTCTCTCTCTCGTTGCATGGCTGGGCTCGGGTTTGGCCGCTCAAGTCCCGGCTCAGGCTCCGAAGATCGTTCGCGAAAACCCGGTTCCCAGCGGCATGATCCTCGTGAAGGGCGACCGCCAGGAAGTGGAGGGGCGGAGATACCGGCTTCGCGGAAACGCCGAAGTCGAGACGCCGGACATTCTGCTGACCGCGGAGGAAATCGACTACGACGAAGGATCCGGTTTCGCCGAAGCCCGCGGGCGAGTCAAGTTCGTCAACTTCATGTCGGGTGAGGAGCTGCAAGCCGCCCGTGTGGACTATGACCTGAAGCAGGGAACGGGGTCGTTCTATTCGGTGACCGGAACAGCCTACGGAAAGATCGACTACCGTCCGGGCATCCTGAGAACGAGCAACCCGTTCGTCTTTCAGGGGGATTGGGCCGAAAAGCTCAAAGACCGCTACATCCTGTACAAGGGCTCGATCACCAACTGCGATCCCAAGAACCCGTGGTGGACGCTCACCGGGCCGAAGTTCGACATCATGCCGGGCAACAGGGCGATCGCCTACAAGAGCTTCTTCCGGATGAAAGGCGTGCCGGTGCTTTACGCGCCGGCCTTTTATAAGTCCCTGAAGGAGGAGGACCGCCGCAGCGGCTTCCTGACGCCGAACTTCGGCACCTCCAGCCGCCGGGGCTTCATGTTCGGCGCAGGCTACTTCTGGGCGATCAACCGCAGCTACGACGTCATGTACCGTCCCCAATACTTCACGCAGCGCGGCTTCGCGCACACGGTGGACGTTCGAGGCAAACCCACGCATAACACGGAGTTCAGCACCTACATCTACGGCGTGGACGACAAGGGCTTACTGCTCGAGGACGGAACGCGCCGTAAGGAAGGCGGCTGGATGCTGACGGCCGCAGGCAGAGCCGACTTGCGCGGCGGCTTTTACGCGAGAGGGCTCGTGAATTACCTGAGCAACTTCCGGTTCCGGCAATCGTTCACGGAGAGCTTCAATGAGGCGGTGTTTTCGGAGGTCAACAGCATCGCCTATCTCTCGAAGGACTGGTCTTCCTATCATTTCAACGCGGTCTTCTCGCAGCAGGACAACTTTCAGAGCGACCAGCCGGGCGACCTGATCAGTATCCGGAAGCTGCCGCAGATTGAGTTCGTCAGCCGGGATCGCGAACTGGTGCGCGGGCCGCTGCCGGTCTGGACGAGTTGGAACACCTCGATGGGCCTGGTGCGGCGCACTCAGCCGGAGTTTCAGACGCGCAAGTTCGTCGAGCGCCTCGACGGCGAGCCGCGCGTCATGACCGCGCTCCGCTGGAAGGAATTCCACCTCATCCCCTCGCTCTCGGCGCGAGGAACTTATTACGGGTCAAGCCTGGAAGATGGCAATGTCGTCGGGACGAATACGACGCGAGTGAGCTACAGTTTTTCGTCAGACCTCATCCTGCCGGCGCTCGAAAAAGTCTTCACGCCGCCCCGGTGGGCCGGCGGCCGGCAAGCCAAGCACACCATCGAACCGCGCATCACCTACCGCTATGTCAGCGGGGTGGATCATTTCCAGAACATCATCCGGTTCGACGACATGGAGATTTTGTCGAACACCAACGAAGTCGAGTACTCGGTCGCCAACCGCCTCTGGACGAAGGCGCGCACGGGCGAGGTCTGGGACTGGATGACGCTGGACGTGCGCCAGAAGCGCTTCTTCGATCCCACGTTCGGCGGGGCGGTGGTGGCCGGGCGCAGAAACGTGATCACCAGCACCGCAGACCTCACCGGGTACACCTTCCTTGAAGCGCCACGCCGCGATTCGCCCATCGTTTCGATGCTCCGGTTGACGCCGCGGCCCGCCTTCGGGATCGAGTGGCGGGCGGACTATGACCAGAAACGGGGCAAGTTTGTGAACTCGTCGCTCACCGCGGATGCGCGCTTTACCAACTACCTGGTCTCCATCGGCCACAACAAGGTCTCCTGCGTGGCGCTCAATGAGGCCGTGGATCCGTCTCTGAATCCTTGCCAGGGCGGGGTGGCGCAGCCGGGCACGGTGCTGTCGCCACCCTCGAACCAGCTTCGGGCGATGCTCGGGGTCGGCCAGGAGAACAAGCGCGGCTGGAACGCCGGCTTCCTCGCGATTTACGACTACGCGACGGCGACAATGCAGTTCGCCAACACGCAGATCACTTACAACACGGCCTGCTGCGCGTTTTCCGGCCAGTACCGCCGTTTTGCATTCGGCACAAGGAACGAGAACCAGTACCGGTTCGCGCTGGTGATCGCCAACATCGG
The DNA here is from genome assembly GCA_964461075.1 of uncultured Solibacteraceae bacterium. Classification (GTDB taxonomy): domain Bacteria; phylum Acidobacteriota; class Terriglobia; order Bryobacterales; family Bryobacteraceae; genus JACADU01. The sequence goes on along the minus strand of CAYWST010000013.1, from coordinate 1,128 downwards.
GAGTTTCGGCACGTTACGGCGGCAGGAGCGGCTGTTCTGATCAGCGCGCCTCGGACTCTTTCCGTTCGTCCGCAAGCTCCATGAGCTTGGGATCCTTGACGCCCACCGACCGGATGCGGTCGAAGACCTGGCGGGACTCGGCGATGCGGCCGGAAGCTCGAAGAGCGCGAACATAAGCGCCCATGGTGTAGACATCGTGCTTGCGTTTCATCTCCGATTCGGCGAGCGACAGCGCCTCGGCCGGCTTACCTCCCACACCGGCGAGATAGGCGATCAATTCGCGGTTGGCGTTGTCTTCCGATTTCATCTCCGCGCGCGCGGCGGCCTCGAACTGCTCGAACTCGGCGCGGGCTTCTTCGAAGCTTCCGGTTTCCCAAAGCGCCGTGGCGAGATCGTAGCGGTTCTCGGGGTGAGGCGCGGCGGCAAGACGCCTGCGGTAGAGAGCCACCATTTCATCCTTGCGTCCCTGGGCCCGCCGCAGCTCGGCCAGCTCGGCAAGAGCATAGTGATACTCGGGGTGCAGCCGAAGCGCCTCCTCCAGCATTCGATCGGCGCCTTCAAGCCTGCCGGTCTGCCGCAGCAGGCGCGCGGAGTGGACCAACAGCCACGCGCGCTCCTCCGATTCAGCCGCAGGCGTGAGCCGGTAGGCTTCGGCCAACAGCATGAGCGAGCCTTCCTCGTCGCCGAACAATTCTCGCAAGTAGGCCGCTCTCGTGAGTGAAGCGACCGCGCCGGGCCTGAGATTCAACATCCACTGTGCGTTCTTCTCAGCCTCCGCGTAGTCGCCCAGTTCGACATTCGCATCGACGAGGAAGCCGTAGACTTGCAGGTCGTCCGGAGCGCGTTTGTTCAATGCACGGGCAAGCTCGCGCGCGCGGGCGAACTCGTGCTGCCCCAACAGGGTCCACACACGCGCCTTCCCGGCTTCGAAGTTCCCGGGAGACAACTGGAGCGCGCGATCAATCGCCTTGTGCGCCTTTTCGTAGCAAGCCGGATCGGCGGTCTCCCGGGCGCGCCTGGTGTGCGCCATCGCCAATTCAATCCAGAGCTGGGGATTCTCTTTCCGGGTCTCCAGAGCGGTCTCCAGAGATCGAATGCGCCGCTCGGCGGGGGGGGGGGGGGGGGGGG
>CAYWST010000012.1:0-31719 GCA_964461075.1 uncultured Solibacteraceae bacterium | reverse complement strand
GCCAGAGGGAGAGGCCCCCGATGACGAAGCAGGTGAGGATGGGGACGCGCCAGAAGTCGAAGAAAAACGAGAGACCGTTGAAGAACCAGACGAGGAACAGGAGGAGGAAGAGGATGGAGAAGAGAGCGGAGGGGTAATCGGGCCGGTCGAAGCGGAGAATCCCCCAACCGAAGTAGGCGCTGAGAAGCAGCAGCGTCAGGGTGAGGGTCATGGCGAGGAGATGCCCGGGATAAAGGCAGCCTTCCTCGTCGGCATAGCCGGGGAACTTCGCGACGTAGCGTCCGATGCGGTTGCTGCAGGTGCGGAAGGGGCCGGGAACGGCGTGGGTGGCGAGGCGGTTGACCCAGGGCATGATGCTGGAGGAGGGGATGAGAACGTCGGGGAAGGTCAGCGCGAAAGCGGGAGGGACGAGGAGGGCGTAGAGGAGAAGCGCGACATAGACGATGAGGAGGGCGAAGCCAGCCCCGCCTCCGGCAGCGAAGAGCGCCCAGCCGACGGGCATCGCGGACTGGGTGGCGGAGATGTAGACGACCTGCCAGATGACCAGCGACGCGGGCAGGAGCGCGAGGAAGAGGCGGGGCCAGGTCAACGGCTTGATGGAGGGCTTCTCCGCCCCATCGAGGCGAAGGCGGCCATAAAGTTGAACGAGCCGCATCGTGATGGCGCATGACCATGAGACGAGAATGGCCAGAGCGGAGGTGAAAAAGATATCGCGGGAGCGAAGATCGAACAGGCCGGTGGCGAGAGAGGGATTCAAGAAGGGCGCCGCGGCAAGGCCGATGAGGGCGAGCAGAGTGAGGAGCGAGAACCGGTAGCGTGACACCAGACGCGCGAAGAGGCTCATGAAGAGAGGATACGGAGCCCGCACGGGTATCACAAGCGGGAGCGGGGCGGCCCGGCGCTCACTCCAGGAGGCGTAGATACCGGCTCGGCGCAGTGGGCCGGCCGCGGTCGTTCACCTTGGGCCAGGTGATGTAGAGACGGCGGCGCGCGCGGCTGATGGCTACATAGAAGAGCCTGTGCTCCTCGGCGGTGCGGCCCTCCCGCTGGCTGCGCCAACTGGGAAACTCGTTGTCGGTCGCGTTGGCCACGAAGACCGTGTCGAACTCGAGTCCCTTCGCCTGATGGACGGTCAGAACGGGCGCCAGATCCGCGCCGTCGCGGAAGCGGTCCATGTCAGTCCCAAGAGACGCAAGATTCAGGCCGTCAAGCAGCGTCTGCCGCGGGTCTGCGTCCGCTGAATCGAGCTTCTCGAAAATGCCGCACAGCTCCTCCAGGTGGGCGACGCGGCGCAGGCCCTCAGGGGCCGCGGCGTAATGCTCCCGCAGCCCGGACTCCGAGAGGATCATGTTGAAAAGATCTCCGGGACGTTGATGGAAAGAGGCCTCCCGCCACGCGCCGATCCGCTCGGCGTGAGGCTGGAATTTCGCTCCGAGCGTTCGGACGGCCTCCACGCGTTCGAGGGCGGTTTCGCGTAACTGGGCAGCCAGAACCAGCAGGAGGGCGACGGTCGTCCTCACGTCATCGGCAGCCTGATGGGTCGGCCTGGACGCCAGATGGAAGTGCGCGGCCAGATCGCCAAGCCGGTAGCCCGGCAGTTGGACGAGACGGCGGCAGATGTCCAGCGTGTCGTAGCAGCGGAGGCCGCGGGCGAGCCGAAGGCCGTGGGCGGCGAGGCGCGCCGCCAGAATCGGAATGTCGAACGCGATCAGGTTGTGTCCCGCCAGGACCGAGCCGCCGCAGAAGGCGAGGAACTCGCCCAAGACTTCGCCGGCAGGCCTTCCTTTCGCGGCCAGGAATTCGTCGGAGTAGCCATGGACCGCTTCCGATTCGCCGACTGTGCGCTCCGGCGCGATCAGAGCGTGAAACTCATCGCGGACGCCGTCCCAGCCGCATCTCGCGGCTGCGATCTCCACAATCTCATCCCGGCTCGTGTCCGTTCCTGTCGTTTCCGTATCGAAGACGACCACCGACGCAGCGTCGAGGGCGTCGAGCAGCCGCGAGTACGGCTCGCCGTCCTCGAACGTCGAGGCGAGCAACAGATCGCAGACTCGCAGGCCCGCCTTGCGCGGCGCCTGGTTGAGTCTGGCCAGCGTCGCTTCTCCGATCCCCTTGGGGGGTGTATCGAGGAAACGCCTCGCCGCCATGCCGTCATTGGGATTGAGCAGCAAGCGCAGATGCGCGACGGCGTTTTTCACTTCCGCGCGCTGGAAGAACTTGAACTGGTCGACGCGGACGTGAGGCAGTCTCGCGTCGTCGAAGACACGCGACAGGTCGCGGGCGGTGAAATTTGTGCGGGCCAGTACGGCGCAATCGCCGTACTTCACGCCCTCTTCCTCGTGGAGACGCCTGATGGTCCGCGCGATCCAGCGCGCCTCCTCCCGCGGCGTGGCGATCTCGCGCAGATCAACCGGATCGCCTTCCTCCGGCGTTTCGGCGACCAGTTCATTTGTCACGGCGGCGGAGGCGGCCCGGATGACGCGATAGCAGGCCGACAGGATCGATCGGGTTGAGCGGTAGTTCCGCTTCAGCCTGATCTCGACCGGCGCGAACTGCTGCCGGTAGTCCCCGACGATTTCGAACGGCGCCGAGCCGCGCCACTCGTAGATCGCCTGGTCGATATCGCCGAAGAAGGAGAGTTGGCCGTGAGCGCGCGCCAGCGCGGCGAGGATCCGGTACTCGGAGCGGCTCGTGTCCTGAACTTCGTCGACCTGGATGTTTGCATACTTCGCGGCCCATCGCGCGAAGCCGCCGGGATGTCTCTCGATGAGATCGAGGACCGAACGGACGAGATCCGTGAAATCGAGCGCATGGTTCTCGCGCAGTTCGTGGAGATACTCTTCAAGCCACTCTCTGAAGTGGATTCTTTGGGCGAGATCGGGCCGTCCGAGGTTCGACGTGAGGAGCGCCTGTTCGAAAATCTGCTTTGGCCCGCGTGGGGTCTCGTCATCGTACTTGGACAAACGAGCCGCCGCGGCCGCGCGAACCAGCAGGAATCGCCAGCGCTCCCCGTCATCGCGCGCGACGCTGACGCCGTGCCGCTCCGAAATGCGCGCGAACACTTCCGCGCAATCCTCTTCGTCATAGATCAGGAAGTCGCCGTCGACGCCCAGCGCGCCGGACTCGGCGCGCACGATCTGAGCGCAGAGCGCGTGGAAGGTCTTCGCCGTGATCGCTTGCGCCGCGCGGCCGAACCTGGCCACCAGCCGGTCCCGAATCTCCCTCGCCGCTTTGTTGGTGAAGGAAAGACAGAGCAGGCGCTCCGGTGACATCCCGCTGTCGAGGAGGCGCGCCGTCCGCTCGGTCAGCACATGTGTCTTGCCGGTTCCCACCGGCGCCATGACCAGCACCGGCCGGTCGATCGTCTCCACCGCCAGCCGCTGTTCCGTATTGAGATAGAATCCGCCCATGTCGCAGCCAATCGGAAAGATCACCCGCCGTCAGCTTAGCGCAACCGTTGCGCCCGCCGTCCTGCGGTCGCAGACTCAACGGAAACCGAACCTGCTCTTTCTTCTGTCCGACGACCACACGGCCGAATTCACCGGCTGCTATGGCAACGCGACGATCCGCACGCCGAACATCGATCGCTTCGCCTCCGAGGGAATTCGCTTTGACCGCATGTTCACTTCCGCGCCTCAGTGCGTGCCCTCGCGCGTCTCGCTGATGACGGGCGTTTCGCCGGTGGCCGCCCGAATGGGCAGATTCAGCGCTCCGCTCCCGGCCAACGTCCCCGCGTTGCCGGATTACCTTCGCAAGGCCGGTTACTACACCGGAGTCTGCCGGAGGAACCACCACCTTGACGGCTCGCCGAACGGTCCGGTGAGCGGCCCCATCTACCAGAAGCACGGTCTCGCAACGATGCGGAACCGCTTCGACTTTCTCAATGTGGACCGCCGGCGCGAGCAGACAGGGCCGCTGGTGGAGCAGTTCCTCTCGAAGAGGCCCGCGGGGAAGCCATTCTTCCTCTGGGTGAACTTCGAAGATCCGCACGCCCCGTGGGACAGGGACGCGCTGCAGCCGCCTCACGACCGCAAGACGCTTCGCGTGCCGAAGTTTCTGCCCGACCTGCCAGGCGTCCGCGATGATCTTGGCCGCTACTACGACGAGATCGGCCGGATGGACTCCGAGCTCCAGACTGTTCTCGACATCCTGAACCGGACGGGAGAGGCGGACAACACACTGGTTGTTTTCATGGGAGACAACGGCTTCCCCTTTCCGCACGGAAAGGGGTCGCTTTACGATCCGGGGCTCAACGTGCCCTGCATTGCGCGCTGGCCGGGCGTGATCAAGCCGGGGCGATCTTCCAGCGCTCTGCTCTCGGGCGAGGATCTGACGCCGACATTCCTCGAAGCCGCGGGGCTGCCTGTGCCCGAGTCCATGAGCGGCGTGAGTTTCCGCCCGTTGCTGGAAGGCTCGCGCGATAAGACCCGGGACCGGATCTTCGCCGCCCGGCTGACGCATGGCGGCCGCCCGTTCAAGGAAGGGACGACGACGCATACGTTCGACCTCTCGCGCGCGGTTCGCAACGATCGATTCAAGCTGATCTACAACTGCACGCCGCACATGAAGTACTCGCCCGTCGACAGCTACGTGGAGCAAAGCTGGATTCAGATGGGCGAGGAGCATTTCTGGGGGCGGCTGCCCGCCGCGATGGACCGCGCGTACTTCGGCGCGCGGCCGGTGATGGAACTCTACGACCTGGCGGCGGACCCCGTCGAGATGACCAACCTCGCCGGCCGGCCCGAGCATGCGGCTGTCCAGCGGGAACTGACGGTCGCCATGCAGGAGAAGATGATCCTCGACTGGGACTTCCTCCCGTTGCCGCTGAACGAGTAGCCTAAGCGCGGTTCCGGTAATGAACGGAAGCGAGCGACCGCAGCCGCTCCGCCGCGGACTCCGCGGTGATGTCGCGTTGAGGCGTGGCCAGCATCTCGTACCCCACCATGAACTTCCGCACCGTGGCCGAACGCAGCAGCGGCGGGTAGTAATGAGCGTGGAAGTGCCAATGAGGATTGTCCCCGCGCGGCCGCTGATGGAACCCCATGGTGTAAGGGAACGGGATCTCGAAGAGGTTGTCGTAGCGCGTGGCCACCTGCTTGAGCGCATCGGCGAGGCCGTTCCGCTCGGCTTCCGTGAACTCGTCCATGCCCGCGACGGCGCGCCGGCTGACGACCATCACTTCGAAGGGCCACACCGCCCAGAATGGAACCACGGCCACGAAGGACTCGTTCTCGTAGACGGTCCGCGACCGCTCTTTCAGTTCGATGGCGAGGTAATCGCTCAACAGAGTGCGGCCGGTCCGGCGATGCCATTCCCGCTGCGCCGCGTCCTCTTTCAGAATTTCGTTGGGGAGAGTCGAACTCGCCCAGATCTGACAATGCGGGTGCGGGTTGCTGCAGCCCATCATCTCGCCGCGATTCTCGAAAATCTCCACGTACGCGATGTCCGGCCGGTTCATCAATTGGATATACTCAGCGGCCCAGGTGTCGACAACCTCGCGCAACGCCGGGGCCTCCATCTCCGCCACCGTCAGATGATGGAACGGCGAGAAGCAGACCACCTTGCAGACGCCGGATTCCGACTCGGCCCTCAGCAGTCCGCCCTCCTCATACGCGCCCGCGGGCGTTTCTTCAAGCAGCGCGGAGAAATCATTCGTGAACACAAATGTTCCGGTGTATTTCGGGTTCAGATGGCCCCCGGCCCGCGGATTGCCCGGGCAAAGGTAGCAGTTCGGATCGTAGGCAGGCCGGCTCTCGGGCGGAAGTTTCTCGACCTGGCCCTGCCAGGGCCTTTTCGTGCGGTGCGGCGAAACCAGGACCCATTCGTTGGTCAGGGGGTTGTATCGCTTGTGAGGGTGTTCCTTGAGATCGAACAATTCTGTCTCCGGAGGGACGAGCCTGATTGTTTGCGGCTCTCCTGGAATCGTACCAGCTTGTCGTAGAATGCGGTCTCAAGCCGATGAACGAGCAGCAGCCCGACGAACGCGGGATCTGGCGGAGCCGGACGATGGTGGTCGCCGCCGCGCTGCTGTTCGCCACCGGAGGGGCGGCCATCAAGGGGCTCTCGCTCTCCGGCTGGCAGGTGGCCTCGCTACGCAGCCTTGTCGCGGCCGTCGTGCTGGGCGTAGTCCTGCCGCGGGCCCGCCGGTCGCTTTCGCCTGGCGTCATCCCGGCAGGCTGCGCCTACGCCGCGACGCTGGTCTTGTTCGTCCTGGCGAACAAGCTGACGACATCGGCGAACGCCATCTACCTGCAATCCACCGCGCCGGCGTTCATGTTGCTGCTGGCTCCGGCGCTCCTGCACGAGCGCATCGGACGAAAAGAGATCGTCTACGCGCTCGCGCTGCTGGCCGGGATGCTGCTGCTGTTCCGCGGCGAAAGCGCTGGCGCGGCGACCGCGCCGGATGAACGCTCCGGCAACCTCCTCGCGTTGGCCTCCGGATTCACCTACGCCCTGACGCTTGTGGCGCTCCGGCGCGGTTCCGTGCAGGGAGGAGGCTCGATGGGAGTCGTTCTTGCCGGCAACATGATCGCATTCCTGGCTTGCGCTCCAATGGCCTTCCCGCTGGCCGGTTGGCGAACCACGGACGTGCCGCTGCTCCTTTACCTCGGTTCCTGCCAGATTGGGTTGGCGTACTTTTTACTGACGCGCGGGATGGAGCGCGTTCCCGCTTTCGAGTCGGCCACCCTGCTACTCGCCGAGCCTGTCATGAACCCGGTGGTGACCTGGCTGGCTCTGGGTGAAGCGCCTTCAAGGTGGGCTGTCGCCGGAGGGCTCGTCATTCTGGCGGCGACCCTGCTGAAAACGCGGCTCGACCGGCCGCGCCGCTGAGATCCTACTCGAGCCCCATCTGGGCCAGCCGGTAGCGGAGCGCGTTGCGGGTCAGGCCAAGCAGCCTTGCAGCCTGGCTCTTGTTGCCCCCGGCGCGCCTTAACGCCTCGCGGATCAACTGCCGTTCATGCTCCTCCAGCGTGACGCCCTCCGGGAGGAATCCGCCGCCGGATCCGTTGCCGTTGAGGGCGGCGCTTCTTTGCGGGGCGAAATCGAGACGGATGTCTTCAGGCTGGATCGTCTCTCCCCGCACATAGATCAAGCTGCGCTCGATGGCGTTCTCGAGCTCACGAACATTGCCGGGCCAGTGATAGGAGGTGAGCTTCTCCATCGCCGCCGGGCTGATGCCGGGAACCTCGAGACCCGCATCCCGCATGAAGCGGGAGAAAAACCTCTCCGCCAGCGCCGGAACGTCTTCGCGGCGTTCCCGCAGCGGAGGGATGGTCATGGGGAAGACGTTGAGCCTGTAGTACAGGTCCTCTCTGAAGTTCCCTTCTTCGAGCGCGCGGCGCAAGTCGACGTTGGTTGCGGCGATAACTCGAACGTCGATCTTCCGCGTTTTATTCGAGCCCAGCCGCTCCAGTTCCCGCTCCTGCAGCACCCGCAGCAGCTTCACCTGAACGGCGGGCGGCACGTCGCCGATCTCGTCCAGAAACACGGTCCCTCCGTCGGCCTGCTCGAATTTGCCGGGCTTGGCGGTCACCGCGCCTGTGAACGCGCCCCGCTCGAAGCCGAACAACTCGCTTTCCATCAAATTTTCTGGAATCGCGGTGCAGTTGATCTTGACGAACGGCTGCGTGGCGCGCGTCGAGTGGTGATGAATGGCGCGCGCGATGAGATCCTTACCCACGCCGCTCTCGCCGCAGAGCAGCACCGTGGTTCTGGTGGGTGCTACCCTTTCGACGGCGGCGAGGATCTCCTGCATCTTCGGGCCGGAGCCGACGATGTTGTCGAACCGGTATCTTTGGCCTAACTCTTCTCTCAGCCGGAGGTTTTCGGCGCGCAGCCGGCGCACCTCAAGCGCCTTCTCCAGCACGGCGTTCAGGTGGTCCAGCGAGAACGGCTTGGGCAGGAAATCGGACGCCCCCCGCTTCATCGCTTCAACGGCCAGCTCGACCGTGCCGAACGCGGTCATTACCACAACCGGCGTCGCCGCGTTGGCTCTCCGGGCGGCTTCGAGCATCGCCAGGCCGTCCATGGCGGGCAGCCGGAGGTCTGTCAGAACAAGCGAAACTCCGTCGAGCCGGCGCACTCCCTCCTCGCCGCTGGAGACGGCGTCCACCTCATAGCCGCGCGACTCCAGATGGAGAGAGAGAACCCGCCTGAGCTTCTCTTCGTCCTCCACGATGAGAATCCGCTGCTTCATCGCGACACCGTTTGACGTTCTCAAATCCGGTAGACGCGGTGAAGCGGCGGTTCCGTTGCGTGGAAATCAAAGGGCCGAGGCGATCACCACACCGGGGCTGGCCGGCTCAGCGCCTCCGGATCGGGGTACCAGCAATACCCCAGCCGAACGATCGTCTTGATCGAGGCCGCCTCGTGGCCGAGCTTCCGGCGGAGCCTCTGGATGTGCACATCCACAGTGCGCGTCCTGGCCCCTTCGGCGTAGTTCCAGACCGTGCGGAGCAGAGTCTCTCTGCTGATGCAGCGCCCGGGATTCTGCATCAGAATGGACAACAATTCCCTTTCTTTTCGCGTAAGCCGGGAACCGCCGCCGGGGGCTTCCGGTGCTGGCATGGCGATCGGTCCCACGCGCTTTGCCAGTCGCTGTTCATCAATGAAGATTGTTGAAGTCATCGTCAGTCGGCTCCTATCCGAGTCGTTGACGGACGCGAAGGGAAGGCCCCGTTGGTCCCTTCCGGCTCCAAGTCCCTACATGTGGAATAGACGGACGGCTGCTGAAAGTGTTCGCTCAAAGTTGTGCGCGCGACTGAAAAAACGTGAATGCGGACGTCTGTTTACATCCATGAAGACTCAACCCGCGACCGGGAGGCGCAGGAAGAACGTCGAGCCGCGTCCGGGCACGCTTTCAACGCGGATGGCGCCGCCGTGCTCATCGGCGATCTTCGAGCTGACTGCGAGCCCCAGTCCGACTCCCCCCACCTTGGTGGTAAAGAAAGGGTTAAAGATCCGCTCCTGGTCTTCAGCGTGAATCCCTGCGCCGCGGTCGAGTATCGCCGCCTCGACCCAGCCCTGCTCGTGACGAGTCTTCACCGTCACAACGGCTCCCGGCGGAGAGGCCTGGATCGCATTCTGGATGAGATTGAACAGGATTCGTTCAAGCAGCTCTTCATCGCCGAGAACAGGCGGCAAGCCCGGCTCGTAGTTTCTGTGAACGTTGAAGTGCCGCGAGGGATCTTCTCTTGCGAGGTGTTCGATGGCGAGGTCGGCGAGGTGGTTCAGGTCGACGGGCGCCGTTCGGAGTTGAACCGGCTTGGCAAAATCGAGAAACCGCGTAATGAGGGAATTGGTGCGGTCTACTTCGCTGGAGATATAGCCTGCGATTTCGGCGGCAACGTCGGGCATTGCCCTCCGGTGGCTTTCGAGCAGCTCTGAAGCCGCCTTGATGGTCCCGAGCGGATTGCGCAGTTCGTGAGCCAGGCCGGCGGTCAATTGGCCCAGCGCGGCGAGCCGCTCGGACCGCCGTATGGACGCCTCGGCCTCCACCAGGCGCCGATTGGCGATGGCCAGTTCCTCCGCCGCGGCCTGCGCCCTGGTCGCCTCGCGGCGGTTGGACTGGGCGAGGGTGTAGGTGAGGAAAGCGACCGCGGCAAGGAAGAGCGTCCTGAGAACGAGCAGCCGCCAGGCTCCGGGGGCCAGTTGGTAACCCCACCAGCTCGCCAGCGGAATGAAACTGAGATAGGCTGCGCATGAGAGGGCGGCAAATCCCCCGCACCCCCAGCCGCTCAGTGTTGTCGCGGATGAGACCACCGGGAGCAGCAGAATCAGCCAGAAGTCGGAATTGATACTGCCAGTGACGCCGATGAGAAGGAATCCGGCCACAAGCTGCGCCAGGATGAGCCCGGCCAACACCTTGTTCGATCGAGTCGCGCGAACTCTGGGGGCCAGCAGTTGCAGGACGGCCAGAGCGCCCAGCATCTGCAGTTCCGCCCAGTTCCTTCCCGGCGCGATCCATCCGAGAGCCGTGAACAGGAGGAGCCAGACGACATCCTCGGCGATGAGGCCGCCGGGAAAACCCTTGATCCGGGCCAACTGCATTGTCCCAGCCATAGTAATACGGCGTAAGCGTAAGAGCGCGTGGCCCGCATTCGGGTTGTGTCACAATGATGATGTCTCGCAGGTTTCCGATGAATTCGATTGAGTCGCACAACAATCTTGACGCTCTGAACGAGGCTGAAGCGCAAGCGTCGCCCGCCCCCGTCGCGCCTCCCGAGCCGCCGGCCGCCGGGGCGGCCGCGTCTGAGACCGCGGAAACCGATGCCGCCGTAAATCAATCCGAGGAAGCATCCTTTGAAGATGTGCTGAAGCGGTTTGAGGCTGAGCACGCGGCTGCCGAGGGGCAAGGGTCCTCTCTGGACGGGGTCGTCGTCTCCGTCACCGAAGAAGCGATCGTGGTGGATGTGGGCCGGAAGATGGAAGGCGTGCTGCGGCCCGATCACCCGGGGTTGCCGGCAGGGATCCGTCCCGGCACTCGCATGGTGGTCAATATCACCGGACGCACCGACGACGGCTACTACACCCTCTCGACGATTCGCGTTGAGCAGCCTAAGGACTTCTCGGGCCTCGAATCCGCTTTTGAAACGAAGGCCGTCATCTCCGGCCTGGTGAAAGAAATGGTCAAGGGCGGATTGCGCGTGGAGATCGCCGAGGGAATTCATGCGTTTCTGCCTGCTTCGCGCAGCGGCATCCGCGAAATGGCCGACATGGTCGGACTCCTCGGGCAGCAGGTGGAATGCCGCATCACAAAGCTGGACGTCTCCAATCCCGATCGTCCGGATATTGTCGTCGACCGCCGGGCGGTTCTCGAGGAGCAGTCCGCGGCGGCCAAGCAAGCGGCCTTCGATGCGTTGAAGGAAGGCATGGTCGTCGACGGGCGGGTACGGAGTCTGACCGAGTTTGGGGCGTTCGTCGAGATCTCGCCTGGCGTGGACGGCCTGCTGCATGTCGCCGATCTGAGTTGGAACCGCGTTGAGAAGCCCTCCGACCTGCTTTCCGTCGGGCAGCCCGTCCAGGTCAAAATCCTGAAGCTGAACCGCGATTCCCGGAAAATCTCGCTGGGAATGAAGCAACTGCAGCCGGATCCCTGGTCGCAGATTGCAGCCAATCTGAAAGCCGGCGACCGCGTCCGGGGCAAGATCGTTCGTCTGGCGGAGTTCGGCGCATTCGTCGAGATCGCGCCAGGCGTGGATGGCTTGATCCACCTCTCGGAGATGTCCTGGACCAAGAAGGTCCGGCGGCCTGAAGACGTGGTGAAATCGGGCGAAATCGTGGAGGCGGCGGTTCTGGAAGTCAAGCCTCAGGACAAGCGGATCAGTCTGAGCCTGAAGCAGGTTCTGGGGAACCCCTGGGAAATCGCCGAGACCAAATTCGCGCCGGGTACAGTGGTGGAGGCCCAGGTGGTCAATCTTGCCCAATTCGGGGCGTTCGTTGATTTAGGCGACGGGATCGAGGGGATGATCCACGTCGGCGACATCACTCGCGAGAAGCGTATCCAGCATCCGAAGGACGTGCTCAGCCCCGGGCAGGTCGTCAAGGCGCAGGTGCTCGAACTGGATACGGAAAAGAAGAGGATCCGTCTGGGGATGAAGCAGTTGGAGCCGACCTCGGCCGACATCTTCATCGGAGAGCACCAGGTTGGCGAGTTGCTCACCGGCCGGATTGTCGAGACCCACGCCTCTCATTCCAAAGTCGAGTTAGCCGAGGGAGTCCACGCCCGCTGCAGGAACAAGGAGGAGTCTGTGGCGGCCGAGGCCGGGCAGGGCGGCTCCGACGTCACGGATTTGGCCGCGTTACTCGCTTCCCGTTGGAAGAGCGGAAAGAGCGGCAGCGGCTCCGATAAAGGTCTGAAAGTGGGGCAGATCCGCCGGTTCAAAATCTCGGCCATGGACGCCGCGACCCGGCGGATTGAAGTCGAGCAGGCCGATTAAGCCGAATCCGGTCAAGTTTTAGCAGGGCTTAGACTACCCTTCCGGCGGCCTGTTCGTCTAACCTCTCGGGGTGTTCCCCACGAGAGGGAAGAGTGACTCGTGCAGCTGCTGTGCTCGCCGGAACCGGCGCCGGAGTGGAGCGTCAGATGGATGAAGCCGCGCTGATCCGCGCCGCCCAGGAGGGCGACGAAGGCGCCTTTGAAAGGCTGGTTCGCCAGTACGACCAAAGTGTGCTGCGGCTGGCGATGAACCTGCTTCGAAGTCCGGAAGACGCAAATGACGTCTATCAGGAAGCTTTTCTTCGCGTATACCGGAACCTGAATTCATTCCGGTTCGACTGCAGTTTCCACACCTGGCTCTATCGGATCGTGACGAACCTCTGCCTCGATCAGCTGAGGAAGAGGAAGGTCCGCAAGACGGAGCCGGCAGTTCTCGAAACCGAGGAGGGATCGCTGGACCGCCTGGACAACGTCGCGGAGCAGCGGGCCCACGGCGACCCGCAGCGGACTTTGTTGTCGTCCGAATTGCGGGTGAAGATCCAGGATGCTCTCGGGCAGATGACGGACCGCGAGCGGCTGGTCTTTGAGATGCGCCACTATCAGGGCATGCGCCTTCGGGCGATCGGTGAAGTGCTTGGCACGACCGAAGAGGCGGCCAAGAACTGCCTTTTCAGAGCGACGCAAAAAATGCGAGCTGCGCTGGGAGAGTACGTATGACTTGCCAAGAGGCGAAGGATTATCTGGTTCTGGCGGAGTACTCCGAACTCACTTTCGAGGAAGAGGAGTCGCTGGAAAAGCATCTCGTTGAATGCGGCGAGTGCCGGGTTGAACGGGCCCGGTTGCAGAAGTTCGGCCGATTGCTGCACCAGCGTGAAGTGGAGGTCCCGGCCGGCCTGCTGGCTCGAAGCCGCCGTGAACTGGCGGTGGCGCTGGAGGCGGAACGAAAGATGGAGCGGAAGCCGTGGCACGCGTTCTGGCGCAGGTGGGTGGTCCACCCGCCGATGTGGATGCGGCCGGTGGGGGCGCTGGCGATGCTCGCCGTTGGTTTCTTCGGCGCCCGCGTTCTTCCCTCCAGGCAGGCGCTGGGGCCCGTTTCCAGTCTGGTCTCAGCCGAACCCTCGCCGGTCGTGACGCGAGTCCGCTTCGTTAATCCGGGCGCTGATGGGCGGGTGCGATTGATGCTTGAGGAGACCCGGCAGCGCGATCTTTCCGGGGAACTCGACGATGAGGAGATTCGCCGCCTTCTGCTCTCCGCGGCGGTCGATCCGGCCGACCCCGGACTGCGGGTCGAGTCGATCGACCTGCTGAAGGCCCACAGCTCCGATGACGAAGTCCGGAAGGCGCTGCTGGACGCGTTGCGGGGCGATCCGAACTCCGGCGTGAGGTTGAAGGCGATCGAAGGTCTTCGCCCGTATGCCCGGGATCCTGAGACGCGCCGCGTCCTGGCCGCGGTCCTGCTGCATGATGACAATCCCGGAGTCCGGACCCAGGCGATTGACCTGCTGGTACAGAGCAAGGAACCCGACGTGGCCGGCGTGTTGCAGGAGCTGATCCGCCGGGAAGACAACAACTATGTCCGGAGCAGGAGCCAGAAGGCGCTGAACGAGATGAAGGCTTCGGTGGGCACCTTCTGATGAAGCATCGCGGGTCCTTTCTGCTCGTGCTGGCAGGTTTCCCCCTGATCGGAGAGCCTGCCGCAGCGCAGCCGCCCGGCTTTTCGCGTGAAGATTCCAGTTCGTGGGTCAGGCGGCAGCAGGGGATCGTGCCGGTGCGAGGGGCTTCCCGGCTGAAGGTGGTGACTCAAGGGCGCCTCGTTGTCCAAAGTTCCCCCAAGACGAAGGGCGTGGAGTATCTCTGGGTGCACCGGATTCCGCTCCGCTCTGGCGTTGAGACGGCCGAGGCGGCCGCTTCCGGGGCGAAGCTGAAGGCGGTCGAGCAGGGAGAATGGTGCATAGTCGCCACCACCTTGACCGGGGACGAGAGTCTCAGCGAATTGACGGTGACTGTGCCGGAGTCGTTCTCCGTGGCGCGGCTCGAGACTCGCGCCGGGAGCGTGAAACTGAGCAGGCTCTCCGGTGACATCCACGCGGCGACCGGCGCCGGAAACGTCGATCTCGATACCGCCAGGGGCGACGTGGTGGTGCGGACGGGCGGGGGTGTTGTCAACGTGGGAACCGTGCACGGGACGTTCCGCTGCCTCTCCAGTGGCGGCACCATCCGCGTGCAGGAGGTGTCCGGAGAGACGACCCTGGAAACGGCGGGCGGAGAGGTGTACGTCCAGCGCGCCGGGGGGCCGGCCCGCCTGTCGACGGCGGGCGGCAACATTCGCGTTGGCCGCGCCAGCGGCGACGTCTTCGCCCATACCGCCGCCGGTTCGATTGAAGTCGGCGAAGCGGGCGGCATTGTGACGGCGGAAACGGGTTCCGGCGGGATCCAGGTTGGCAAAGCTCAGGGGGCGCGATGCGAATCGGGGAGCGGGATGATCCGGCTCCAGGAGGTTTCAGGCAGTATCAGAGCCGCAACCGTCTCGGGCAGCGTCTTCATGAGCGTGGCTTTGGGCGCGGCGCTCGGCCAATCCTTTCTGGCGACGAATCGCGGTGACATTACCGTCTTTCTTCCGTCTACTCTGGCGGTGACAGTGAGGGCGATGAACGAATCGGCGGGCTGGGTTGGCCGGCTGATCTCTGAATTTGAAGAGATCAAGCCGCACCCGGTTCCCGTTTGGAGCAAGGGCCCGCTGCTGGCGGAAGGAAGCTTGAACGGCGGCGGCTCGCTCCTGATGTTGAGTACAAGTAACGGCTTGATTGCAGTCAAGCGCCGGAAGTGAAGGCGGCGGTGGAAGGCCGGCAGAGCCGTCACGCGCTCCACTTCGGCGGAATATCGAAAGGGCAAGAATTATGTTGAAGATGAAAAGACCGGTCATCAATTCGTGGATTCCGCGGATCTGTTGTGCGGCGGCGCTGGCCGTCCCTGCGTCCGGCGGAGTGGACCCCGAGTATCTACAGCCGCCGCCTCCGCCGCCCCCGCCGGCGGCCGCGCATACGGGCGTGATCATGAGCGGTGGAAGCTATCTCGGCGTCGGGGTTCGCGAGATCGACGAGTAGCGCTCCCGGGTTCTCAAGCTCAGGGAGACCTACGGGGTGGAAATCACTCGCGTCGATGAGGAAAGCCCCGCCGCCAAGGCGGGTCTCAAAACAGGCGACGTCGTTCTCGAGTACAACGGCACCCGAGTCGAGGGGATCGAGCAGTTCGTCCGCCTTGTCCGGGAGACTCCGGTCAACCGGACCGTCAGGCTTGCCGTCGTGCGGGAAGGAGCGAACCAGACCCTGACTGCGACGATCGGCGCACGTAAGGGCCCCAAGGTCATGACATGGGCCAGCCCGGCCGATCTCGACAAGCTGAAAGTCGAGATACCGAAAATGGACTTCGTGATGCCCGACATCCCCAAGGCGATGATGGCGTGGCGCAGCACGATGCTCGGGGTGGAAGGCGAGTCGCTCGGCAATAGCCAATTGGCTGAGTACTTTGGAGTGAAAGAAGGCGTTCTCGTCAGGAGCGTGATCAAGGGAACGGCCGCGGAGAAGGCCGGAGTCAAAGCCGGCGACGTGCTGCTCAAGATCGACGAAACCACCTTAACGGCTCCCAAGGACATCACGAACGCACTACGTTCTGCGAGGAACTCGTCGAAGAACAACGTCAGCGTTGTCCTGATGCGGGACAAGCGCGAGATGTCCCTCACCGTGACGCTTGAGGAAGAGCAGCCGAGGCCGCTCACCCGCGGGCAGCGCGTGACGATGCAGCAATTCTGACCTCCGGAGGATAGGAACGGCGGAGGCTCCTCCAGACCTCCGCCGTCTCCTCCTCAGGCCTCCTCGAGCACTGATTTGTGCACTTTGAGCAACAGGTCCACTTCGTTTTTAGGGATGTTGAGAGACGCCGCGATCTGCTCTGGGGTTTCACCTCTGCGGTGCATGCGAAGCGCAAGGCTTCGCTTGTTGAGATTGACCGATAGCGGCACAGGATTCCCGCCGGATTCCGCCGGACTGTGAACTCTCCCCTCAGCATGCGCCAGATCCAAAGCCCCCTGGAGGCGCATCATCGAGCTTCGGAACTCTTCCATTTTCCCGACGGTCAGCCGCCTGTCCTTTTCGAGGGTAAGCCGGAGCTTGGTATTCTCCCGCTTCAGCGAGACGAACAGCGTGAGGCACAGAATCAGACCGGCTCCGAGAAGTGCGTAAAGCGTAAGAGGCTCACCAATCCAAGCCATAGGACGTCTCCTTCCCTTTATTCGGCACGAAGCGCGCTTTGCTTTAGTACTCGGTGCACCTTTGGGCTAGAAGAGAGTGCGAAGACGTTCTTCACGGCTCACGATTTCCTTGATGCGGACGCCGTAGTTGCCCTCGACCACGACGACCTCTCCGCGCGCGATGACACAGTTGTTCACAATGATTTCAACAGGTTCCGTGATTGTTCTATTCAACTCGACGATGCTGCCGGTGCTCAGCTTGATCGCATCCTTGAGACGCATCTGAGTCCTGCCAAAGCTGACGCCGACGGGCAGTTCCACCTCCAGAAGGAGGTCCAGGGTCTTTGAGTTTCGGCCGGGCGTGCTGGCAGCCTGTGCGGCCGCCTCTGCGCGGTGGGGATTGGCCTCCGGTTGCTCTCCCTTCAATTCCAGGGCGTTTTGCATCTCCTCGGAGGCTGAGATCCAGGCCTCGCCGATTCCAGCCCCCTTCAGGTCCACCAGAACTCCTACCCAGTCAGAAAGCGGCTCCGGATCGGCCAAGCGTCGCAAAGCCGCGGCGCTGACCTCACGGCCGGCGACCGCAGAGAGAGCCTGGGCCAGCGGAGCAAGCGACTGTTGGAGGACTTCGATGAAAGTGCTCTCCAGTTCTTCCCTCTGCGCATCATCGATCCCGGCTGCGGAGAGCACTGACCGTCCGACGGCGTCCCAGGCTGATTGCGCGACCACCACCGAGATTCGGGAGCCTGGAGCGAGATCGAACTCCATGGCCGCGCAAATGCACCCTTGGCCGGCGGTCGGGGACGGCAGATCCGGCGCGGTCCGGGCCGACGAGCGTTCGCCGGTCATCGCGCTGATTGCCGGCCCCAGCCGCTCGGCCCACCGTTCTGCAAACCATTGAATCTTGTTGATCATCGTTCACCTCCGCCAGCGCCGGCGCGAGTCCGGCTCAGACGCCGCGGCCGGAAGGCCACTTTTGCCGCACGAAGGCCCTCAACCTGACGATGGCCTGCGTTTTGAGTTGCGAAACCCTTGACTCGTGCAGCTTGACCACGCGCGAGATCTCACGCAGCGTGAGTTCCTGCTGGTAGTACAAGCCGAGGACAGTTCGCTCGATGTAAGGCATCCGCGAGATCGCCTGGGCCAGAATTCTCTTCAGCTCGGCGCGTTCCAACAGGTGCGATGGCCAGTCGTCCTGCTTGTCGGAGATGAACTTCAACAGATCGCGGCCGTCCTCTTCTCCCGGCGCATGCTCCAGGCTTCCGACGTTGAGACCGCGAATCTCCACCAGCCACTCGTGATACTCCTCTAAAGAAAGGCCGAGTTCGGCCGCAATTTCATCTTCGGTCGGCGCCCGGTGCAGGTGCTGTTCGAGATTCGCGACCGCCGTCTCGATCAGCTTGCTGCGGCGCCTCTGTTGTCTCGGGGCCCAATCGAGGCCGCGAAGGCTGTCCAGGATTGCACCGCGGATCTTGTATTCTGCGTACGTTTTCAGCTTGACCTTCTGCCCGGGGTCGAAACGGTCGATGGCCGAGATCAGGCCAAGAATCCCCGTGGAGACGAGGTCCTCCAGGTTGACGCTTTCAGGAAGCCGTTCGTGGATGCGGCGCGCGATCAGGCGTACCTGCGGGAGGTGCTCAAGGATCAACCTTTCCCGCTCTTCGGGAGTCAGCGCGGAGACTGTTGCGTAAGGGTTCATTGTGTTTTCGGGTCCTGCTTGCGTTCAGCCGGGGCCGCCTCCTCCATCTCAAGCCGCGGCGTGTGCGGCGCCGCCCCGGCCCAACGCCAGTTCAAGCAATCTCGCTTTGGTGGCCGGTTCCAGTTCCTCAGGGATGGACTGCCCCGTGGCGAGGTAAGAGACAGGCAGGCACGCTGTCATTGCGGCGGCAAGGAACCCGCCAGGCGTGACCGCTTCGTCGAGATGAGTCAGGATCAGCCTCGCGGGTTCCAGCGGCGCGCTCATCTCGATCCAGGAATTGAGTTGACCGTAAGAGGCCGTAGCGGGTAGGACGAGCTGAGTCTCGACCTCGCGTTCGGCGGCGAGTTGCGGGGCGAAGCCCTGCCACCACTCCAGTTCCTCGGGCCCGGCCCCTGGGGAGTCGATGAAGACCATCTCTTTGAGCCGCCAATCGTCCAGCGCCCGGCGGAGGGCGGCGGGCGTCTCGCAAACCTGGAATGGGAGTCCGAGGATGGAAGCGAGTGACCGGAGTTGCTCCGCCGCGCCAATGCGGAACACGTCGAGGCTGAGGATCGCGGCCGGACTGCGTCCCGCCACTCCGTATTTCATGGCGAGCTTGGCGAGCGTGGTGGTCTTCCCGGCGCCGGACGGCCCGATGAGAGCGACCACGCGGCGGCGGCCCGATTCCCTCCCGAAGCCGGGACGAGCCTCGATCCGCGTCTCCAGTTCGGCCGCGACGGCGCGCAGCGCCAGTCGGGCCGAGGGACGCGGCTGGCCGTTCTGGTCCGGCGCCAGCCGGCGGCCCGCTGAGTCGCCGATCGCCCGGACCATGTCCGCAGGCATCCCCCGATGAAGAAGGTCGTGCAAAACCGGGGCGAGTTCGGGGCATCTGACGAGAACCGAGCGGTCCAGGTACGACTTCGCGGCCAGGCTCGTCGCCGATTCCACTGCGGAGCGGAGGAAACGCAATTCGCTCCGCAGTCCGGCGACCTCGCCCGCCTGTCCCGGCGGCGCGCTTTCCTTCTTCGAGGGCGCGGGCGGCGCCGGCTCGCTCTCCGCGACGCCGGCCAGGACGCGATAAGCGCCTCGCGCCCTTTCGCCCGGCGGCGACGCGCCGGCTTCCAGAAGAAGCGTCTCTTCGCCGAGGCTCTGCTTCGCGGCGGCCAACGCGGCCTCAACGCTATCGGAATAGAAGGCTTGGCTCATGTGTCTCACCTGTTCGTCTTGAGTAACCCTTGCGAAACCACTCGAGTGCCGGGAGGGATTTCGCCATGCGAAAGCACCGATACTTGCGGAAATTGCGCTTCGAGGAGTTGGCGGATGAAATACCGGCCGCCGCTGCCGGTCAACAGGAGCAGCCCGGTCTGCTGTTGGGAAGCCTCTGGGCGGACCGCATCGAGGAGTTCGCTAACCCGCTCTGGGGCGAGGTTGAGATGCGAGGTGTGCTCCCCATGTTCCACCGCCTGCTCGATCGCGCGCTCCAGGCCGGGGTCGAGGAAGTAAACGCGCAATTCCCCGGATGGGGCCAGCAGCGGCCGCACGAGCTGGCGCCGCAGCGACTGCCGGACGAACTCGGTCAACAGCACCGGGTTCCTCGTAATCGCCGCGGCTTCGCCAAGGCTCTCCACGATCGCAGCGCCGTCGCGGATGGAAACGCGCTCGCGCAACAGGTTCTGCAGGACGCGCTGCACCGTCGCCATCGGAATCAGTTTCGGAACGACATCCTCAACCGCCTTGGGGTTCTCCTCGCTTACGCGATCGAGCAGCCGCTTGGTCTCCTGGCGATTGAAGATCTCGTGGCAGTGCCGGCGCACGAGTTCGGAAAGATGCGTGCCGACGACGCTCACCGAGTCGACGATCGTGAATCCGGCGCCGCGCAACTCGGCCGCCTGCGCCGCCGGGACCCAGTAGGCCTGCAATCCGAACGCCGGCTCGCGCGCCGGGACTGCATGGGAAGGCGCTTTCGCCTGCGCCTGTGGAATCGCGAGTTCACAACCCTGCATCAACTCGAATCGCGAGAGCTCGACTCCGCGCAGCAGGATCACGTATTCCCTTGCCTTCAATGAGAGATTGTCGGTGACGCGGACGGGCGGCATGACATAGCCGAGCTCGGCCGCCAACTGCCGGCGAATCCCGGCGATTCGCCTGATCAAGGGCGACTGCGACCCGCCCTCGGCCATCCGGACGAGGCCCAGCCCGACCTCGATGGCCAGCGGCTCGACTTTCATCAGGCTTTCCACGCTCTCTCTGGCGGGCTGCGGAGACTCGGCCGGCTCGGGGAGCGCTGCGGTTTCATGCCGGCGCCGGACCCTCCAACTCGCGTAGCTGACGCTTGACGCCAGCACGATGAACGGGATCTTGGGAAGCCCCGGAAACAGCGCCATCGCGAAAAGGACGCCGCCGGCCAGCGCGAGGGGCTGCCAGTGCTCGAAAAGCTGCTTTTCCACTTCCGCCCCGATCTCCCGCTCCGCGCCCGCGCGCGTGACGATCAGGCCACCGGAGATCGAAATCATCAGCGCCGGGATGACCGTCACCAAACCATCGCCGATGGTCAGCACCGTGTAGGTTTCCAACGCCTCGGCCAGCTCCATGCCGTGCTGCATCACGCCGATCAGGAAGCCGGCGATGATGTTGATGGCGGTGATCAGGATGCTCGCCACCGCATCGCGCTGGGTGAACCTGCTGGCGCCGTCCATGGCCCCATAGAACTCCGCTTCCGAGGCGAGCGCTTTCCGCCGCGCTTTCGCTTCCGCTTCATTGATCAGCCCGGCGTTCAGGTCCGCATCGATCGACATCTGCTTGCCGGGGAGAGCGTCCAGCGTGAAGCGCGCCGTCACCTCGGAGATGCGAACCGCGCCATGGTTGATCACGACATACTGAATCGCGATCAGCACCAGGAAGATCACTACGCCGATGACGAAGTTGCCGCCGACCACGAAGTTGCCGAACGATTCGATCACCTCGCCGGCCGCGGACGTGCCTTTGCTTCCATTCAGCAGAATGAGACGCGAGCTCGAGATATTCAGCGCGAGCCGGAACAAAGTCATCAGCAGCAGCGTCGTGGGGAAGACGGTGAACTCCGCCGGCTTCCGGATATACATCGACACCAGCAGGATGACGGTGGAAACGGTGATGTTCGCGCTGATGAGCAGATCGATCAGGAACGCCGGCAGAGGCGCGATCATCGCCATCAGAATCCCGAGCACCGCGATGGGGACGGCGAACTCGGTCCTTGCGAAACTGCCGAGATCCAGCTTCGCCGGTGCGCCGGTGCGTGCCGGCGGCCGCTTCTGGCCGCCCTTGGAGGGCTCCTGGCGCGTCATGGGCGCCTGTGGCGCGGAGACGACAGGTGATGTCATTCAGCTTGCTCCATCGTTTCCACCTGCTCAGTCGACTCCGGGCAGCCTTCCTCCCAGCATCCTGTAGATGTAGGCCAGCACTTCCGCCACCGCGCGGTAGAGCTCCTGCGGGATCTCCTGCCCCACGTCGACCTGCTTGTATAGTGCCTGCGCCAGCGGCGGATTCTCGATCACCGGGACCTGATGTTCCAGCGCCTTCTGCTTGATCCGCAGCGCCAGGTAGTTCCTGCCCTTGGCTACGACCCTGGGCGCGCCTGCGCTTCCGTGCCCGTATTTGAGCGCCACCGCGAAGTGCGTCGGGTTGACGATGACGGCCGTCGCTTTCGGGACCTCCGCCATCATCCTTCGCTGTAGCATCTGGCGGCGCATCCGGCGAATGCGCGCTTTCATCTCCGGGCTGCCCTCCTGCTGTTTGAATTCCTCGCGAACCTCCTGCTTGGTCATGCGCAGGTCACGCAGAAAGCGCTTCCGCTGCCGGAAGTAATCGACGGCGCCCCAAACGGCGAAGCCGATCGCCGCTTTCCACAGAAGTCCGCCGAGAACCGCGGCGAGCAGTGCGACCCCCGCGGCCAGTTCAATCGACGGCGCCCGAAGCAACGTTGCAATCTGTTCCTGAATCACCGTCCAGGCCAGAATGAGCAGGAGCGGCATCAACAGGAGAGCCTCCTTGAAGGAGCGCCAGTTGCGGCCCGGCAATTCGCGCAAGTGAGAAACCGGGTTCAGGCGGCTCAGATCGGGAGCCAGCCTGGCTCCTGCAATCCCGAAGCCGGTCATCGCCAGTTGGCCCAGAAGCATAACCCCCAACATCGCCAACCCGGCGGCTGCCAGCGCCCATGCCCGCGGCGCGACGTTTTCATGGAGCAGGCGGACAACCCCGCCTGCGTCCCAATCCGGCCAGAAAGCGAGCAGCAGCGTCTGGCGCATCCAGGCCAGCAGCGCAGGCCACCATGCGTCCGCCATGCCGCAGGCCAGCGCGGTAAAGACGAGCAACTGGATCGCGGCGACCGCTTCCTTGCTTGTGGGAAACCGGCCCTCCTCGCGCGCCTTACGCAGCCGTTGAGGAGTCGCCTCTTCCGTTCTCTGGTCGCGGTCCTGCATGACGGCTTCAGCGAACCCACCTTTCGAGGAGGTTTGCGGCGTGAGCCGCCTGACGGCTGTAGATTCCGGGAAGCAGAGCGGCGATCGCCGCCACCGCGGCCAGCGCGCCAAGCATCTTCACCGGAAACGCCAAGGTCAGCAACTGAAGCTGGCTGTTCAGCCGGCCCAGCAGCGCCAGCGTTAAGTCCGTGAGAAGAAGAAGTCCGACGACCGGCAGCGCCAGTCTCAACGCCAGTTCCAGGACGGCTCCGCCGAACTGAATGACAGCCGCGCCAGCCTCCGGCCCATTCCAAAACGAGCCCGGCGGCCAGGCCGTCAGACTGCGCTCGTACGATTTGAGCAGCGACGAAAGAACGCCCGAATGGAAGAAAAGAAGCATGCCCGCCAGCCCGGCCACACTCTGAAGCACATTGCTGTCAGCTTCGCTGTTCGGATCGATCGACGAGGCGTAACTGTAGCCCGCCTGCAGCGCGAACGTCTGGACCGCGAAGACGAAGAGCTCGCCCAGAAGCCCCGCGACCACGCCGGCCATCAGGCCCAGTCCAAGTTCGCTGATCAGAATCAGGGTGAACTCGCCGGCCGAGGGCGCCGCCTTGAATCCCACCGGATGCGATGGGAGCAACGCCATGGTCAGAAGCAGCGCGCAGGCGATCCGGATCATCGATGGAACGGACCGCAACCCTGGGATCGGAACGAACACGAGCATCCCCGAAAGCCTGATGAAGATGAGCAGGCCGCCGGTCGCCATGCCTGCGGTCAATGGCAGTTCAGCGTGCATACCGGCTCAAATCTCCAAGCAAGGACGTCGTGTACGAGCAAAGCCGCGCCAGCATCCAGGGCAGCAGCAGCAGCAGGCCTGCGAGGAAGGCGATCAGGCGGGGAACGCCGCCGAAGGCCGGATCCTGGACGGAAGTGAGAATCTGCAGCAGGCTGATCATGACGCCCGCGACGAAGCCGATGGCCAGCAACGGCAGGCTGACCCAGAAGGCTGTCATCAGTGCGTCGCGAATGATCGTCGTAATCGCTTCAGCCGTCATCGCAAGCTCCTCAGAAGCTCCTCATCAGCGAGCCGACCACGAGATTCCAGCCGTCCACCAGAACGAAAAGCAGAATCTTAAACGGCGCTGACACCATCACCGGCGGCAATTGCACCATTCCGATGGATAGCGTGATTGACGCCACGACGATGTCGATAATCAGGAACGGCAGGAACAGGACGGCTCCAATCTGGAAGCTCACCTTCAGCTCGGAAAGAACGTAGGCCGGGGCCAGGGTTGAGAGCGTAAGGTCGGCTGGGCTGCGCGGAGGGGGGCTCTTGGTCAGCGAGAGCATCAGCGCGACATCCTTTTCCTTCGCATAACGAAGCAGAAAAAGACGAAGAGGTTTCGTGCCGGCCTCCCATGCCTCCTGCCGCGTGATCCTGTTCTGTTCGAGGGGCGCCCAGCCGGCGTCATAGCACTCCTTGAGGACCGGTTGAATCAGCAGCAGCGTTAGAAACAGCGCCAGGCCGATCATCACCTGGTTCGACGGAGCGGTTTGAGTGCCCAACGCCTGGCGAAGGAAATGCAGAACCACCGTGATTCTGAGAAAGGGCGTCAGCGTGACGAACACGGCCGGGAGAACGCTGAGCGCCGTGAGCAGGATGAGAATCTGGATCGGCAGTGTCACCCCATCCTTGCCGCGGGAGCCATTCAGAAGTGAAAAGACCCCTTCGTCCGGCGACGCCAGGGCCGTGGCGCCGGCGAGCACGGTCATCAGCAGCGCCCTCCTCATGAGCCCTCCCTCTGCCGTCCGGCGCCTTGCACCTGGCCGGTGATCTGCTCTTCGAATACTCGACTGAACCGCGGGCCCTCCGGCTCTCCGGAAAGGAACGAAACACCCTGGGGATGCGTTGCGACCAGAATCGCGCGGCCGCCGACCTCGACCCGATGAAGGACGTGACTGTGCGTCAGCGGCAGCCGCTCCGTGACCGACATCGTCCGCCGGTGCGTCCTCCTTGTCAGCAGGCCAGCCAGGGAAGCGGCGCCGCCGCGCCGCCGCGCCATCCAGGCGGTTCCGGCAAGAAGGGCCAAAACAAGCCCGATCCCGGCAAGTGGTTCCATCCAGTTCAAGTGGGCCTTTCCCGGCCGCCGGATCCTTTCGGCGCCGCTACTCCTCGATGTTGAAATCCGTGATCCGGACTCCCATCGTGTCTTCAATAATCACGATCTCGCCGAAGCCGACCAGCGCGCCTCCAATCACGATGTCGATGTTTTCGCCTGCCGACCGCGCCATGCGGATCACGCTACCTGTTTCCAGATCGAGCAGCTGCCGCAGGGTCATCACTCTGCGCGCGAGCTCGATCTCCACCTCAAGCGGCACGTCCGCCAGGGGCGCAATGTGCTCAACAATCGTTCTGGCTGCGACGGCTTCCAAGATTCACCTCTAGCGCTTCAGGTTGATCGTCTCCTGGCTGATTTCATCCACGGCTGTCACTACCTTGGCGTTGGCCTGGTATCCCCGCTGAAGCACGATCAGGTTGGTGAACTCGCGCGCGATATCGACGGTCGAAAACTCGACCGACCCGCCCATGATGGCCCCGCGTCCGCCAGTGCCAGGCAATCCCATCGCCGGCAGCGCCGATCTGGCGCTGAGTTGGAAGTTGTTGTTTCCCACGGCGAGCAAAGACTCGGGGTTGCGAATCGACGCCATCGCCAGTTGCCCGACGGCCACCTGCTGGCCGTTGCTGTATTGGGCCAGAACCTTGCCGCCATTGGCAATGCCGACGCGAATCAACTGCGCGGCGGGAATCCCGTCCTGCGCGTTCGCCGCTACCGCCGAAGTCTGCGAATACTGCGTGAGCCGCGGCGCGGCGCCATGGAAGAGATTCCATCTCATTGTCAGATCGGCGGCGCCGTTTTTCAGGCCGGTCACGGACATCGTGGGCATCGGGTCGGCAATGCCCGGCGACGTCATCCGGCCGGAAGCGTCAAACTGAATCGATCCGGTCACCGGAGTGTAGGGCGGCGTGGCCAGGTCCGCGTCCGGGAAGACCATTGAGTAGTTCCACTCCCCCGCAGTCGCCGATTTCGTGAAGGTCACGGACACCACGTGTGAGCCGCCCAGCGAGTCGTAGATCTCAATCGAAGTGGAGAACGTGGTCGCGGGCGGTCCGGCGGTCGCGGAGGCGTCCAGATTCAGGTCGAACGAGAAATTGGTCGTGGCAACGGGCGCCCGCAGAGACCCGACCGGAACGACCACGTCAGTCACCGGCTGTGTCGTATCCAGCACGCCGTTGACCTCATTCCAGCCCTGGATTTTGAAGCCGGTCGCCGTGACGAGCTGGCCGTCCTTGTTGACCTGCAGGTTCCCGCCGCGCGTATATAGAACCCCATTGGAACTCGGTTCCCTGACAACCAGAAACCCGTCACCTTGAATCGCCACATCCAACGGGCCTGAACTTGCCTGAATCGCGCCCTGAGAGAACTGCCGGATCGTCGTCGGCCTGGCGACGCCGAATCCGACCTGTGTCTCACCCAACCCCGCGCCCAGCGACTGGGTGACCAGGTCGCTGAAGGAAACCACGCTCGCCTTGTATCCCGGCGTATTCAGGTTCGCCAGATTATTCCCCACCACGTCCACCGCGGTCGTATGCGCTCCAAGCGCGCTCAAGGCTGTCGAAAACGACGTAAACATATACGTTTGGTCCTCTTTTCTTCTTCAGTGGATCTATGCGGATTCCGTTCCGCCGGTTCCGGCCTGAGCGGCTGCGCTCATCGTTTCGAGCAGCTTCCGGATGGATTCAAGCTCCTGCTGCGATTTGGTTGTCTGTTCCAGCTGGCTGAACTGAGTCAACTGCGAGATGTACTCGGCGCCGTCGGCCGGGTCCATGGGGTTCTGATACTTGAGTTGGGCGATCAGGAGTTTCATAAAGACATCCTGGTTCGCCATCGCCTCGGTCTTCTTGCCCTGCGCCTGGGTGTTCTGGCCCGGTTCGACAAAGCGAACTTCACCCGATCCGGCGGCAAAGCCTGAGTCTACTGACGCCATGCTGATTCCTCCTTTTCATTCAGCCGCCTGAACCGGCGCAGAGCGGCCTCATCCTCCCGTTCGGCAAGCATCTCCAGCCATTCGGGGAGCGGTCTTGGTCCGCGGCGCTCGCCAGTGGATTGATCGCGGGCCTCAGCAGAGTGCCCGCCCGTCAGTACCGCCGGTTGACTGGCGCTTTCTTCCCGCTGCGTTTCGGGAACCTCGTCATAGGCGGCCCAAGACTCCGCTTCCGCTCCATTCGAGTGGAGATCATGCGCCAGATCGTCGATGCGCGATGCAAGACGGGCGGACGCGCCCGGTTCGTCGCTGCGAACCAGCACGTGGACCTCGCCGGCCCGCTGGACAAACTGAACATGAACCGGTTCCGCCTCCGGGACGTCCAGCTTCACCCGGATCACAGGCTGCGGGCCCGGAGCAGGTTTACGCTCCTCGATGGACGGCGGCGGCGCAGGCCGCTCCACTTGCGCCGGCTGATCACCGTCCGCCTTGACCGGCCTGGCCGGAGGGGTTGCCTGGAGGAGAGCTTCAACCTTGGGCTCAGACGCGGCCGGACCGCTGGCCCGCTCCGTGGTCGGAGCTTCGCGCCCCGCCGCCCTCTCTGTCTTTTCCGGCCGCGAGACGGCGTCGCGCTGATGCCCGGCCTTCGCAGGCGGTTCAGCCTGTGGCTCCGCCCCGGGCTCCACTGCCGCCGCCCTTGGGCCGGGGATTCGCCTCTCCGTGTCATCCAGCGATTCGCTCCGCCGGGGTTCGCGGTTGATCTCTGCCCTGACCGGAATGGTGTGTCCGGCAGGCTTCGGCTGGCGTCGCGGCGAATCGACGGGTTCATTTCTGGACTCAGGTTCCTGCCGGATCCTGACCCCCAGCACAGGCGCGGATTGCTTCTCAGGCTTCTCCACCGGCCTGGCGCCTTCGATAAAAGGCCGTCCGGGGATCGCCCTCCTCACCTGTTCCCGCCCCACGATCTGTGGCGCCGCAGGAAGCGGATCTCGATGAGTTGGGACGTCCGGAACATGACTTGACTCCGCTAATGCCCGGAGCGCGGCCTCGGGCGATTCAGGTGGTGAGGGAGGAATTGGGCCTCGGGGATACTCATCGCGCCCCACACACACCTCGGGTCTGTTATCCCGGACGGAGACTTCCTCCTCAGCCGCCGTTTCCGCCGGCGCATCCGGAGCCGCTTCCGGGTGAGATTCCGGGGGGGATTTCGAGTAGACTTTCGGGGCCTCATGCACCTCCATTGCATCCACCGGCACGGCCAACGGACCTTCCTTGCCGGGAGTGTGTTCCGGCGCGGCTGGTGCGATGCCAGCCTCCGCAGCCAGCTCATCCAACAGACCTTCGGCCGGGGCCGGCGCCGTTGTGAATTCAATCTCGGGCGGTTCGGGCTCGGCAACTGCGATGGGAAGCGCCGGCTGCGCCAGGATGATCGGGGGCCCGAATTCGCGGTCTTCCTTCCGAGGCCGCTCGCGGATCGTGAGGCTCCGCTCCTGCCTGGGCTTTGCCGGGATCTCGGCTTCCGGGGCTCCGGCCTCGACGGACCCGAGCACCGCGAGCCACCCGCCGGGCGTCGCTTCGAGGAATTGAGCCGGTTCATTTTCGGCGTTGGGCCGCGCTTCGGCGCGGAGTAGATCCAACAGCATCGATTCCGCGCCGAATTGTCCAAGGCTTGCGAACAGCGTGCTCACGACGGCGAAAGTGCAAATGACGGGCCAAATACAGCCGATGAGGAAATTGAACGCTTTGACTCTCAGGAGCCCGCTCTTGAGCAGCCGCGGTTTCAGACTGAAACACCCGATTTGAAACTGCAGTTCCCTTTCGGAGCGCGGCTCCCCTTCGCTGGGCCTGGAAATCCTAGTGATTGCGTTCTCCGGCTTTGGCACGGCGATTGCCCCTCCCTGGACGGAGGCGCGAATGGATCCATTGACCATCACTGCCGGATCCGGGCTTCGCTCGAGAGCGGAGGCGCTCGATCTATTGGCCAACAATCTGGCCAACGCGTCGACCTCCGGTTTCAAGTCGGATCGGGAGGCTTATACTCTCTATCTCGGCGAAGGGAGTTGGCAGACAACCTCACCCCTGATTGAGCGGCACCGCACTGATTTCTCCCAAGGGCAACTGAAGCAAACCGGAGATGCCAGCCACCTGGCTCTGCAAGGGGAGGGCTTCTTCCTCGTAGACGGGCCGCAGGGTCCCATGATCACCCGGAACGGCACATTCAGGATTACCAATGAGGGGAAAGTAGTCACCCCGGAGGGATTCGAGTTCGTGACCGTCGAGCCGCGCCGCATCCGTGCAGTCCCCGGCCAGCCGTTGGAGGTGGACGCCGAAGGCGCCGTGCTCCAGGGCGGCGGACAGATCGGGCGGCTCAAACTCGTCGCTTTGCCCGATGGGTTGCAGCCGGCCAAGCGCGAAGGCGCCTACTTCGCTCTCGACAAGCGCGACCTGACTTCACTCAAGACGTCAAGCGCGGAGGTCCATCAGGGCAGGCTCGAAGCAGCCAACTTCTCGCCGGCCGAGGCGGCCGTCCGCCTGGTCAATATCCTGAGGCAATTCGAAACACTTCAAAAGGCGCTCCAAATCGGCGGAGAAATGGGGCGCAAGGCGGTCGAGGATGTCGCCCGCGTTCATCCCTAGGAGAATAGAGGCACCCGGCCATGATCAGAGCACTCTTTAGCGCGGCCAGCGGCATGGAAGCGCAACAGACCAACGTTGACAACATCGCGCACAATCTCGCCAACGCAAACACCGTGGGGTTCAAAGCCCGCCGGGCGCAGTTTCAGGACCTCCTCTACCAGACCATCGTTCAGCCCGGCGCCGCCGCGGGTTCGCAGACCGTGGTTCCCAGCGGGCTGCAACTTGGATTGGGCACCCGCGTTGTCTCCAACGAAATCACGTTCTCCCAGGGCAGCTTCTCCTCCACCGGCAACCCGCTGGACCTGGTCATCCAAGGACGTGGGTTTTTTCAGATCCGCCGGCCGTCCGGCGAAATCGCCTACTCCCGTTCCGGGCAGTTCCACCTGGATCGCGATGGCAACATTGTGACCAGTGAAGGGGATCCGTTGGAGCCGCAGATCTCTATCCCTGCCGAGGCGCAGAACATCAATATCGCCACGGACGGGACAGTCAGCTTCACTCTCCCCGGCCAGAGTACCGCGCAACTGGGAGGGCAGATCCAAATCGCCAACTTTGCAAATCCGGCCGGGCTGAACAGTATTGGACGCAATCTCTATTTGCCCACCGACGCCAGCGGAGAGCCCACGATCGGGACCCCCGGCGGACAAGAGGGTCTGGGGACCCTGATGCAGGGCGCTGTCGAGCAGTCTAATGTCAGCGTCGTAGAGGAGTTCATCAACATGATCGTCAGCCAGCGCGCTTACGAAGCGAACTCCAAAGTGGTCCGGGCGGCGGACGAGATGTACCAGCAAGTCAACAACATGAATCGATGACGCCGACGATGATTCTGGCGCTTCTTGCCGGTACGTGCGTTGAAGTGCCGACACCCATGATCCTCGCCGGGCAGCTGAAAGCCGCCATCCCGGAGTTCTCCGCAATGGAGGACTCGTTGGAATTTGGCTATGCGCCCGTGCCTGGCGCGACGCGCCACATCCCGCGGCCGGCGCTCGCCGCCTTCGCGTTTCGCAACGGCGTCGCCCTCCACTCGCCTCCCGCTCTCTGCGTTGTCCGGCGCGTCCGGACGTTGAACACGGCCGAACTCGAGGCGGCGCTGCGCGAAACGGTCGCCCGCCTCCTCCCCGGCGCGCGGGCGGCCATCGAGATTATCGATCATCTCCGCTTGCCGGTCCCGGATGGGAATCTGGTCCTCTTGCCGGGAGACCTGGTGGCGGCGCCTGATGGGGCGGCGATCTGGAAGGGGCGCGTCGAGTACGACCGGAACCGCAGCGTTCCCGTCTGGGTCAAAGCGCGAGTGCTTGTGGATGGAAAGCCGTTCAATCCAGGCACGAAGTCTTCCGCGCCGGCAGTACGGAAGGGCGACATGGTGCGCGTCGCCTCTCAATCGGGGCCGGTCAGGATCGCCGTTGAAGCATCGGCGCTGGAAGCCGGCCGCATCGGCGAAGTCGTTGAGTTGCAGGCTCGCGCAAATAAGAGCCGGATCCGCGCGCGGATCACCGGTCCCGGCGAAGCGCTGGTGACAAACGAGGAGAATTTGAATGAAGCGAATCGTGCTGGCGTGCATTCTGGCGTCAATGGCCGGATCGGCCAAGGACAAGGAAAGCGCCAGGAAGTCGACGCCCCTTGAAGAACTGCTGGAGCATCAGCGGTCCCGGCAATCGCCGGTCCAGCAGACGCCGGGCAGCCTGTATGACGCTGGCGGCAGGTTCGGCGACTTAGCCAGAGATCAACGGGCTGCGCGCGTCGGCGATCTGGTGACGGTGGTGGTGAGCGATCGCGCCTCCGCGCTGAGCAAAGGGTCCACATCGTCGGCCCGAAAGTCGGACGCCAGCGCTTCGGTGGCCGCACTCGGCGGCCCCACTCGCGTCGCCGGCCCTTTGAGCGCTCTTGCCCAACTCGGCGGCGAGTCCAAACTCGATGGCGCGGGTGAAACCACGCGCGAATCCGCGCTTACCACTACGCTCTCCGCTTATGTGAAGGACGTCATGCCCAACGGAAATCTGCTCATCGAGGGAGCCAAGGACGTCATGGTCAACTCCGAGCGCCAGAAAGTCATCGTTCGCGGCGTGATCCGCTGGGCCGATCTTTCTCCTTCCAACCGCGTCGCCTCGGACAGACTGGCCGGGCTCGAAATCCAGATCCAGGGCAAAGGCGTCGTGCAGGACGCCATCCGGCGCCCGAACATTCTCTACCGCATCCTACTGGGGATTCTGCCTTTCTAGGAGCCGATGACGATGAAATCCACCCTGCTGCTGTTCCTCTGCGGCTTTGCGGCTCTGGCGGCGGTTCGTGTCAAGGACGTCGCCTCCGTTGAAGGCGTTCGCGAAAACCAGCTTGTCGGCTATGGCGTCGTCGTCGGGCTGAATGGGACCGGCGACAAGCGGCAGACTTTCTTCTCCGCCCAGACCCTGGCCAATGTGTTGGACCGCATGGGGGTCCAGGTCTCGCCGGCCGCGATTCAGGTTCGCAACACCGCCGCCGTGATTCTGACTGCGAATCTCCCTCCGTTCGCGCAGCCGGGGACTCGAATCGACGTGCACGTCGCAGCCATCGGCGACGCGACGAATCTTCAGGGGGGACTGCTCGTCTTGACCCCGCTGAAGGCCGCAGGCGGTGACGTCTTCGCCGTGGCCCAGGGGCCGGTCGTCACGGGCGGGTTCGCCGCCGGCAGGGGCGCGGGCAATTCGGTCACCGTGAATCATCCCACCGCCGGCCGCATCCCCAGCGGAGCGATCGTTGAACG
>CAYWST010000011.1:0-33506 GCA_964461075.1 uncultured Solibacteraceae bacterium | reverse complement strand
TCATCTGTTTCCGTCTCCTATCACTCAAAACGGCCCGGACCGAAAATAGTTCTCCCCCGGCGCAACAAAGTTTCAAACCGGAAGCTGAGCGACGATCTCGATGCCGAATCCTTCCAGCCCGACCACTTTCCTGGGGTGATTGGTCAGAAGCCGAATCCTCTTCAGCCCAAGATCTGAAAGAATTTGCGCCCCGACGCCGGTCTCATGCTGCAGCAGCCGCTGGCCGGCGGGCGACTTGTAGTGGAAGTACTCGCGAGTATGCGAGATCAGTTTTGGGAGCCCGCAGGCCTCAGTCGACGCGATCTGCCGGATACCCGGGCCCGTCTGGTGCAGATAGACGAGCACGCCCGCGCCTTCCTCGACGATCCGCCGCATCGCCCGCAGCAGAATCGAGCGGCAGTCGCACTCGATGGAGCCGAAAACGTCGCCGTAGGTGCAGCGCGAATGCATCCGGACGACGGCGGTCTCCCGCTCTTCCGGATGGCCATAGACAAGCGCCATGTGGGTTTCCGGATCGATCGAACTCGAGAAGGAGTACGTCCGGAACGTGCCCATTTCGTTGGTCAGCGTGCCTTCCGCCGAACGCCGGATGAGCCGCTCGTGCTCCATCCGGTAACGAATCAGATCCGCCACGGAAACCATCTTGAGCCCATGCTTCCGGCAGAACTCCACCAGGTGCGGCACGCGCGCCATGGTCCCGTCGTCGTTCATGATCTCGCAGATCACGCCGCCGGGCCGAAGTCCGGCCAGACGGGCCAGGTCCACGGCCGCTTCGGTTTGCCCGCTGCGCACGAGCACCCCGCCCTGCCGCGCCCGAAGCGGGAACATGTGCCCCGGCCGCGCCAAATCCGCCGGGCGGGAGGCGGGATCGATGATCACTTGGATCGTTCTCGCGCGGTCCGCCGCCGAGATGCCGGTGGTGACGCCGGTGGCAGCGTCCACCGCCTCGCAGAAGGCAGTGCCGAATTGCGAGGTGTTTACCTGCGACATCATCGGCAGCGCGAGCTGATCGCAGATCTCCGGCGCCAGGGCGACACAGACCAATCCGCGGCCATGCAGGGCCATGAAGTTAATTGCTTCCGGAGTGGCGAACTCGGCGGCCAGGGTCAGATCACCCTCGTTCTCGCGATCCTCGTCGTCGACGACCACGAGCATCCGGCCGGCCTTGATTTCCTCGATCGCCTCCGGAATGGAAGCAAAAGGCATAGGTTGTACTGAATTCCATTATCCTTGATGGCTCCTGTACAGTGGCAGAGATGCGTGTCCTGGTCCTGAACGCCGGAAGTTCCTCCCTCAAATGGCGCCTGTACGACAACGGCCAAATGGCCGATCGGGGCGCGGCCGACCGCATCCAGGGCCGCTATCTGGAGGCCGTTCCGCGCCTCGCGGTCGACGGCGCCGGCCATCGCGTCGTCCACGGCGGCGAGCGTTTTCACGCCTCCGCCCTGATCGACGCCGAAGTCGAAGCCGCCATCGAAGCCTGCTGCCCGCTGGCCCCGCTGCACAATCCCCACAACCTCGCCGTCTTCCGCGCCTGCCGCGAACTCATGCCGTCGGTCCCGCAGGTGGCCGTCTTCGATACCGCCTTCTTCCAAAGCCTCGAAGCCCGCGCCTTCCTCTATGGTCTTCCCTGGGAGCTTTACGAGCGCGACCGTATCCGCCGCTACGGATTCCACGGCACCTCCCACCGCTGGTCGACGCTCCGCGCCGCAATCCTCAAACAACGAGGCGACCTGAAGCTCATCATCTGCCACCTCGGCAGCGGCTGCTCAGTCGCCGCCGTCAACGCCGGCGAGGCCGTGGACGTCTCGCTCGGCTTCACGCCGCTCGAAGGCCTGATGATGGGCACCCGCTGCGGCGACCTCGACCCGGGCGTGCTCTTCCACCTCGCCCGCGCCCGCGGCATGACCCTCGATCAAATGGAGCGCATGCTCAATCACGACAGCGGACTCAAGGGCCTCTCCGGCGTCTCGGGCGACATGCGCGATCTGCTCGCTTCCCACGACCCGCGCGCCGCCCTCGCCATCGACGTCTTCTGCTACCGCGTCATGAAGTACATCGGCGCGTTTTGGGCCGTGCTGAATGGCGCGGACATGCTCATCTTCACCGGCGGCATCGGGGAAAACCGTCCCGAGATCCGCGCCCGCATCTGCGGCGGACTTGGCGCGCTCGGGATCGCTCTCGATCCCGCGGCCAACCAGGCCGCTCACGGCGGAGAAACGCGCATCGGCGCCGGCGCCACTGAAACCTGGGTCATCGAGACCAACGAAGAGCTTCTGATCGCGCGCGATACTGAAGCGCTGCTCAACGGAACAGCAGCACCGTCGAAATCGCCGTCAGCACCGTAACGCTGGCTTCGAAGACGCGGGCCGGGATGTGATCGACGAGCTTGCGGCCGCTGATCGCGCCCAGAAAAACTGCCGGGACCATGAGGAGATCAAAGACGAGCGACTGCCTGCTGAATAGCCCGTGCCACCAGTAGATGGGGACCTTGGTGAGGTTGATGAGGAAGAAGAACCACGCGCCTGTGGCGATGAACTCTTCCTTTGGAAGCCGCCGCGAGAGGAGGTAAAGGTTCATCACCGGACCCGCCGCATTGGCTACCGTCGTGGCGAAGCCCGCCGTCGTCCCGTAGAGCGCCGGGTGCGGCGTGACGTCCAGCGTCTTCTTCGCCTTTCGCCACAAAAACAGCGCCAGCATCGAGAGGATGATGACGGCCACTGCCGTTCGGATGGTGCGTTCGGAGAGCGTCAGCGCCGCCGCTCCGCCGGCCATGCCCGCCACCACCCAGGGAGCCAGCGTGAACAGCTGCTTCGCCGCCGCGTGCCTGCGCCAGTACACCACGGCGAAAACGTCCGCGGTCGACAGAATCGGCAGCAGCCAGGCCGCCGAGGCGCGCGCATCGCCCACGGTGAAAACGATCATGGGAACCACGAGGGTGCCGAGTCCGGGAACGCCCGTCTTGGCAATGCCGACGAAGTAGGCGCAAAGCGCTCCGAGGGTCCATTGCCAAGGCGCCAGTTGAGGAATCCAGTCTCCAGTCAGAGTTTCAGGATAGCCCGAGGGACGGCTCTGAGGCGATTGAGCAGCCTGATGCGGGTTGACATGCTTTGGGGCCGGTACCAGACTGAATGGAGTAACGAACAGCCGGGCTGGGGAGGCGCATGCCGAAATCGATTACCGGGTCTGTAGGGCTTGGGGGGCGGAACTTCCCGCCGAATGACGTGCTGACGGTGCAATTCCTGCTGAATTGCGTGCCAATCGAAAACGGGGGACCGGATCCGGAGCTGGTGCTGGACGGCATCACGGGACCCAAAACCATCCGGGCGATCCAGCAGTTCCAAAAGGCGAATTTCGGCTTTTTCGATGGGCGGGTGGACCCGGGCGGCCGAACCCTGCGCGCATTGCAGCAGTTCGATCCCGAACCGAATCTGCCGTTAGGTTTCGGCGGGGGAAAATCGGGGTTCGGCAGGTCGAAAAAAGGCGGCGGCGGGCCGCGCTTCAAGAAAGGCGGGCTGGGCCCTGGAAAGGATCCCGGGGGGAAGATCGCGCCCGGACCCGACCCGGGCGGCAAGACCTCGCCGGGAGGAAAGTTCGGGGGCAAGAGCGCTCCTGGCGGGAAGTTGAGCCCCCGGCCCGGGTTCAAATTCTGAGATGGCCCGTGTTCCTTCAAACCGGAAGCGCAAGCTGACTGCGTTCGTCCGCACGGTAGTGCTGCCTGGAAGCGGGGTTGGGCGCCCGCGCCTGGACCGGAGTGCGTGCCGCTTCAGGCTTCGGATCGGCCGGTCGCCGATCGACCGTTGGGGTGTCTTCGCGGCGGAAGAGATCCCCGCGAGGAGGCGGGTGGTGGAGTACACGGGCGAGAGGATTGGGCCGCGGGAGGCGTTCCGGCGGCGGGTGCGGCATCGGCTGTACCTGTTCCGCACGAGTGCGCGCCGGTATGTGGACGGGGCGATTGGAGGTAGCGGCGCGGAGTACATCAATCATGGTTGCGAGCCGAACCTGGTTGCGAGAGTGCGGAAGGGCCGGGTGATGATGGTGAGCCTGCGGCGCATTGCAGCCGGCGAGGAGTTGCTGCTCGACTACCGCGTTTCGGGAGATGTGCCTCTGGCGCCGTGCCATTGCGGGGCGCCGGGATGCCGCGGGTACCAGAATATGCCGCCGGTGAGCTAGCTGGGTGGCGCTGGAGGGCAGTTCACTTTCGGTGAGAGCGCTCAGTGATACTGCAATAGGGTGTGGAGCTTGCGGTCCAGCTTGTGCCCCATGAAATCCACGTACTCGGCGTCGTCACGGCCCGAATCCAGCAGGCCGAACGAGCCGCGGAAGTTCCACAGCGCCCATCCGATGTTGTGCATCTTCAGGATGTCCAGCACGTCGCACATCCAGCGCAGAAAAACCTCGTGCGGCGTCTTGTTGAAGCAGCCCGCCTCCCCGCAATGCACGCCGATGCCCTGCTTCACCAGCCAGCCCCAAGGCTCGTAGTGTTTTTCCAGATCGTCGCGCGAGATCAGCGCCGATCCGTCCCGCTTCACCGCCGGCCACCACGGATTCGGATAGTCCTTTCGCTTGTCCACCCAGCCCGCGCGGTAGTGGCTCACCTCGCCCGGATAGTAAGCGTGAACCGACTGCGCCACGCGCGCCGGCATCATCTCGTAGACGACCTCGTTGCCCACGCTGAGCCCGTCGATAATCACCATCCGGTCCGGCGTCACCTTGCGGATGGCATCGGTGGCGCGCGTCATCACACGGCGGTAGTCCTCGCGCGACATGAAGCCTTCGCGCGGCGCGGGCGCCTCGTTGACGAGATTCATGCTGACCTCGTTGGGCCGCGCGGCCCGGTAGCGTTTGGCCAGTGTCTCCCAATGCAGGACGAACGTGTCCTCCGCCTCCTTATCGGTCCACAGGCTGTAGGGCTCGCGCTCGTTGTTGTTGATGCAATAGCCGGGGGCGCGGTGCAGGTTCAGGCTCACGTGCAGCGCGTACTTGCGGCCATACTCGACAATCCTGTCCACCCCCTCGAGCATCTGCTCGTTGATCTTCACCGCCATCGCCGGCGTCAGCTTCTTCGTCTGGCGCCAGGCCGGATCGGACCAGAACCAGTAATCCATCGGAATTCGCACGAAATCGAATCCGAGTTCGGCGATCATACGGAAATCTTCCTCGGGAACCGGCACAGGTTTTCCGTCCCATTGCATCGCCTGGAAGTAATAAAGCAGGTTGAACCCGCGCCAGCGCGGGATGGCGTTCTTCGGCGCGGCTTGAGCGGCCGCGCCCATGGCGGCGGCGCCGAGAAAGGCGCGCCGGGTCGATTTGGCGGACATCATCAGCCTCCTTGTCTACACGGCCATCATCGCGTCCACTTTCCGCCGGATGGCCGCCGCAGCTTCGGGAACGTGGAGAACGTCGCATTCCGAGCCGAGAATGTGCGGGTGGCCCGTGTCGCGCATCCGTTCCAGCAGTTCCTTCGAGATCTCTTTCACCTTTGCCAAGGGCATCGCTTCATCGGAATAGAACGTCTTGGTCGGCAGATTCCCGTAGAGCACGACATCGTCCGGAACCAGCGCGGCGTCTTCCCAAAGCAGCCGGCTGGCGCCGAGGCTCAACACCGCTGGATGAATCCGGTGAGCGAAGGCGCGGACCATCTCCGGAAGGAGTTCACCGCAGTCGTGGAAGATCAGGTCGAGGCCGTGCTCGTCCAGAAAAGCCTTGAGCCGCAGGTTTGGCTCCAGCACATAGCGATGGAAGGTGCCGGCGCCCGAGCGCAACTGCCGCGGCGAGAGAAACGTCGTATTCGCGGCAGGCTCGCAGATCATGACCGCGCGCGCCCCCGCGCTCATCTGCGCTCGAAGCGACCTTTGAACCGCAGCCTCCGCCAGATCCAGCGCGCGCTCCACCAGCGCCACGCCTGCATCCTCGGCCGCCGTCATCCCGGAACCGGCCAGAGCCACCGGCGTGATCGGATCGGCGAGCAGCTTCGTCGCCAGCGAAAACGGGCCGATTACCATCCCTACCGGCAGCAGATCGGTGTTCGAGGCGAGCCATCTCAGGGAGAGCTGCTGCGCGCGGTTTTCGGCGGGGAATGCGCGGATGGGGTCGGCCGCGCGAGCGATTGTCGAGGCCTCCGGCGAGTTCTCGAGTTTCCAGGTCTCGGCCTGCTCGAAGCCGAAGCCAAACGACAAGGCGAGATCGGCCTTCTCCAGGCGCAGGTCCATCAGCGGCATCGCCACCGGAATCTTCCACTTCGCCGCGGCCTCGGCGATCACCTGCCCGAGCGCCGGACCATTCATGCGGATCTGCTCCGCATCCTTCCTGTCATGCAGCACCAGGTCCGTGCCGATGGGGAACCGCGCGCCGGAGCGCGCCATTTCAAGCCAGAATTCACGCGCCATGGCTAGCTCTTCACCCCGCTGAACTCATGCACCGCGTCGATCATCGCCACGATGTTCTCCACCGGCGTCAGCGCCTGAATGTTGTGGATCGAGTAGAACACGAAGCCTCCGCCCGGCGCGAAAACCTCGCAACGCTTGAGGACCTCCTCGCGAACCTGCTCCGGCGTGCCGAACGGCAGCGTCTTCTGCGTATCCACGCCCCCGCCCCAGAACACCAGCCGGTCGCCGTAAGTCCGCTTCAGATACATGGGGTCCATCCCCGCGGCCGAGCACTGCACCGGGTTGATGATGTCGAAGCCGGATTCGATGAACGTGTTGAGAAACTTCTCCACCGCGCCGCACGAGTGCTTGAAGCACTTCCAGCTTGTGTTTGCGTGGATCCAGTCGTTGACCTGCTTGTAGTAGGGCAGCCAGAGCTCGCGCAGCGTCGCGTCGGAGCAGAAGGAAGAGGTCTGCGTTCCGAAATCGGTCCCGCAGAGGAAGACCGCGTCGACGCGGTTGCCGATCCGCGCATGAATCCGCTTCAGGTTCCCGATGCCCGTCTCGCACTGTTTCGCGAAGATCGCTTTCACGAAGTCCTTGCGGCCCCGCGTGGCCATGTACCATTCGGCTACGTCGCGAATGCCCTTGGGGTTCTTCATGAAGGGCCCGGGCACCAACGCAATGTCGCCGAACGCCGTCCCGCCGAAGGTGGCCAGGATGCCGTAGCCGGAGGCCTCGGCGGCGTCGACCTCACGCGCGAAGTGGTCGAGGTCCTCGTCGGACACCGGGCCGAACTCCTCGGTATTGTCTTCCACGGAAGGGTTTTCCTCATCGAACGGCTGCTGCCGGATGATCGTGTCGAAAAACCAGCCGCCCGCGGGCATGCGGCCCGAAGGCGGAGCCGTCCGGTCCCCTTCCGGGTAAATGAGAATGTCGCCGTTTGCGTCCGTCGTCGTCTGGAAATCCTCGGAGACCAGGACCGTCAGACCGTTCAGGCTCCATTCGCGCCAGTTGTGATTGGGGAAGCCGAACATCGTCTTGCGCGGGAACACGCCGGTGACATCAAGGCCCATGGCCGCGCGCAGGTCGTCTTCAACAAGCCCGAGCATCTGATAGGGCTCGTGAACCTTCACGGGAGTTTTGGCCAGGCCGTAATAGTCTCGCAGTGCGGCGACACAGGAGACATGAATGCCGGTAACGGCCGAGCCGCCGAAGTCGATTGGAATGCGGTCCGGCTCGCGGTGCGCGAGCGCGGCCTGAAGTCGAAGACGGGATGAATGCGGAGTATCAGGCATGAAGATCATGAACCTCGACGTAATCATTCCATCGTGGTTCAAGGCGCTTGTCAAAGGCAAACATCTTCTCATTCAGGAATGAGCCTGAAGGGGGTTGGAATCGGGATGCCGGGGGTTGATCGTCAGCATGGACGATTCGAAGCAGTTGGTCCTAGAGCGCCCGGACAGAGCCTCGTGGTTCCGTAGACTTAGCAATTTGCGGCTCGGGGTTGCCAGCCTGTCCGCGCAGCGCCGTCTCGACATCGGTCCGCATGGCGGGAGGCGGCCGTTCCTGACCGTCCACGGACAACCGGGGTTCCGCCGCCCACGAGGGGGATAAGCAACGACGGCCAACGCTCGCAAGCGCCCGGTTTCTTCCGATCGCGGAGGAGGCTCAAGCGCTGTCATCCGCAACGGGTTTCCGGCGCACCTCGACGCCGGCGCGGCGCTCCTGGAGCGTGAGATAGACAGCGTGGTCGCGGCCGCCCCAC
This sequence comes from uncultured Solibacteraceae bacterium, assembly GCA_964461075.1. Classification (GTDB taxonomy): domain Bacteria; phylum Acidobacteriota; class Terriglobia; order Bryobacterales; family Bryobacteraceae; genus JACADU01. The sequence continues at coordinate 25,370 of CAYWST010000011.1, read as the reverse complement.
CCGCGCTCGACGGCCTCGCGCATCTCGGCTTCGCAGAGGTCGATGGTTGGCGTTGGGACCCCGACAGCGCGCGCGAGTTCAGTCGCGAGCCGGATGTCTTTGAGCGCGGTCGCCATGGCAAACCGCGGTTCGAAGTCGCCGCGGAAGAGCGTGACCGGGAGGCTTACCTGCAGGTCGTGGTTGCGGCCGATGCCCGATTTCTGAAACAGCTCGATAATGGTGTTCGCGTCGACGCCCGCCTTGATGGCCGTGGTCATGCATTCGATCATGGCCAGATTCGCGGCGAAGACAGCCGAGTTGTGCGCGATCTTGCAGATGCAGCCCGCGCCGATTGCGCCGGCGTGGACGATACTCTTCGCGACCACCTCCAGGATGGGCCGAACGCGGTCGAGCACGTCGGGGTCGCCGCCTACCTGAATCGTCAGGGCGCCAGCACCGGCGCCGCTGACGCCGCCGCTGACGGGAGCGTCGAGCATGAATGCGCCCTTCTCGCGGAGAGAATCATGGGCGCGGCGGACCAGGATCGGCGAGTTGGTTGTATGGTCCACGACAACCGCGCCCGCACGGATCCCTTCGAGCACCCCGCCAGCGCCGTAAACGCAGGCTTCGAATTCCGGAGGGCCAGGGACGCACATGCAGATCACGCCGGAGCGCTGAGCGAGATCGGCCGGCGAGCCGGCGGCGTCCGCGCCTCGCGCGACGAGTTCGCGTGCGGCTTCCGGGCGGCAGTCGTAGACGGTTAAGGGGAAACCTCGGTCGAGCAGGCGTCCCGCCATGCGGCTCCCCATGTTGCCGATGCCGATGAAGCCGATGTGCGTTGCCGATTCAGACGGACTGTTGGACAAACTCCAGGATAACGCCGCAGGTGTGCGCGGGGAGGACTTCAATGCGGCCTGCCTTCTCAGTGAACGGGATCTGACCCTTCTCCAGGCAGGCCCTGAGCCGGGCGAGGCCGGCCGCGCGCAGCGTGAGCGAGGTGAGGCGCGGCGAAACGTCCCCTGCGAGGACGTGGATGGACTGGCTTGCGCCGACTCGGACGACGAAGCCGCCGGCCGTTGGCGCGATCGCCTCCTCGCCGAACAGGCGGCCATGGGCGCGCCGCACGGCGTCGACGTCGCCAACGATGGCGGTCATCGAGACTACGCCGCTGACGCGGTTCGGATGCCGGAGCCATTCCGGGCGGCGAATGAGCTCGGGGGTCAGATGCTGGCACATCACCACTGACATCAGCCCCGGCGTGTCCGTCTCCGCAGGGAAGCAAAGAGCAAAGCGCGGTTGGGCGTACCCCTCGGGAAGTTCGAAGTTGCGCGTGAGTTCCACGACAGGCTTCGTGGCGACGCCTGAGCGGGTAAGGCTCTCGCAAGTCGCTCGCGCGTCGTTCGTCCCGAACGCCACGCCCATCAGGCCCTCGCCGCGGGCGGCGAGAAACACGTCGAGTCCATGCGTGTATCGCGTGAGGTCGACAAGGCCGCGCAGCTCGAGATAATCGTCCGGAAACATGATGCACCAGTTCCCCGTACCCCATTCGAGATGGCTGCCGCGCGGAGGGACGATGAAGCCCATGCGCTCGTAGCGCGCCCGCGCTGCATTCATGTCCGCGACCGCGATCACTGGGTGATCAATGCCGGTGATTCCATGCATTTCCGGATGATACCTTGAGGCGCGGCTACAATCGGAATGTGTCTCAAACGCCTCTGGCCTGGCGGCCCGATGGAGTGCTGACTTTGGGAGTCGCGGCGTTGGCGATCTGGGGCGGTTCAACGCTGACCAGCCGGATCGGCTGGCTGCGGCGAGCCAACCTGCCGGGCTCGGCGGTGGGAGGGTTGACAATCGCGCTGCTGGTCATGCTGCTGAGGCCGCTTGCCTCGATCGAACTCGACACGGCGCTGCGCCTGCCCCTGCAGATGGCGTTTTTCGCAAGCATCGGCTTTCAGGTGACCGTGACAGTCTTGCGGGCCGGCGGCCGGGCGATGATGGGGTTCTGGGTGATCGCCAGCGGCACGGCGATCATCCAATCGGTGGCGGGAGTTCTCGGTGCACGCGCTCTCGGTGTGCCGCCTCTGCTGGGGCTGATTTGCGGACCGGTCGCGCTGACCGGCGGTCCCGCGACCGGGCTCGCTTTCGCCGACATGTTCACATCGATGGGCGTTCCGGCGGCTGGAGAGGCGATCATCGCCGCGGCCACGTTCGGAATCTTCGTCAGCAGCCTGATTGGCAACCCGGTGGTGACGCCGCTGATCGGGCGCGCGGGTGGCCCGGCGGCGGCGCTGGGAGGTGCGCGCCGGCGTGAAACCGCGCCGCTCCCCGCGTGGACGGTCCCAGAGTTCTCGAAGAGCGTCCTCGTGTTGACGCTCACCCTGGCCGCCGGCTCGCTCGTGGGCAGCGCGTTGGCGGCGATGGGGTTCCGGCTCTCGCTTGTCATCGGGCCGATGCTGGTCGCCGCCGTGGTCCGTTGGATCGACGACCGATGGGGGGTGATCGGGCTGAATCACGCCATGCAGCAGGCGCTCGGAACCGTGTCTCTGTCGTTCTTTCTGGCGGTCGCGCTGGGCGGGCTGAAACTATGGGATCTGAGCGCTTTGGCGGCGCCCATGGTGGCGCTGTTAGTGATGGAAACGGCGGTCACCGTCGCCTATTGCCTCGCGACAACGTGGCTTCTGCTCGGCCGCGACTACGAGGCTGCCGTGATGACCTCGGGCCACATCGGTTTCGGTCTCGGCATCACTGCCAACGCCGTAGCGAACATGGATGAGCTTGCAGCCAAATACGGGCCTGCGCCGAAGGCGTTTCTGATTGTGCCCCTGATCGGCGGCTTCTTCGTCGACTTCGCCAACTCGCTGATCATTTCGGCCGCGGCTACCTGGCTGGGCCGTTAAACATCCCGCTCGCCGCCAACAGGGCTTCGTGAACGAGCAGATCCTCTTCGGGCGTGGTGCGCAATCGCGTCCGCCCGCGGACCGCTCCGGCCAATTCCTCGAAATCGTCCACATAGCGGCGGTAGCCGGGCATCGGAATCTCCCGCGATCCACTGCCGTCCGTCAGGCGGACAACGGGAGGTTCGATCGGGTTGACGGCCACGCTTCCCTTCGTGCCGTGCACTTCGAACGCGCGGAACCTGGAAGCGCCGGGCTGCATGTTGGCCGAATGCACCACGCCGGCCGCACGCTCCCACTCGAAAACGGCCAAGGTGTTGTCGCAGAGCGCGTCGGAGCCGGCGTCGGTCCTGAGGAACGGGGTCACCCGCGTTGGCTGACCCATCAGGCGGATCATTGGATCGATGACGTGCCCGCCCAGTTCGAACATCGCGCCGCCGCGGAACCTGGCCCACTCGGCGCGGCGAGCCGGTTCGAGCTGGTTGTTGATCGTCGCGCGGATCGAATAGACCTGGCCAATCGAGTGTTGGCGGGCGGTTTCCAAAGCGAAGTTGATGCCAGGATGGTACCGCCACATGTATCCGACCTGCACGAGCAGGCCACGGCGCTTCGCCTCGGCGGCGATCTGCACGAAGCCGGAAAGGTCCGCGGCCGGAGCCTTCTCCAGGTGCAAGTGCTTGCCGGCGCGGAGAACCGCGAGTCCATCAACGGCGTGCTCCGGCACATCGGATTCCACCGCGACCGCCTCTACTTTTCCATGGTTCAACAACTCTTCGCGCGACAGCAATGGAACGCGGCGCCCCTCCAGCGCGCGGCGCACCTTCCGGTCGGGTTCCGCCACTCCGATCAGTTTGAATGCCGGTGAATTCAACACCACCTCCAGCTTGGCTGCCGCGTGGGAATGGACCAACCCGAGGAAGGCGATACGAACGGGGTCCGGCGGCGTTTCACCAGGTGGCGCAAGGGAGAGCGCACCAGCAAGGAATGACCGTCTGTTCTGCATCTCTGAAAGTTATCATGAAAAACGGCAATTAGTTGACACTTGCTCGCAGGAATGGCAGGATTTAGGGGCGCGCGCCAGAAAGAGGAGGCCAGAAAGAGGACCGCCATGCGGACGATCAACTTGCTTCAGCCACCGCGGATTGTCATCGGGCGGGGGTGTACATCGGGCTGCGCAGAGGATCTGGCGCGGGCTGGATTCCGGAGGGTGTTTGTGGTGACGGCTCCGCAAACGGCGGATGCGGCGCGAGCGTTCGCCGGCCAATTGGGGGGAAGTGTGGATGCGGCGATTTGCGACCTCGTCACGGCGGAGCCGACCATCGGCTGCTTCGAGAGCGTCCTGGCGCATGCGCGGGAGTTTCACCCCGATGCGGTCGCCGGCCTCGGCGGGGGCAGTGCGCTGGATACGGCGAAGCTTGTGGCGGCGCTGGCCGGCAGCGATCAAAAGGTAGCCGAAGTCTTCGGCGTGAATCTTCTGCGGTCGCGCGCGCTGCACCTTGTCTGTCTGCCGACGACCTCGGGCACTGGCAGCGAAGTATCGCCGAACGCGATCCTGGCCGATGAAGAAGAGCGCCTGAAGAAAGGCGTGGTGAGTCCCTTCCTGGTCCCGGATGCAGCCTATATCGACCCCTTGCTGACGGTGACAATGCCGCCTGCGGTGACGGCGGCGACGGGAATGGACGCGCTCACGCACTGCATCGAGGCGTACACGAACAAGTTCGCGCATCCGGCTGTGGACGTGTATGCGCTCGAGGGGATTCGCCGCATCGCGGCGAGCCTGCCTGCCGCCTTGCGCGACGGCGGCGACCTCGACGCGCGGGAGTCGATGTGTCTGGGAAGCCTGTACGGCGGGCTGTGTCTCGGCCCGGTCAATACGGCGGCTGTCCACGCCCTCTCTTATCCGCTCGGCGGCGAGTTCCACGTGCCCCACGGCTTATCCAACGCGATGCTGCTGCACCACGTGATGGAGTTCAATCTTCCGGCGTGCGTGGAACGGACCGCCGCAGTCGCCGCCGCCCTGGGGGTCGAGCCGGGCGCGGACATGATGGAGACGGCGCAGCGCGGAGTGCAGGCCGTAAGGAAACTCTCGGAGCGGTGCGGAACTGCGAAGCCGTTGTCGGCGGCAGGGATTCCGGAGGACGCGATTCCGGCGATGGCGGCGGCGGCCATGAAGGTGACGCGGTTGACGAAAAACAACCCCCGCGAGTTGACGGTGGAAGCGGCGGAAGCGATCTACCGCGCCGCCTACGCCTGAGCTGCCGGGGACAACTGCCGGCAACCTTCCAGCAGCGCCATGACCTCACGGGCCTTTTCAATCAGCATGCTCAGCTCGCTGCCCGCCCCAATGAACCGCATTCCGCGCTCCGCCCAGAAGCGGGCCGACGAAGCGCTGCGGTTGTGGATGCCGGGGACGACTCCCTGAGCCCGGCAGCGCTCGATGAGGCGTTCGACTGCCTGAACCAGCACCGGATGATCGAACTGGCCGGGCACGCCGAGAGAAATCGAGAGGTCCGTAGGGCCGACCATGGCCACATCCACCCCGGGCACGGCCAGCAATTCGCCGGCGGCGTCAAGCGCCCGGCGGGTTTCGAATTGAACCGCGACCATCAGGTTCTCATTCAAGTGCGCCATCACGGCCTCGACGGAGCGGGCCTCGTAGTCGTAGTGCGGCGGGAACACCCCGTAGCCGCGGACTCCGCGCGGTGGGAACTTGGTCCATGAGATCGCGGTTTCGAGCAGGCGGGCATCCTCGACGCGCGGGAAGATCACCCCCTGGGCCCCCAGGTCGAGCACGCGCGCGACCTGCGAATAGAGCAGCTCGCAGACCCGGACCAGCGGCGTGATGCCGGATGCGGCCGCGGCTGCGATCGACGCCTGAATCGTTTCCAGGTCGAAGCCGCCATGCTCGCCGTCGACAAAGAGGAAGTCGAAACCCGCCGCGGCGAACAGTCGCGGGATCTCCGAAGACGTGTAGAACTGTTGCGAGCAGCCGAATACGGTTTCTCCCGCCCGCAGCCTGGCCAATGTGCGGTTCTGTCTCATTCCACTTCCTCCCCGCGGAGCCGGTTTTCGATCCGGCGCGCGGTTTCGACGACTCCACTCGAGATTTCGATCTCCCGCGCCGGCGTCATTCTCACGATTGGGGTTGAAACGCTGATCGCGGCAAAGACGCGGCCGGCGGGGTTCGAGATCGGCGCGCCGAAGCAGACGCCTCCGAGGACGGTCTCCTCCCGGTCGCAGGCGAAGCCGGAGGCGCGAATCTCCTCGAACTCGCGCATCAGCGCGCCTCGCTCAACGATGGTACGGTCGGTACGCCTGTAGAGCCCATAGGCGTCGAGGATCGCATCCATGCTCCTCGCATCCTGGAAAGCGGTGATGGATTTCCCGAGCGAGCTGCAGTGCGGCGGGATGACGCGGCCGGGGCGGTTGCCCATCCGGACCTCGTGGAAACTTTCGAGCACGTCGAGCACGCGGACCTGATCTCCCACGAGACAAGCAAGGCTCGCAGTCTCGTCGAAACGGGCGGCCAGCTCATGCAGGAGCGGCCGCGCGCAGGTCCGGAGATGTTCCGCGCGTTCGTGGAGGCGGCCAAACAGCAGCTTCGGCGCCAGCCGGTACGCTCCATCGCCGTTTTGTAAGAGGTAACCGCGGTTTTCGAGAGTCAGGAGAATGCGGAACAGCGACGATTCGGGCAGCCCGGTGGAACGGCCGATCTCCTTGAGACTCAGCTCGGTGTTCTCGTCCGGGAACGATTCGATCACGTCGAGCGCGCGGCCGATGGCTTTGAGGTGATATTGCTCGCCCCAGTTCTCCGCAGCGCCATCGATCGTTCGCTTCGGCTTCCTGCGGCGTGTGGTCTCAACCTTGCTGGCGGCTTTTCTGATGAGCTTCATTGTGTCTGGTTCCCGGTGAACTGCATGGCGAACAGGCGCGCGCCCCGCATTCGGAATACAAGCTGGACGGTGCGGCCGGCAAGCGCCGAGACGTCCTGGCCCTTGCCCAGCCACTCGACTGGCGTGTCCAGAAAGTCGCCGTTGATGTAGACGCACTCGTCGGCCGAGTAGCCGGGGATGGGGCTCCCCTGTTCATCGAGGAACCCGACTTGAGCATAGCCCGCCGCGCCGGTGTCAATGTTGAGCCGGAGTCTCGTCCCTTCGAAAATCAACGGCCGTGTGGTCATGGTTCCGCCCGTATAGGCGGCCTCCGCGGCGACAAAGCCGTCAAGCCGCTGCACGAACCGCCACAACTCGGAGCGATCGCGCTTCTCCCACGCCGAATGGTAGTTCGTGCCGTTGCCGGCGTGCCCGCCCGCGTATTGCCAGATCTCATTGCCTCGGCGGACCAGACCATGGGTCATGAACATCATGTGGATGTCGTCCGCTCCGTTGCTGTTGATCGGCACGTACGCAGGGCGCGGGTAACGGGTCCAATTGAGGCCGTCGCGGCTCACGGCGAGTTGAACTTCGACGACGCCCGATCCGCGCCTGCGCAGCGGGCTGCCGAGAGTGGAGCGGGTGTGCGGCTGGGCCCCTTCGTAGTGGAAGTAGACCGCGGGGAAGGCGATGTAGGTGTCCGGCGCCCACGGGTACTTGACGGCCTTGGTTGTGTAGATGTCCGTATCCGGCGGGTCGAGCTTCTCGTCAGCGGCGAGAACGACGGGCAGTTCGATCCCCAAACCGGCCGGAGACAGCGGTCCGTTGTCGAGGAAGTTCGGGTCCAGGCGGTCGGCCTTGATTTGCTCCTTCTTAGCTGCCTCGGCCGTTGTTTCAGGCGTTGCCGGGGTATAGCTCCAGGGGAGCAGGAGATCCCTGGTTTCCGAGAGCAGGAAGCGGCGGTTCGTCTTGCCGCCGATGGTGAGGCCGTAGTCGGACCTGTGATGGCCTACATAGAGCTGGCGCTGGTCGTCGTAGTACACGATCGACTGCGACCCGCCCGCGAACGGCAGCGCGGCGGTTTCGTGGCGCTTGAACGACCATCCGTCTTTCGAGGTGTAGACGAACATCGAACGCCGCTTGATGCCGCTGAAGTACTTCCAGCGTTGATCGGGCGGAGCGTTCGGGTCGAGAAACACATTGCCGAGCCCGACCGTCTCAGCAAGCGTGATATTGCTGAGTCCTTCGTGTTGAGTCCCGAGAGCGGGGTACTCCCACCTCACGCCGTCGCGCGAGGTGACGACGCCCAGCCAGTCGTTCTTCGCGCGATAGTAGATCCGGATCAGGCCTGTTTCGTCTTCCACCATGCTGAGGTGCCCGCGGAGGTTGTCGAACACTTTCTCCTGCCGGGCGGGAGGATTCGGCACAAAGGCGACGCCGTTCGAATCGGCGATCAGCGCATTGTCGATGAAGAGGTGCTTGCGGCCGCCAAGACGAACCGGCCCGGCGGGCGCGTTCCTGCCGAACAGCAGCGGCGGCCCGGCCTGCAATTCGACTTTGGGCAGCCGTCCTGAATAAGTCATCGAGAAGCTGCCCGGAGGCGTGAAATTCGCACTATAGACGGCGGAGTCGGAGATACGCAGCTCGTCGATGCGCCCGGGCAGAGGCCGCCTGAACTGCGCGTCCCGGCCCACGGTCAGGTATGCCTCTTCTCCGGTTTCGAGCGCGCCCATCCGGATGGCCGGAGAGGCTCTCTGTTCCACGCCGTCGACGAAATGGCGCAGGCGCCCGGAAGCGGAGGAGAAGCAGAAAGCGAGATGAACCCACTTGCCTGTCCCCGGCCGAAGGGCCGCCGGGTTGGTGGGAATCACAAGCGAAGGCGACTCTGAACGGTGGTAGAGCAGGAATGAGCCCGCGTTCGCGGCCAGCGCGAGACGGGTGATCTGCTGGTTTTCCCCGCGGGGACCGCTGCCGATCTCGTACACAGCGCCCTCTTCAGGGGCGGTGCGCTGTGGCAGGTACCAGAACTCGAGCGTCCAATCGCCGGCGCCGAGGTTCAGTCCGCTCCGGCTGACGTTGGGGAAACCGGGCGACCGCAGGTGGCGTTCTCCGCTTGTGGCCAGCGCGGCGAATGTCGCGTTGCCCCAATAGAGCGGCTGCACCGTGCGGCCTCGCGGAATCGCTAACTTGCGGATTCCGAACAGAATCGAGCCGCTGGATTCCTCGTCGCCCGCGCCCGTCGCGACCATCTTCAGCGGCGGCGGGTCGCAGGCGTCCAATGCGCGGCCGAACCGGCCCTCCACGATGCACCCTCCCCGCCCCAACGCCAGAATGTGGTCTCCGGCAGCATCATTGAGGATCGAACTCGGATAGGCGCCGAGCGGCTCATCGAAAAGCCACAGTGCGACAGTCCCGCCCGGCGCAGGCATGCCAATCAGCATCAGGAGGAGAATGATCAGCGCCATCCGCATGTCTGTCATCATAAGACGAAAATCGAAAATTATGTTGGCTTGTTTGCGGAAACGCATGGGGTTAGGATATGCACATGGCCTGGACACGCCGCCAGATGCTCACTTCCGCCGTCCCGGCGGCCTGGACGAGGAAGGGTCAAACGCCGCCCGCGCGGCTGAACGTGATCTTCATGGTCTCCGACGACATGAACGCCTCGCTGGGCTGTTACGGCAACCCTATCGTCAAGACCCCTCATCTCGACCGCCTGGCGGCGCGCGGGGTGACATTTGAAAGGTCCTATTGCCAGTTCCCGCTGTGCGCGCCGACCCGCGCGTCTTTTCTCAGCGGCAGGCGGCCTGAGACAACGCGGGTTTTGTCCCTGAACGTGCCCACGCGGAAGTACATGCCTGACGCGGTCATGCTGCCGGAGCACTTCCGCAGGAGCGGCTACTTCACCGCCCAGGTCGGCAAGATCTATCACACAGGCCCCGAGCACGAGGATCCGCGCTCGTGGGACTATGTGCTCCCGGAAAGCGGCAAGAGCCCTCCCGAATCCGAGATTGTGAGCCAGCACCGGGCCCGTGAGCCGCGCAATCACTCGATGGAGTGGGCCAAGCTGCGCACGCCGGACGAACAGACGCCGGATGGCATCGTCGCGCACAAGGCGGTGGAACTGATCGAGCAGTCGGCGGCGCGGAATCAGCCGTTCTTCATCGGAGTCGGGTTCCGGCGCCCGCACTGCCCCTACGCCGCGCCCAAGCCTTACTTTGACCTGTACGATCCGGGGAGGATTCCTTTGCCGGCCGTCCCGGCGCCCCCGACCTTCCCTCCGGCGGCGCGCTACGAACGCACGGACCAGCCTCCTCTGACGGAGAAAGAAACGCGGGAGTATATCGCGGCTTACTACGCGTGCACTTCCTACATGGACGCCCAGGCCGGCAAGGTGCTCAGCGCGCTGGACCGCCTGAAGCTCTGGGACCGGACCGTGATCGTGTTCGTGGGCGACCAGGGTTACCACACCGGACAGCACGGCATGTGGCACAAGATGACGCTGTTCGAGGAGAGCCTGCGTGTGCCGCTACTCATCTACGCCCCGGGCATGAAGGGCAATGGCAGGCGCGCCAGGGGGCTGGTTGAGTGCCTGGATCTGTATCCGACGCTTGTGGATCTGTGCGGGCTCGATCGGCCCGGCGATCTGGAGGGGATCACGCTGCGCCGGCAGTTGGAGAATCCCGCGTTGGATGGCAAGCGCGCAGCGTACTCCATCGTTGGACGGGCCTCCAATCCAGAACTTCACCACAAAGAGCCTGAGTGGTATGGCAGGAGTGTGCGGACTGCACGGTGGCGCTACACGGAGTGGGACGGGGGACGCCGGGGAGTCGAGCTATACGACGAGCTGAGCGACCCGCAAGAAATGCGGAATCTCGCCTCGGACGGCGGAAAGTCTGGCGTGGTGGCAGAGATGCAATCGCTGCTGGCCCAAGTGCCGTTCGAGCGGATGGGTTCAAAAACAGAAAGCAGAGATTGACAATTTTCAGTTTTCGTGACAAGCTGCAGGCACAGATTCGTCAATGCGCGGCCGCGCGCCGCCTGACCGCGTGATGAGGGAGGTCTAGCTGATGCGACGCAGGATTGGTACTGTACTCGGTCTCTTGGTGTTGCTTGGATCGCTCGCCTATTCGCAGCGGACCACGGCGACGTTGCTCGGAATTGTCAAGGATCCCTCCGGAGCCGGCGTGCCGGCCGCCAGTCTGCGTCTGATCGACGAGGCGATGGGATCCCGCTTCGCGGCGGAGACCGACCAGACCGGATCGTTCACCATGAGCTTCATCCCGGTGGGCACATACCGCATCGAAGCGGAAGCCAAGGGATTCAAGACCTACCGAAATTCGGACATTGTGCTGTCGGCCGGCCAGCAGCTTCAGTTGACGATCAGCCTCGAGATCGGGATGTCGACCGAGTCGGTGGTCGTGACGGCGGAAGCCCCGCTGGTGGAGAACGCCAACGCGACGCAGAGCGACCGCATGACGCGGCTGCAACTCAGCGAGCTTCCCCAGGGCCGGCGTGATTTCGCGCAACTGCTTGGGCTCCAGAACGGCTATCGTCCTTCGCGCGACGGCCTGATTCAGTTCAATGGCCTGGCCAGCGGCGGCAATTCGGTCACCGTGGACGGGACCGACGGATCAAGCGACTCCGAAACGCCTTCGACCTCGATGTTTCAGGGCTTCAACTTCATCAGCGTGGTCAGCCAGGAAGCGATCCAGGAAGTGGCGGTGAGCAAGAGCGCGATGTCCGCCGAAATCGCTCGAACATACTCCACCAACATCAACGTCATCACGCGCAGCGGGACGAACCAGTTCCACGGCTCGCTGTTCGAGTTGTGGCAGAACGACATTCTGAACGCGAAGAACGCGATTTTGACGGCGAGCCAGCCCAAGCCGGTCGTGCGTTTCAACCAGTTCGGAGGCTCGCTCGGCGGCCCGGTCAAGAAGGACAAGCTGTTCTTCTTTTTCACCTACGAGGGCTACCGGATGAGCAACCAGTCGCTTCAGACGGGTCAGGTGCCCACGCCTGAGTTCCGCGCGGCGGCGGTGCGCGCCGTGCCGGACTACAAGGCGGTCCTCGACCTCTTCCCGCAGCCGACAGAGCCGTATGCGCCCGCCGCGACAGTAGCGGTCTATCGCGGAAACCGCCCGTCGCAGGCGACTGACAACCACTGGGTGGGCCGAGGCGACTATCGCATCAACGACAACAACCTCCTGACCGCGCGATACATTCGGGATACCCCGGAAAACATCTCACCGCGATACATGCAGAATCCGCGCACCTACATCGGGGCCACGGACGCGCTGAATGTGAACTGGATTCGCAGCAGCTCCCGATGGACGAATGAGGCCCGCTTCGGCCACAACCGGAATCAGACCGATCGCGTGGATGAGATTCACACCAAGGGGCCGATCCCGGCCGTGGAAGTTCAAGGCCTCTTCGACACACAGGGCGAGGTGCTGCGGATCAACGGTTCGTCCACGAGCCTGGAGGAGCTGGTTTCGCTCAACGTGGGCCGTCATTCGATCAAGTTCGGCGGCATCTACTTCTAGAGGACCCCGGGCCGTTTCAATGAGGAAGTGCCCATCTTCCGCTACGGCGGGGCCGCGGACTTTCTCGCGAACCGCGCCAACCGCGTCACATTCACCTTCGGCACGCCGGAGTACGACGGCCGCGCGTGGGAGCTCGGCGGATTCGTTCAGGACGATTTCCGCGTCAACAGCCGGCTGATCCTCAATCTCGGCTTGCGCTATGAGTACTTCTCGGTGTTCAAGGAGCGGGACGGCCGGCTGTACAATCCCGACGGCGTCTATGCAGCCGCCGCGCGGCCGCTGCAGTTCCGGCCCGCGGATTCGATCTACAACGGCGACTTCAATAACATCATGCCGCGGTTTGGGTTCGCCTACACTGCGGATCAGTCGCGAAGGACCGTGATTCGCGGCGGCTTCGGCATGTTCGTCGCGCCGCCGAACCTGCGCGCTCTCTCCGGACTTGTGTACTCCGATCCGAAGGTTCCCACCCGCTACCGTTTCCAGGGATCGGACATCACGAAGTACAACCTCAAGTATCCGATGACGAACGATCAGGCCGATGACATCGTCAAGAACCTGGACGTGCCTCGCGGCTACAATGTGGTTGATCCCAACAATCGCGATCCCTACAGTCTGCAGTGGAGCTTTGACCTTCAGAGGCAGATCGGGCGCGACCTGGCGGTCCAGACGGGGTATGTCGGCAACCGGGGCCTGAAGATCACCGCGTCTCACAACTACAACCTGCCCGACCGCGTGACAGGCGTCCAGCCATACCCTCAGTCGCTGCAGTTCGGCTGGCGCAACCAGAGCGACTTTTCCTACTACCACGGCTGGCAGAGTTCCCTTCGAAAACGCGTTTCAGCCGGGCTCAGCTTCAATGTGCATTACACCTGGAGCAAGTCGATGGCGGTTCATGCCGGAGACTTCTGGCCGGGCAACGATTCGCGGGTGCAGGATGAGACGAACTGGGACGCCGATCTCGCCCCGACGCTGTTCGACGTGACACACAGGGTTGTGGGCGATTGGGTCTGGCAGTTGCCGTTCAACCGCATCCAGTCGAGCAGCGGCTTCTGGAACGCGCTGAAGAACGACTGGCAGTTCACGGGAACATTCAGCGCGCAGTCAGGCCCGGTGCTCAACGTCGAACAGCGAAGCAACCTGGATTTCTCGCGTCCGGACTACATCGACGGCGATCCCTACATCCATAACCAGCGCTTCCTCTGGATCAACCGGGCGGCCTTCCAACTGGTTCCGATCGGCAGCAGGAGCAGCCTGCCGATCCGTCCGGGAACGGTCGGCAAGAACGCCCTGCGCGGGCCGTCGAGCTGGGGCATCAACGTCGGGTTAGGCAAGACGTTCGCCGTCGCGGAACGCTTCCGGGTTCAGATTCGCGGCGAGGCGTTCAGCGTGCTGAATCACCCGCTTCAGAGCAGTCCGCAGACCGACATCACGCGCCCGACCTTCGGGCAGATCCTCTCCCTGGGCGGCAACCGATCGATGCAGCTGCAGGCACGGTTCCAGTTTTGACCAGCAAGCGGCTGCCCGCGGCCGCCGGCGAGCCAGGGCGTCGACGTACCTTATAGCGGATGAGAACTCTCACGGCGATCGACTTCGGAGTCATCTTCGCGTACCTTGCGGCGGTCGCCTACATCGGGTACCGGATCAGCCGCAAGAACAAGACGACGGCGCAGTACTTCGTGGCCAACCGGCGGCTTCCGGGCTGGGCGGTGGCGTTCAGCATCGTCGGTACCGTCATCAGCAGCACATCCTTTATCGCGCTTCCCGGAGCCGCGTTCGCCCAGGATTGGCGCCTGATTGTCCCCAACATGACGGTGCCGATCGTGCTGGTTCTGGTCACAGTGTGGGTGGTGCCGTTCTACCGGCGCGTTGTCGGAATGAGCAGCTACGAATTCCTGGAGCAGCGTTTCGGCATCGGGGCGCGCGTCTACGGCTCGATTGGCTTCATCGTTCTCCGCACGATGGATCTCGGCTTCACCTTGCTCCTGACAGCCATCGCGCTCGAGGTGGTCACCGGCTGGGACATCCGCTGGGTCATTGTCGGGATCGGCGCGTTCACGATCGTCTACACGCTGTTCGGGGGCATTGAAGCGGTTGTGTGGAACGATGTGCTCCAGGGGCTTGTGCTGGCGAGCGGCGCGCTGGCGATCCTGTTTCGAATCCTGTTCGGCGCGGCGCTTCCGCCGGGCAAGCTGGTCAACGCCGCATTTGAGGGCGGCAAGTTCGGGCTTGGCGAGTTCACGCTGAGCTGGGGGAGCCTGTTTGGGGAACACCCCACGTTCTGGATGTTCGCCATTACCGGATTGGCGCATTTCGGCCGTTCCTACGCCGTCGAGCAGAACATGGTGCAACGCTACTTGGTCGCGCGCACCGATCGCGAGGCGCGGCAGGCGACCATGACGGGCGCCCTGGCCTGCGTCGCGATCTGGCTCACCTTTTCCTTTATCGGATCCACTCTGTGGGCTTACTACCGCGCGGCGGGAGGAGTGCCTCCGGAATTGTTGGCGCGGCCCGACAACGCCGTTCCGTATTTCATTGCGACCGCGCTCAGCCCGGGCCTCGTCGGACTGATACTCGCCGCCATTCTCGCGGCGGCCATGCAGGCCTTCAGCGCGGACCTGACCAGCGTGGCCACCGTGGTCACGCAGGATTACTACGCGCGCTTCCGGCCCCAGTCGGCCGACGAACGCCGTCTCTTCTTCGGCCGTGTCGCGCTCGTGGCGGCCGGCGGGTTGGCGACCATGGTGGCGCTTCAGCTCACGCAGTCCCGCACCCGGGCGATCTACGAGCTCTTCGTGATCCTGGCGAGCATCGTGGCGGGAGGCGTCCTCGGACTGTTCGCGCTCGGGTTCCTGACAACGCGCGCGACTCGCAAGGGCGCTTACACGGGCCTTGCGGCTTGTGTTCTGTTTGTTTCATGGGCGACCGTCACCGGCCCCCTGAAGGTCGATCTCGGCATCAATTTCACGATGCATCCGCTCATGATCGGCCTGTTGAGCCACCTGGTTGTGTTCATCGTCGGCTATGCGGCGAGCCTGTGGTTTCGCGACGGGGAAAAGCCGCTCGAAGGCTTGACCGTGTGGCGCGCCTCCCGGCGCAAAGCGGAGACCGGAGAGGGAGGATTCAAGTGATGCGATGGCTGTTCCTTTTATGCATACCGGCGGCAATGGCGGCCGGGCGTGAGCTGTACGTCAGCGGCGGCGCCGGAGACGGAGGGGACGGGTCGAAAGCAAAGCCGTTCCGTTCCATCGCGCACGCGTTGAAGGCGGCGGCGGCGGGCGACGCGATTCTTGTCGCCGCGGGCGTCTACGAGTCAGTTGACCTTCCGCTCAAGCCGAAGGTCGCGCTGCGCGGCGGCTACGAGCCCAAGTCATGGCGCCGCGACCGCGAATCGAATCGCACGGTTCTCGACGCAATGCAGCGCGGCAGGGCTCTGGCGTGCGCTGACGGGGCCGAAGTGGACGGATTTGTCATTCGCAACGGGCGAGTCCGCGGGCACGGAGGCGCCGTGCTGTGCGATGGCATGTCGCCGTCGCTTCGAAACAACACTTTCACTCACAACGAGACGCTGGGCCCGCGCCCATGGAACCCGAAGCACATCCACGAGGACGCGCACGACGGCGGAGCCGTGGCGTGCCTCAATGGCTGCAGGGCCGTGATCGAGAATAACCTGTTCGTCCGCAACGCCACCGAAAACGGAAGGGGCGGGGCTCTCGCCGTCACGCGCTCCGCGCCCAGAGTTCTTGGGAACGTCTTCCTCGAAAACGACTCGGGGCTCGCCGACCCGATGCGCAGCAGCGACGGAGGCGCGGTCTCGTTCTACGACCGCTCCTCGGGCGAGTTCGCGGGCAATCTGGTGATCCGTAACCGCTCGCTGAACAAGAACGACGGCGGCGGCGTATTCGTGGCCTTGTGGTCGGCCCCGCGAATCGAGCGCAACGTTTTCGCCGGCAACTACGGGGGCGACGATGCCGGCGGGTTGTTTATCGGCGGGCAGAAGCATCATTACGATACGCCGCTGGACCCGCTGCCGCCGGCGGACAAGTTCAACGTCCTGGTGATCGCGAACACCTTCTCGGGCAATCGAAACAGCTCAATGAACTCCGGGGCGTTCCGGATCACAATGGAGTCGCGAGCGGTCTTCAAGGGAAACGTCATTGCGGACAACGCCGCCTACTTTCAACGCAGCGAAATGGAGATCGCGGGCAACACCTTCCTTCATGATGTTTTGTTCACGGAAACAAAGGCCGGGCTGAAACCGCCGTTGTTCACAGGCAACTACTTCGCTCGGCCGATGAAGATCGACGTCCCCGCCGAGGTGAAGGGCTCACTGAGCAGGAAGGACGGCGGGCCCAAAGCGATTGAGCCTGCGATGACCCTGTTTGCCGCCGCCGCCGCCTTCCGCCCGGATTCCCACGACACGGAGCTGAAGCTCGAAAAGCCGCTCGAAACGGCGATTAAGCCGGGCCGGGTCGTGGAAGCGGGCGGCGACCACACCGTCGTCCGGGAGAGCCGCGGCGACCGTTTAATCCTCTGGGGCGATCTCTCGCGCGCTCGCGCGGTGGAGGTGCTGCCGGTGCTCGCGGCCGGGGAGGCAGCGGCTTCGCAGGCGCCGGCAGCCGCGGCGAAGCCAGCCCCGGCCTGGACCCCCAGGCGGATCAACAAGGCGATCGAGTTGCTCGAATCAGGCCAGCCAATTTACTATGCCACGGCGTATGGCGGCTACGAAGAGGGCAGGAAGCTGGCGAAGACCTGGGCCGACTACATCACCTACGACATGGAGCACGCGCCGCTGGATTTTTGGCTCTTGCGCGAGTTCATGCGCGGGCTGATCGAGGGCGGGCCCACGCCAAGCGGCCATCGAACTCCAGCGGTGATTGTCGTCCTGCCGGCGCTTGGCCTCGACGCGGCCTCCATGCAGGCCAACGGCTGGATGGTGCAACAGGCCCTTGCGCAAGGCGTGCACGGCGTCCACCTCGGAAGAGCGCGGGATCCGGAAGCGGTAAAGCGGTACGTCCAGGCCGCGCGCTATCCGTTCCACAAGGCCGGCGCGGACGTCATCGGCATCGGGACGCGCGGCTGGGGCAGCCAGAACTGGCCCGCCGAAGTATGGGGAGTCGATCAGAAGACCTATCTCGAGATCGCGGACGTCTGGCCGTTGAACCCCAAAGGTGAAATCATGCTGGGCCTGAAAATCGAAGACTGGCAGGCATTGTCTAAAGCGGGACAGACGCTCGCGGTTCCCGGAATCGCGTTCGCCGAGCACGGCCCGCGAGACATGGGATTGTCCTATGGATATCTCGAAGGCCGGGCCGATCCGCCGGTTCCGAAAGAGGTGGACGTGGCGGGGCGGCAAGTGATGGAGATTTGCAGGAAGTATGGGCTGGCGTTTCTCGATAACGTGCTGCCGGAGAACGTGGAGCGCCGGATCGATGAGGGGGTGAAGATCGGGGCCGGCCGGCGTCAGGACGCGGCGGAAAAGGGGCGGAAGTACACCAGACGGCAGATGCCCTGGTAGATCAGCGTCAGGCGCCTCAGACTCCGCCAGCCGCCGCCTGTTTCGCCCGTCTCGTCCGAAGCCAATGCCACAGCGTCCCCGCGTCGGGGTCCGAAGCGACCTCCTCCGCGTGCCGCGCGGTCAACAGGCTCACCACGGCGCCGCAGGCAAACAGCACGATGTTGCCCAGCGCGCCGATCATGAGTTCATCGAACGGGAAGTTCAGCGAGCCAAGGTTCAACAAGGGCTTCGCCCCTTTCGTCAGCACCGCCCAGACAGTGAACGCCGTGCTGACCGCGATCCCGGCGTACGCGCCGGCACGCGTCGCCCGGGCCATCAGGAACGCCAGCAGGAACAATCCCGCCAGCCCGCCCGATGCGATCGCCGAAACCGCGAACCACATGGAGAGCGCGCTGCCCTTGGATTGGACCAGCAGCAGCGCCGTGGCGATGTTCAGCATGCCCGTGACGGCCACGATCGTCTTCGCCGCGCGCAGGCGCTCGCGATCCGTCGAGTGCGGACGCACCGCACGGTAAAAGTCCTCCGTCATGACCGAGGCCAGACTGTTCAGGTCGCTCGCCAGCATCGTCATTGCCGCTCCTGTGAGCGCGGCAAGCAGCAATCCGAGTATGCCGGGCGGAAGATGCACGCTCAGGAAGTATGGAAACATCTGGTCGGCTTTGGTGATCGTGCCCGGGATCGCTTCCCCGCTCAGCTTGAAGAACGCCCACACCGACGTCCCGATCAGCATGAACAAGGCCCACACCGGCACGCACATCATCGCCCCCAGGGTCACGCCGCGCAACGCAGCCTTGTCGGACTTCGCCAGCAGATACCTCTGCACCATCGTCTGGTCCGCCACGTAGCGCTGCCCGTACCAGAACAGCCCGTAGAGCAGCGCAACCGGAACGGTCGGCTTTGACCAGTCCCAGGCGAGCGTCCCGAGACTGAACTTCCCGTTCTGCGCGGCGATGGAGAACACCGCCGAAGGTCCCCCCTCGGGCAGGAAGAACAGGAATCCGAGAGTCACCGCGATGCCGATCCACATGACGAATCCCTGAACCACATCGGTCCATACCACCGCCTCGATCCCGCCCATCACGGTGTAGAACACCATGATGACCGCCACTGTGACGATGACCGCCACGATGTCCCACCCCGTCATGCTCGCAATCGTCAGCGCCATCAGGTACAGGACAAAGCCCATCTTGGAGAAATGCGCTAGCGAAAAGGCCGCGGAGGCGTACATCCGCGCCGGCCGGCCGAACCGCCTCTGGAAATACTCGTAGGCGCTCATCCCGACCTCCTCGCGGTAGAAGGGAATGATGACTCTTGCCACCAGCGGCAGCGTCGCGATCAACAGAAAACCGGGCACGAGCAGGGACCAGTTGCCGGCGTAAGAGGATCCCGGATAGGCCACGAAGGTGACGCTGCTGACCATCGTCGCCAGCATCGACATGCCCATCGCCCACCCGGGCAGGGAGCGTTTCGCCACGAAGTAGCTCTCGGTCGAGCCTTGCCGCCGCGAGAAGCGCATGCCGAGTGCGGCCATGAAGGCCAGATAAACGGCGACGACGATCAGGTCTAAAGGGCGGTTCATGTTGAGGTGTGATTCCGAAAGAGTTCGATGACGGCAGAATTATCTGACGCGCCCAGGCCGCGTTCCACGGCTTCGGCCAGCAGTTGTTCGTGCAGCGCGGAGAGCGGCAGCCGCGCGTTTGTCGAGCGGCCCGTCTCCAGGATGATCCGTACATCCTTGAGGTGCTGCGCCAGGCGCGCCTCCGGCGTGAAGTCCCGCGAGAGCATCTTCGCCCCCTTGACGTCCATCGCGCGCGAGTACGCCGGCCCCGCCTTCAGGATCTCCAAGGCCCGCCCCGGGTCGATGCCATTGGTTTCCGCGAACGCCAGCGCTTCGGCCATCACCGCGCGGTGCAGGCCAATGGCGATATTCAGCGCCAGTTTCATCCGGGTCCCGGTCCCGGGCGCGCCGGTGTGGAACACCCGGGTGCTGATGGCTTCCAGAACCGGCCGGCATCTCTCGAATGCGCCCGGTTCTCCGCCGCAGATCACAATCGCCTCGCCGGCTGCGGTCTGCTTGCTCGACCCGCCGATCTCGCAGTCCAGGTAGGAGACTCCCCGAGCCGCAAGCCGCTCCGCGTGGGATTCGACATCCCGCGGATCCCCCGTGGTCGTATCAAGGATGATCGCCCCCGCATCCAGAACCGGCTCGAGTGCGGCGACCGTCTCCCGGACCTGCGCCGGGCCCGGCAGCGACCAGACCATGATCGGGCTCGCCGCGGCCGCTTCGCCCGGCGACGAAACGACGGCGCCGCCAAGCGCTTTAAGGCGCGCGCCGGCCGCCGGGTCCGGATCGTACCCCGTGCTGTTGAACCCGGCTCTTATGAACCTCGCCGCAAGAGCCGTTCCCAGGAGTCCGATGCCGATTTGACCGATCCTCATCTCAAAACGTCAGGCGGAAGTTCAACTGGATCACGCGCGATCCACGCGTGCTTTGATACCGCCCGAAGTTAGAGTTCATCACATTTAGCTGCAGCCCGCTGAGGTTGGTGTGTTCGGAGGCGTCAAGCATTTCGGCCGGCGTTTACCATGAGTTGAACGCGGCGCTCTCGCCCGCGTCGCGGTACCGATGTTGCCTGAAGCCCTGCACCGGCCGGACCCCGGTGATCCGGTCAGCCTGATTCATGAACGGGACCAGTTGGAGGTGGACGCCCCGCGTGCCCACATAAGAAGTGTCAATGACGATCGCCCGCTGTAGGCGCGAGTCGGCGCTTCAAAGCTGGTTCGCCGCGCATGTTGCCGCGGGAAGACCCTATCGAACTTGAGCGAGCGCCGGCCAAGTTGTCTTCTGATGGTTTCCGCCATGAGCCAGGTGAAGCCGAAGACGGTCCCGGGCAACCATCACCTCGGCGATCGCTAAGCTCGACTCGCAAGGACCTGGCAGGACGATCAATCCAGCTTGAGCGGCTTGACGGTAACGACACAAGAATCCCGGACTCCACCGGCGATCCTCCGGTCATTCCGCGCATGGAAAAGCGCGGGCGGCATCGCCAGAGCTGGCGTCAACCGCGACCACGATCAAGATCGGGCCCTCCCAGCGACGGCCAGTCGAACCCCTTGCCCCCGGTCTTCATACCTCCCGGAACATTCGGCAACCGGGCAGAACGACATACCACTTTCTGGAAGACTACCTGAGAGAGTAGTCTTGGAGCATGCGCGCAAGCCTTGCCATCAGCGCCTTCACTGCCATCGGGATTCTGAGTTGCTCGCGGCCGTCCATCATGGCTTCGAGTTCCAGTTTCCATCTTGAGCAGCGGGATGACCGCGTCGAGATCAAGCTCGACGGACGCCCCTTTACCGCCTTTCACTTCCACTCCAGGTGGGACAAGCCTTTCATCTTTCCCATCCGGACCGTCTCCGGGGCTGTCATCTCCCGCGGTTGGCCCGTCGAGCCTCGTGAAGGCGACGAGCAGGACCATTCCTGGCACCGCGGGATCTGGTTCGGCCACGGCGACATCAACGGCGAGGACTTCTGGCGTGAAAAGCCCGACAGGACGACGGGCCGGCTCGTTCTGATGGGCCAGCCGAAGATTGCCGGCGGAGCCAAAGGCGTGCTCGACGTCTCTCTCTCCATGACCGGAGCCAAAGGCAACCGGCTCGGCACGCTCAACGAGCGGTACGAGTTCCGCCGGGAAGCCGCGCAGATTCTCATTGACTCAACGATCTCGATCTCGGCCGATCAGGGCGTCCCGCTCAAGTTCGGGGACACCGACGACGGCGGCTTCGGATTTCGCCTCTCCACCGCTTTCCGCCAGGATCGGGGAGCCGAACTCGTCAACTCCTCGGGACTGAGGGGCACAGAGAACATCTGGGGCAAGCCGGCGCAGTGGGTGAAGTACCGCGCCGCCGTCAACGGCAAACACGCCGGCCTCGCGGTCCTCGACCACCCCGGCAACCTGCGCCACCCGACCGGCTGGCACGCGCGGGGCTACAGTCTCTGCTCAGCTAATCCGTTTGCGGCCGGCTCGTTCGCCAAGGACAAGAGAATCGACGGAAGCTACACCTTGCCGGCCGGCCAGACCCTGAAATTGCGCTATCTCGTTGTCATCTTCGACGGCGACCTCGACCCGGTGGCAGCCGGCCGGCTGTTCGCGCGCTTCGCCAAGGAGTAGATGACGGGGATGAAGCAGGCTCATCGCAGAGACTTTCTCGCAGGCGCCGGAAGCCTGGCTGCCGGCATGCAGGTTTCGCCGGCGCCATGGATCGATTGCCAAAGCCACCTCTTCATTCCTGAGCTCATCAGCCTGATGGAGAAGCGCAAATCGTCGCCGCATGTCTTCCGCAAGGGCGCGGACGTCTACATCGTCGTGAATGACTGGGTCCGCCGCCTCATGCCCAAGCACATGGATGTGGCGGCGAAGCTGGCCGACATGGATGCCGCCGGCATCGGCATGGCTGCCTTGAGCATCAACGACCCCGGTCCTGAGCTGTTCGCCTCCGACGGTCCCGCCATCGCCCGCCTCGTCAACGACGCCGTCGCCGGCATCGTCAGGAAGCATCCCTCACGATTCCTGGGCCTCATGGTTCTTCCCCTGCAGGATATAGAATCGTCCCTGCTCGAAATGGAGCGCTGTGCCGGCAAGCTCGGCATGAAGGGCATTCTGCTCTACTCGAACCTCGCCGGCGAATTCCCCGACGAGCCGCGGTTCAGGCCCATGTTCGAGCACGCCCAGCGTCTCGACCTGCCCGTCCTGCTCCACCCTGCCTATCCCATGACCTTCCAGGTCACCAAAGGTTACGAGATGGCCACCATGCTTGGCCTCATGTTCGACACCACCATCGCTCTTGGCCGCCTGATTCTCTCAGGGCTCCTCGACCAATTTCCGAAACTCAAGCTCGTCTGTCCCCACGTCGGCGGGGCGTTGCCGTACCTCATCGGGCGGATGGACCATCAGACCATGGTCCTCAAGCGCGGCGCGGGTCAGATCCGCAAGCCGCCCAGCGAGTACCTCAAGCAGGTGTGGTTCGACACGGTCTCCCCCATCGGCCTGGCCGTGAAGTATGGAATCGACTTCGCCGGGCCCGGCAAGATGCTGTTTTCCACCGATCACCCCTGGGTGGAACCGAAAGTCATCCTGGACGTCGTGAAAGGGCTGCAACTCGCGCCCGGCGTGGAAGCCCAGGTGATGGGCGGCAATGCGCGAGCCCTGTTCAAACTATGACCAGGCGAGAAGTCTTCCCGCAGGTCTGCGCGATGGGCTTCGCGGCGCCATCCCCGCCCGGCCGCTTTCCTCTCGCCGTCTGCAACGAAACCTTCGAGGGCTCAAGTTTCGAGGACGCCTGCCGCCTTGCAGCCGCAACCGGCTACACCGGCCTCGAGATCATGCCATCCACGCTGTCTTCGGACCCGGCGTCGATTCCAACCGGCCGGCGCGCGGAGATCTCCCGCATCATGCGCGACGCCGGCCTTGCGTTTACAGGAATGCACGCCGTGGTCTCGTCGCCCGCAGGTCTCCATCTCACGACTCCCGACGGGGCCGTCCGGCGGCGCGGATGGGACTACTTCCGCCGCATGATCGACCTCTCAGCCGACCTCGGCGCGAAGTCCTACATCGTTCTCGGCTCAAGCAGGCAGCGCGCCGCGGCTCCCGGCGAATCGGTCGTGGACGCGGTCATGCGCCTTCGCGACGGGCTCGCCGAATGCGCGCCTCAGGCCTCAGCCCGCGGTGTGCTGCTGCTAGCCGAGCCGCTTGCTCCCCACCTCTGCAACGTCCTTACGTCTCTCGGCCAGGCAGTCGAGATGGTGCGGTCGATCAACCACGCCGCCGTCCAGACGATGCTCGACACGCACAACACCGTCAGCGAAAGCGACTCCTGCGACGCATTGATCCGCAGGTATGCCTCTTTTATCCGCCACGTTCACGTCAATGAGATGGACGGCCGTCATCCCGGGACCGGATCGTACGACTTCCGCCTTTTGCTCCGCACGCTCCGCGAGATTCGCTATAAGGGCTGGATCTCCCTGGAGGTCTTTCAGTTCAAACCCTCGGGCGAGCAGGTCGCTCGTGAATCGGCACGGTTCCTGCGCCGTCTCGAATCGTCATTAGCCAACGACTAGGGAGGTTCACTCGTATGAATCGACGTTACTTCTTCGGCGCTTCCATGGCGGCGGCGGGCGTTTCGCGCGTCCGCCTGATGGCCGCCAGCGACCAGGTGAATGTCGCCATCATCGGCGTCGGCGGGCGGGGAAGAAACATGTTCAACGATTTCCGCTTTGTGCCCGGCGCCCGGATCAGCCACCTCTGCGACGCCGACCAGGCTTCGCTTGAAAAGGCGCTGGCCGTCATCGAAAAGAACGGGATGCCAAAGCCCCAGACGGTCACCGACATGCGCCGCCTCTTCGACGACAAGACCGTCGATGCCGTATCGATCGCAACGCCCGACCATTGGCACGCCCCTGCCGCCATCCTCGCCTGCGACGCCGGCAAGGATGTCTACGTCGAAAAGCCCCCATCGCACAACATCCGCGAAGGCCGGCTCATCATCGACGCAGCGCGGCGCAACAACCGCATCGTGCAGGTCGGCACGCAGAGCCGAAGCCGCCCGTCCACCCTCAAAGCCATCGAACTCGTCAAGAGCGGCAAGATCGGCAAAGTGCTCATGGCCAAGGCCTGGGATGTTCAGCTTCGTGACCACATCGGCCATAAAGAGGACTCTCCCGTTCCCCCGGGTGTCGACTACGAAACCTGGCTCGGTCCGGCGCCTTGGATTCCCTTCAACGAGAACCGCTTCCATTACAAATGGCACTGGCACTGGCACTTCGGTACCGGCGACGCCGGCAATGACGGCGCCCACCAGATCGATATCGCACGGTGGGCTCTCGGCGTGGGCTATCCGAAGTCCGCCTCCGGATGGGGCCGCAAGGTCTTCTTCGACGACGACCAGCAGACGCCGGACAGTATGAACATCACGTTCGACTACGGCGACAAGGCCCTGGTGTGGGAGATGCGCATCTGGAATCCATACGGCATGGAAGATCAACAGAACGGCGTGGCCATCTATGGGACCGACGCCGCGATTCACATCGGCCGATGGGACAGGCGGTGGGGATACAAGCTCTTGGACAAGTCGGGCAAGCTGGTTGAACACTACAACCCAGACCCGGAAGGCAATTCGGACCCGGAATTCCACCAGAAGAACTTCCTCGAGTGCGTCCGCTCGCGGAAGCTTCCCAACGCGGACATCGGCATCGGGCACATGAGTGCAATCCACTGCCACCTGGCGAACATCGTTGCGCGCACTGGCCGCAATGTTCGGTTTGACCAGGGTACTGAGACCATCATCGGCGACCCCGAGGCGAACCTGTACGTCAAGCGCACATACCGGACCCATTGGGGCACGCCCAAGATTTTGTGACCGCCTGTGCGAAGCAAGAACCAGATGATTCAGTGACATGGGCGCTTCATGGTCCGGGTTTCCCGGTCTGAAGCAGGGACGGCCGGGGGTTCCGCAGTGATTCCTTAAACGGGTGGGAGCTGCGGATTCCAAGGCTTTGATTCGCGGT
>CAYWST010000010.1:0-33710 GCA_964461075.1 uncultured Solibacteraceae bacterium | reverse complement strand
GCGCAGATCTTTCTGGATCTGCTGCGGGAAACGGCGGCCTGAGTCGCCATGCGGTTCATGTTCTTGCTTGCCGCGGCGATGGCGGCTCAGGCCGAGGACCCGCTGGTGTTCGCCTTCTTCCGTTCCAACGGAGAGACGGGCGTGTTTCTGGCTGGAAGCCGCGATGGGCTGGAGTGGAAAGAGCTCAACGGCGGCAAGGCCGTGATCGAACCGGCGGAGAAAGACGCGTTGATGCGCGACCCCTTCCTCACGCGCGGGCCCGACGGCCGGTTTCACATGATCTGGACGTGGAGTTGGACCGCGCCGTTCATCGGCTACTCTTCGTCCAA
Source organism: uncultured Solibacteraceae bacterium (assembly GCA_964461075.1). Taxonomy (GTDB): domain Bacteria; phylum Acidobacteriota; class Terriglobia; order Bryobacterales; family Bryobacteraceae; genus JACADU01. The sequence goes on along the minus strand of CAYWST010000010.1, from coordinate 33,381 downwards.
GGACCTGAAGACCTGGGAGCCGGCGAGAAAGATCAAGGTCTTCGGCGGAGTTCCCGGTGTGCGCAACGTCTGGGCGCCCGAGATGGTCTGGGACGGGAAACGGAGCAACTGGCTCATCTTCTGGGCGAGCGCGATCGAGGGGAGGTTCGAGGAGTCCGCGCCGAGCGTCGACCGCGGTCTCACACACCGGATTTACTCCATGCGGACGCGCGGCTTCAAGCACTTCACCGAGCCCAGGGTGTGGTTCGACCCGGGATATCCGGTCATCGACTCGACCGTGGTTCGCGATGGCGGACGCTGGCTGATGGTCTTCAAGGATGAGCGCGTGAGGCCCCTGAAAAAGCATCTGCTGCTGGCTGAGGCGAAGAACCTGGAGGGCCCATGGACACGGGCCGGCGAAGCGTTCACCGAGACGTGGTCCGAAGGCCCATCGATCGTGAGAATCGGAAAGACATGGCGCGTCTACTACGATCACTACCGCGAGCCCGCCGGGTACCGGGTGGTCGCCTCGAAGGATCTGAGAACCTGGCGGGACGAAACCGCATCTTTGAAGATGCCCGCGCGCCCGCGGCATGGCAGCTTCGTCAAAGTGAGCGGGCGGGTTTTCGCGGCGCTGGAGGAATGATGAGAACTGCGATCGCGTTGTTGGCTCTGGCCGCGGCGGATTGGCCTTCGTACCGGGGACCTTCTCAGGACGGATCGACTCCTGAATCGCTACTGAGGGAGTGGCCGGACGGCCGCCTTCGGGAACTCTGGCGAACGCCGGTTGGCGACGGATACGCCGGCTTGAGCGTTTCGTCGGGGAGAGTCTTTACGCTCGAGCAGCGGGGCAAGCAAGAGACCGCGGCCGCCTACGACGCAGTCACGGGCAAGGAGATCTGGAACAACGCCTGGCCCGCCGAATTCAAGAGCTTCCTGGGCGGCAACGGGCCCCGTTCGACGCCGGCGGTGAGTGGAGGCCGCGTCTTCGTGAGCGGGGCGGAAGGCGAGTTCCGCGCTCTCGACGAATCGACGGGGCGGCTGCTCTGGCGCAGGGATTTCCGGCAGGAAAAGGGCGAGACCGTGCGATGGGGCAATGCCTGGTCGCCTGTCGCGAATGGCGGCCTCGTGTACGTCCAGCCCAACGCCCGCGGGGCGTCCGTCGCCGCGCTGGACGAAAAGACCGGGGCGCTCGTCTGGAAGGCGCTCGACGACGAACAGGCCTATACAACCCCGATGATCGCTTCACTTGACGGCCGGATGCAGTTGCTCGTGGTCAGCGCACAGAGGATCGCCGGGTTGGAACTCAAAACAGGCGAACTCATCTGGAGCTACCCGTGGAAGACGGACCATGGCGTGAACGCGGCGCAGCCCGTGATCGCCGGCGGCCGGCGCATTCTGCTTTCCGCCGGCTACGGCCACGGCACGGCTCTGATCGACGTTGGATGCTCCGCCGGCGGCTGCAAGCCCACTCTGCTTTGGGAGAACAAGAACCTGAAGAGCAAATTCAACAGCCCGGTGCTTTGGCAGAACCACATCTACGGGCTCGACGAGGGGATTCTCACTTGCATCGAACTGGAGCGCGGCACGAGGAAGTGGAAGGCGGGCCGCTACGGTTACGGTCAACTGATCCTGGCCGCGGGGCTGCTGATCGTCACGGCCGAGGACGGAGATGTTGCGCTTGTCGAACTGTCGCCGGAGGGTCTGAAAGAGAAGGCCCGCTTCAAGGCGCTGAACGGCAAGACGTGGAATATGCCCGCGCTGGCCAACGGCCGCCTCATCTTGAGAAACGAAAACGAGATGGCTGCGTTCCAGGCCGCTCCGTAGTCTTCTCAGCCGTTTTCGCTCATTTCCGCGGCAAGTTCCGGCGCGGCGCGCTCGTCGCGCTTGCGGCAGGCGTCCCGATAGGAACAATGGGAGCAGAGATCCTCATCGGCGGGCATCACGCGGATGTCGCCCTGCGTGATGGCAAAGGCTGCGGCTGAGGCCCTGCGCGAGGCGAGGTCCATGCCGGCGCGGACCTGCTCAGGATCCTCAAAGGCGGAGAAGAGGGTGTCGCCGCGGATCGCCACGATGCTGTATGCCTCCGGCACATAGCCGAGTTCCGCGAGGGCCTTGGCATAAAGCGGCGCCTGAATCGAAATGCCCTCTTCGACTTTGCCCTCCCGCTTCTTCAACCCGGTGGAACCGACAAACTTCAGTTCAAGAACGCGTACGCGGCCCTCAGCGTCGCGGTCGACCCGATCGGCCACTCCGGCGAAACGGAATCCGTCGATTTCGAGGCTTAGCTCAAGTTCGGGGTCGACCTTCCACCCGGGCATGGGCGCAGCCTTGGCGGCATAGTGCTTTGCGCTGCGTTCCAGCAGCAGCCACAGAGTCTCGTTCCGCCACGCCGGAGGAATCCTCAGCCTGGCCAGCAAAGCCTGCCAGTTCGAGAAGAGGAGACTCGGCAGATCGCCGCCGTCACGGTGCCATCTCTCAATCACCCTGTGCATCAATCCTCCCAGGGCGGCTGGCGTCAGGCGCTTTTCAGGGGGCGCCGGCGCTTCGCGCAGACCGAGAGTCGACCGCGCGAAAAACCGGAAGGGGCACTGCAAATACTCCTCCACCGCCGTGGGAGCGAATGTTGAATGACGCTTGAGAATCGCGTCGAGAACGCGCTTTTCCTGCAGGCTTCGACGCGGCGCCGCCGGGACGGGCGACGACGGACGGATGGCCAATGCGCGAGCGGGCTGTTCGGCGAGATCCAACGCGTCGAGGAAGAAGGATCGTAGAGCCGGGGCGCCATCGGCCTGATGCGCGGCGTAGGAAAAGGTAAGAATACGCGTTGCGCGGGTTCTCGCGACTTCAAGCAGAAACTGCTCTTCAGCCTCGCGGTCGGCCGCCTTCAGAACCGGAAACCCCTGTTTCTGGAGCTGGAAACGAAGTTCGTCGCCAAGCAGCGGGTCGATGGAGGGACGTCTGGGGAAATCCCCTTCCATCAAGCCGCACACAAAGACAACCGGCAATTCCCATTGCCTGGATTCGTGCACATCCATCACATGAACGGCGTCGCGCCGGCCGTCGGGGGGCCGAACGGCGGCGGCGGCAAGGATGGGGGAGACGAGACGCCAGAACGTGTCGAGCGAGACGGCGCCGGGGGGAAGAAGACGCTCCACCGAGGCAAGGGTGTCCTGGATGGCGCGCAGGGATGCCGCATCGCTGCGGGCTCGCGCCAGATCGTGTGGATCGACCGGACTTGACGCGGCAGGCGGGGTGGCGATGGCGGCGAGCGCCGCGATGCGGGCGGCCCATTGGGATGGCGGGACGCTCTCCTGATCCCACAGGGCCATGGGCAGCCAGGATCCGATAAGATCCTGAAGCAGCGAAGCGCCCGGCTGATCGAGGCCCTCGACGATTCTCGACATCGCCTCCAGTCCCTGGCCTGGCAGCGCGTCGACGACGGAGCGCTCCAGCGCGGCTGCCGCCGCAGTCCTGCCCGCCTCATGGGCCTCGGATCTCAATGCGGCAAGCGTGGCCCGGTGCTCCCATCCGGAGGCTGCGGCCCGGACCAGATCGTTGAGGTACCGGCAGATGGGCGTTCCGGCCAGGGACCGGCCGAAATAGAACCGGGCCGGGATCCCGGCGCGCGCGAAGGTCCGCTCCAGCAGCGGTGCGTAGGGTTGCTCGGCGCGGAGAATCACGCCAATGTCCCGCCAGTCGAAGCCTGCGCGGCGCGCGTCGACGACCCTCAAGGCGATCTCTTCGCACTCTCTCTGCGGATCGGCCGCTTTGATCAGACAGGGCTCCGGCCTGGTCCTGCATGCCTGGTAGACCGTGAGGCGGCAGGGCTGCTGTTCAAGTAGTTCACGGGCGGGCCGGGCCCCCGCCCAATCCGGCAGCGTCAGCCACAGCGCACAAGCCCTGTCGAGTTCTTTCAGGAGTTCGATCTCGACCCGGCTGAAAAGGAAGAAACCGTCGGCGAAAATGGTATGGGGAAGCGGGCCCGCGGCGCCGCCGCGCACGGCCGCGGCGGCAAGCGCGATCCGGCTGGCGCGCAGACAGAGTCCGCGAGCCTTCAGCGCATCCTCAACGGATTCCCAAACTGCGCCGAAAGCGCGCAAGACCGGCCCGCGCCAAACGCCCATCCTGCCGAGCGCCGCCCACTGAAGCGGGTCGCAACCGCTGTTGGAGAGGTCTTCGATGGCCGAGGCGATGGTCCGCGCCAGGCCGGAAGTTTCGAGCAGCCCGGCAAACACCCCCCCGCCCGCAGCTCCGGCCATTTGCTGCTCGACGGCAAGCGCCAGCTCGTCGCCCCCGCATTCTTCTGCGCCGGGCGTCAATTCGGCGATCAGGGAAGAGAGCGTCCCGACCGTGGAAGGCCTTACAACAAGCCCCTCGCGAGCCAGCGAATTGCGGAGATGCTCCGCCATCGTCGCCGTTGGAACGACGATGCGGAAGCCGCCGTCGCCGTTGTGGATCAACTTGCGCGCCTGCCTGAGGATCCCGGTTGTCTTGCCGGAGCCGGGCGGCCCCCACAACAGCCTCATCGTCAGGTCCTCATCCTCGTCAGAAGCCAGACGCCCGCCAGAGCGAACATCGCCAGCGGAGACCAGGCCGCGGCCTCAGGCGGCAGCAGTCCGACATTGCCAAGCTGCTCAAACAGGTAGTTTGTCGCGAAATAGACCACCGCAACGACGAAACTGACGGCCACTCCCGTCATCGCCCCGCGCCCTCCGGTCAGGAAGGCGAACGGCGCGCTGATCAGCGCCATGACGAGTGCGAACAGCGGCGCGGAGAACTTCCGCTCGTACTGGACCTGGAGAGGGACTGTGTTGAAACCCGACTGGCGCAACTCGTCAATGTAGCCGCGGAGCTGGATGTGATTCATCTGCTTATAGGTCTTGACTTCCTTGAGAAACCACGACGGGGGCTCGTCAAGTTCCTTGAAAGTCGCGGTCGAACCGGTGAAATCCAGAAAGTCGTCGTCCTCGCGCTCCCGGATTACGCGGGACCAGCCGTTCTGGAAGCTCCACCGGTTGAGCCGCGATTCCCAGCGCGCGCTTTCGGCGTAGGTGTGGCGTTTCAATTTGAACGAGACGGGATCGAGTTCGAAGACGTTCACGCCGCCGAGCATGCCTTCCGTCTCGTTCAAGTACTTGTAGTAGTAAATTCTGGAACCGCGGCCGAAGATCAGCCGCCGTTCGGGATTGAGGTAGGTCTGAGTGGGCCTGCCCTTAATCTTGTTGCGGAGCGCGTCCTGAATGAGGTTGGCGTGAATCACGACGTAGTGATCGAATGCGAATAGCGCCGCCGACAGGCCGAGGCTGGCGATGAACACCGGCAGCGAGAGCCGGTGCAGGCTGACGCCGCAAGCCTTCATGGCAATGATCTCGTTGTTCTTGGCCATGATGCCGAATGTGACCAGCACGGCGACCAGGACGCTCAGCGGAGCGGCGTCGAAGATGAGCTTCGGCGCGAGGAAGAAGAGGTAGCGGAAGAGATCGCTCATGGGGATCTGGTTCCTGAAAGTGTCGCCGAGCAGTTCGAAGAAGTTGAAGATCTCGGTGAGCAGCACGAAGCTGATCAGCATGACGGCGGTATAGAAGAGGAAGCTCGAAACGACATACAGGTCGACGACCTGCGGGAGAAGGAAGAATCGGGCGCGCGTGAGTCCGGCGGGTAAGCCGCTGGACCGGGCGCCGGTCTTTGAGAAGAAAGCCAGCAGCCTCGCCCAATGGAATCGCGCCCAGTCGGAGACAGCGGTGGCGTAGCTTCGGTCGCCCGGATTCTCCAGGCGCAGCAAGAGAACCAACGCCGCAACGGCGAACGCCGCGTTGGGAAGCCAGACGGCCCAGACAGCCGGCAGCTTGCCTTCGCGCGCGAGGCTGATGAGCGTGATCATCGCCATGTAGTAGAGAAAGGCGAAGACGACGGTGATGACGAAGGCCGCCGATTTGCCTCCCTTGCGGCTGGAAACCCCTAGCGGCATCCCGGTCAGCGCAAGTAAAACGCAGGCGATCGGCAGGGCGAAGCGTTGATGGAGTTCGAGACGGGCCTCCAGCGACTGGCGGGCTTCGGGGATGAGTTCTGGCGTCGGAGTGGCGCTGAACAGCTTTGCGCGGCGCTCTTCGCGCGGCCGCGCCTCCAGGACCTGATCGCCTTCCGGATAGGCCATCCGGTAGTAGTCCTTGGGGTCGGCCGCCGCCTCGTAGGAGGACATGTTCTTCATGGACATCTGGAGGCGGTTGTTCTCGTTGTCGACCCGAACCACGGCCTCGCCCGCGATGGTGACGCGCGGACCCTCGCCTTTTTCCATGATCGCGCCCGGCCTGCTTTCGCTTGCCGGCGCGAGATCCATCATGAAGACCGGCTTCCATCGCACCGGCGTGCCCGGAATCACGTCACCCACATAGAGTGCGGTGTTGGGAAAGCTCTCGTCGAAGACCCTGGGCTGGATCTCGGCCGTCAGCTGCGCCGCGCCGATGACATTGACGATGCGGACGACCTCCGCATTGCAGAGGGGCGTCAACCACAGCGAGCAAACACCCGTGACCGCCATCGCGAGCACGGCGAACAGCGCGACCGGAACTCCCAGCCGCCGGGCGGGAACGCCGGCCGCGCGAAGCGCCGTCACTTCTCCGTCGCTGGACATCCGGCCAAGCGCAATGAGCGTCCCCACCAGCGCGCCCAAGGGCAGAGTCAGTGGCATCGTAGCCGGAAGAATCAGCAGGAAGAGATAGCCGACTGTCGCGGGTTTCGCAGTCGAATTGACGAGGATGGAGAACAGGGGGCTGGCTTTCTGCAGGAATAAGACGATGATGAACAGCAGAGCGCCCAGCAGCGCGCTCGAAGAGAGTTCGCGAAACAGGCTGCGAGCCAGAATGCCCATGGGACTCTACGCCGAGGGTGGTGGAACGATCGGGGGTTTGGCCAGATCGTCGGCGGCCACCTCCAACTCAACCTCTTCGAGAAGCAGACTCGGCGCGGTGACCGAACAGCCGACGACGAAACTCCCGGCGCCCGCGAGCGCGAGCGGCGCTCCATTGTCGAGATAGTTGTACACAGACCGCGTGTCGCCCGCGGCCAGGATATCGCGGAAAGAGCGCAGGCCCAGACCGCGGAACCGCAGACCCCGGACCAGTTCTTCGCGGCCATCGGGATAGATCCGGTAGACAAGAACCGGAGGCGCGACCGTCCTGTTCCCCCCGGACCGTGCCGTCCGCTGGCTGATGCGCCGGAGTTCGTCGGCGGGGGCGAAGGATGGAAAGTCGATCTTCCTGATGATGATGGCGTAGGGCCGCCCCATCTGCGCGGCGGCTTCCATCAGCTTCCGTCGAAGTTCGGCCTCCGCGACGCCGCCCCGGGCCTCGAACAGCAGGTTGGAGATGCGCGGGGTTCGAACGCCATAGTTTCCCGGCAGCCTTGCATGCCCGTTCGGTCCGCTCATCCCGCGGATGGGTTGACGGGAAACGAGCAGGCTTTTCAGGATGCCGTCCTTGACCAGTTCAACCCGCTGGGCGGCGATTCCCTCCAGATCGACCCGGTAATGGCCGGCCAGCGGGACGCCCTCCATTTCCTTCAAGAGCGGATCGTCGGTCAGCGAAACCCAGTCAGGGAGAACCCGTGTATTGAGCCGATTCTCCAGTTCGCTTGGGACAAACGGAACATTCCGGCCTGGCTCGGCCACCGGTCTGCGGGTCACCCCGAGATGCTCCCCCCAAATCTGCGCTATTACCTGCGGGCCTGCGGCGCCTTCGAATAGAATGGGCCCGGTGTAGGGCTCGCCGACAGGCGCCGCCGCCAACTCCCTGATGTTTCGCGCCACCTTCTCGGCAGCCTCGCGCTGGACGTTTTCGGGCGGCATGTGCGCCGGGTCGATCGCGGTGATCATCGTGCCGTCGTAGATCGTCATGCCATCGGGGGCCTGCCGGCCTCCGCGGATCCGCAGCGAGAAGACAGCATCGGGAACTCGCACGAACGTAGGGATCGTATTCACGACGTAGACCCTGCCGATCGAAGCGTTGAACTCGGCGCTTGAAAAAGTCGTCTCGGGATCCCCGGAGAAGACGGCGCTCAGGGTCCTGACCCGTTGAGTCCACAGATCGCGGTCCACCACGAAGTCGGCTGGAGGCTCAATCAAGGTCAGCCGGGGAGAGGGCCAGAAATCGGGGAGGGGATCCTTGACCGTGATGCCCCCGACCGAGGCTTTCTTCCTGCCGAAGCCTTCGACCGCGCTTCGGTGCGCCCGATCGAGCCCAAGCCAGATCTGATTCCGCATGGGCAGCACGGCGTCGTCGATGGGAAGTTGGCCGGAGTCGTAACGAGTGGACGAGGAGAAATCGAAATAGATCGAATTGGTGTTGTCGAACGCGGGCTGCCCGATGCGCACCGAAATCCGCAGTGGACGAACACGCTGCGATGAGGACGGGTAGGCTGCGCCGAGTGTGGCTGAAACCGTGAACAATCGGGCGTCGTCGACGGCCACCTCGGCGAAGTAGGCGGGCGCAGTTGACGCCGAACCCTTCACGAACCGCACCAGCTCCACGTAGATGGCCGTCAGAATCGGGTCGGACTTGAGCAGTTGCAGAAGTTCCTTATCTTCTGCCGGCGCGGGCTGAGCCGCGGCTTGCCGGACGCCGAAACTCCCCGCGCTTCCACCAGCCGCCAGGATGAAGCGGCGGCGGTTCATTGGAGCGCTCCCCGGCTGACGCTGGGCCGCGGGATCGCGGGAGGCGTGTCGCGTCCCTCCGGCTTGCGCTGGATTTCGATCTCGGAAACCAGCAGAGCGGGAGCGACGGCCGACACCGGAACATTCCCCGATTCTGCGCCGCAGTAGCCGTTGAAAACGCCGGTCGTGTCTGAGGTCGCGACGATCTTCGAGAAGCTCGCCAGCGGCGTCCCGACAATATCGGCGCCTCGAACGAGTTCCTGTTTGCCGTCCGGGTAAACGCGATAGAGCACAAGCGGGATCACGGTGAACGCCTGCAGACCGCGCCGGCGCGTCGTTGTGTAGCCGCCGGTCACTTGGTCGAAAAACAAGCCATAGGGCTTGTTCTGCCGCCGGACCTCCTCGATCAGCAACTCCTTCAACTTCGCCATCGAGACCTTGCGGGAGGACTCCACGACCAGGTTGGACTGCCGGGATACCGCCTCAAGACCCGGCTGCCGCCGCCCATGTCCATTCGACTTGAGCAGCCCCGGGGCCGGCGTTCGCGACATCAGAAACGTCTTTAGAATCCCCTGCTCCACAACCGGGACCGGACGCGCAGCCAAACCTTCGTCATCGAAGTCATACCAGCCGAAGAGGGCGGTTTTTCCCGCCATTTTCAGAGTCGGGTCAAAAACCACGTTCAAGAATGGCGGAAGAACGGGCTTGCCGAGGCTTGTGGAGAACGTGTTGCCCTCGGTCTCATCCCGGAGCCGGTGGCCTTCGACGCGGTGGCCGAAGATCTCGTGGAAGAAGACGCCCGCCGCCCGCTCAGAGAGAATGGCCGGGCCGACGAACGGATCGGCGGGCACGGCGCGGAGCAGTTGCTTCATCTGGGCCGACGCAGCCTTGATTGCGGCGGCGAGGACATCGTCCTTAGGCAGACCGGCGGGCTCGTCTGCGTCGAATGAATCAGCCACCAGGAGGTCCTGTCCGTCGTAGGTCTTGCCTCGAACCGAAATCTGGATTCTTGCAAAAGTGCGGCCGTGCTCGATGGCGGTCCCTTCACTGTTCACCAGCGTGTGCGTCTGGCGCCGGAAGGACATACTCACGTCTGCCGCCAGAATGCCGGGCGCCGCCTCCACTTGCGCCGAGAGCTTCCTGAGCCTTCCCGCCCACTCCTCCTGGCTCCACTTGGGCCGGAGCACCGGCCGTGACGAGAGGAGCGGATCCTCCAGCGAGAACTCGGGCACGGCGGACGAATCCGGTTTCGCCTGGAGAGAAGACTTCACCTTGAGAAACCGGGCGGAAGCGGCGCGCCATGCGCGGTCCGTCTCGCGCCACGCGGCCTGGGCGATAGCTTGAGGGTTGTCCTCAATGGGGAGGGGGGTCGCCGCAGCAAGCCTCGGACGGTCGCCGTCCAGGACCCGGTAATTATCCAGTTCCCGGCTGCCGATCCGCATGCTAACGTCCAGAGTGCGGCGGCGGGCTTCGTTCTGTGCGCTCACCGAACCCCACTCGGCGCTGACCGAGGCCACTTCCTCGTCGGTGACCTGATAGCTCAAAAAGTAAGGCGCGGGCGATGCTTTGGCGCGCAGAATCTCGAAATTCCTGGCCAGTTCCTTCTTCAGGGTCTCAATGAGCGGCGGGTAAGCCGGCGGCTGAGGCGCAGCAGGAACCTTCGAGGCCTTATTGGGCGGGGCGGTTGCGAGAGATCCCAGAAGAAATAGGAGGGCTGGCGCGCAGGCGAAGTGCACGCCCTTGAGGATAACACCGGGGCCGCCTTCAGTTGCAGCCCGAGCCGGTGTTCCAGGCGGTTTCGGCCCGTTTCTGGAAGCCGGTCAAGGCTAAGCCGTAACGGCCGTGGACGCCCTTCTTCTCGAAGATATGCTTCAGGTGAATCTTGACAGTTCCAGGGCGGATTCCCAAGGCAGAGGCGATCTCCTTGTTCTTCATTCCCCGCTCCACCAATTCAAGCACCTGCCGCTCCCTCTCTGTCAGTTCCGGCCTGGACCGCCTGCCCGCATCGGTGGGCAGAAGATCCCCGAACCACATTCCTCCAGATCGTAAAGTTCTCATGCAATGGAAGATCGCCTGGATCTGAGCAGTCTTGGCGAGCAGGCCGGAAGCGCCTGACTGCAGAAGCCGTAAAGCCTCGGGTTCGGAGACGGCGCTGCCCCAGACGAGAACGGGGACTCCAGGCGCGAAGACCTTGAGTTCGGCGATCGCCGCCGCGATCGCCGAGTGGCCGAACACCTTGTCCACCAGCAGCAGATCGACAGGCTGCTGGCGGGCCAACTGCAGCGCCAGCAGCAGATGCGAGACCGACCAACGGCAGCGAAGATCCTCGGTATGAGTCATTTGAAAGCGGAGGCCTTCGGCTGTCGCAGGCTGGCTTTCACAAAGCCCAACCCACGCCTTATCAGGTTTGAGATCCGACATAGTCGCCGTTCGGAGTGAGGTGGGCCGGGCGCCGCCAAGCCCCGCGAGCCACCACACAGAAGGTTAGTTGCCGGACTGTCAACAGGCTCTCAAGTTTTTCACTCAACGATCCGATAGGGGAAGTGGGAAGAGTCTCCGCAAAAAGGAACTGATCACAGTAAGATGGCGAGCGCATCGAACAGCCGGTCGTTGGGGCAGTGGCGAATCCTTCTTGTGGCGCCCCACCCTACAATGGGTCAGGAAATTGCTCCGCTCCTGTCGGAATTCCTCCCCTTCTCTCCGGTGACTGAGCTTCGCGAATACCCAGGCAAGCAAATGCTGACGGAGTTGACCGAAGAGCAGGGAGTCAACCTCTGCTTCATCGATACGGTCTCCAATAGCGACTGGGCGTTTGCCCTGATGTCGGATCTCGCGTCGGCGGAATTGAAAGTGCCTGCCGTCGCGCTGCTGGAAAAACCGGAAACCGAGATCATTCTAAAAGCTCTTCGGTCCGGAGCGTCCGAGTTCCTGTCGCGCCCCTTCACGGCAGAGCCGTTTACTGCGGCGATGGAGCGCGTCAGCAGCATGTGCCGGGCTCGCGGCGGCATGAGCGAGGCCCGTGTCGTCGCCGTCATGCCCGTGAAGGGATCCTGCGGCGCTTCCACGATCGCCGCGAACATTGCGCCCCTCTGGAAGAAGTTCGGCGCCAAGAAGATCCTGCTGGCCGACCTGGACCCCTACACTGGCACCGTTTCCTTCCTCCTGAAGCTGCGCCAAACCTACAGCTTCCTCGAAGCGCTCAACCGCAGCGGACAAATGGATGAGGATATCTGGAAAGGTCTGGTGATGCGATGCGGCTCGATGGACGTGATGCTGAGTCCGGAACAGCCCGCCCACGGCATCGAGGAAGTGCATACGCCAGGCGGCATCATCGATTTCGCCAGGACGGCCTACGAGGCGGTCGTCCTGGACACAAACGGCGTATACGGCCCCTGGAATCTCGCAGTCGCACAGATGGTCGACGACCTGCTGCTGGTGTCCACCAACGAGCTATCCGCGCTGCAGGCCACTCAGCGGGCGCTCGCCTATCTCCAACGCAATCGGGTTGAGCGCTCTAAGATCAAGATCGTCGTCAACCGGTACGCCAAGAACGCCGGCCTGAGCAAGGAGATCATCGAGGCCGCACTGCAGTGCGAAACGTACCAGATCATCCCCAACGAGCCGGAGTCGATTCAAAAAGCGCTGATGGAAGGCAAGCCCCCTGCTTCCAATACCGAGATCGGCCGAGGATTGTTGTCGCTTGCCGAGCGCCTGTCCGGAAAAGCTCCGGCCGCCCCGGAGCCGAAAGCCAATGGCCTCAAGGGCATTTTCTCCTCCATCCTGGGGCGTTGAGGGCCTGAAACGCTGAGGAGACACCGGGGAAAGATCGCAAGGCGCGGCAAACTGGAAGGCGAGCGCACAAAATCACCCAGGTTCCGGTGAGTCGGGAACCTGGCGGGCTGAATGGAGTGGACCCTGATTCTGGAATGCCGCTATCGGCAGGCTCACCGGCCCGCCGGCCTCATTCACCACGCCTTGCTCTTGATGAAAACCTAGTGTCCAGATGCGCGAATAATTCTCTTCAGCATCATCAATTGCTTCACGATCGCTTGGAGGCGCGGCGCTTGCGGCGGGGCTCCCGCTTGAGGTTAATGGTCCCCCTGCACTCCGGCGCCCCGCACGAGCACGGGACTTCGGGGACATCGGGCTCAAAGCGGTAGTCGATGGTCAACTCCTCACCAGCACGGATGTCACGAGCGGCCATATACAGAATGTGCCCTTTGAAGATCCAGGCGTAGCAGTTCGGTTGGCAGCAGTGGTTGATGAACTCAGCGCCGCTGCCGCCGACGCTGCCGTCCAGGGTCCAATAGCTATCGAGGGTGAACAGGTAATTCAGCGGAGCATCCGCGCGCCGCGCTGTCTCGGCGCGGCTGATGCGCTCCCCCGTATACTCAATCACCTTTTTGCCCTTGGGGATCGGTTCTTCCGCGAAGACACCCCACCTGTGGATCTCCGAAGGCCGGATGCTAAGGCGGTACTTCGTATGCTTGCGGCTGATCGATGGAGCATCGCCCTGAGCGGCCGGTTGAGCTGTCGTTTTCCTTGGCACGGATGAGACTGTAATTCAGGGGGGAGCCTGGGCGGGTTGAATCCAACGGTCCAACCCGCCGGCGAGATCCGCGTTCGCGTATCTAGAAATCGTCCTGCTGGGTTTCCTTCTTCTTCGACTTGCGGCGCATGATGATAATGACCACGCAGAGAACTGCGAGCGCCCCGCTGATTAACTTAACCGTGTTCTCGTCCAACTTCCATCCTCCTGCACGAGAGCTCAGAATCGATCTCGTATTGTATCTGATCGGCCGGGCGGAGCCAAAACTCCAGCGAGCTTAAACTCCAGCAAGTCCGATCGACGCCCCCCCGAAAACCTTCAGAGACCCGTCTTTTGCCTCAAAACGTCGATTAGCTCGGTGACCGAAGCCGCGCTTTTGTCGAGTTGCGCCTTCTCGGCGGCTTCGAGCTTCACCTCGTAAATCTTCTCGATCCCGTTGGCGCCGAGCTTGACTGGAACGCCGACGAAGATCCCCTTGTAGCCATACTCCCCATCGAGCATCGCCGCGCAGGGCAGCACTTTCTTTTTGTCTTTGAGGATCGACTCGACCATCTCGACAGTCGCGGCGGAAGGCGCATAGTAGGCGCTTCCAGTCTTCAAGTATCTGACGATCTCGGCGCCGCCGTCGCGGGTGCGCTGGACAAGCGCGTCGATCCGCTCCTGCGGCAGCAGCTCCGTGATGGGGATGCCGCCAATGGTTGTCAGCCGCACAATCGGCACCATCGTGTCGCCGTGACCCCCAAGGACGAGCGCCGTGATGTTTTCCACCGAAACGCCAAGCTCCATGGCGATGAAGGTCCGGTAGCGGGCCGTGTCGAGCACGCCCGCCATGCCGATGACACGGTTGCTGGAGAACTTCGACACTTGCTGCGCTACCCAGCACATGGCGTCCAGCGGATTGGTGACCAGAATCAGAATCGAGTTCGGACTGTACTTCACCGCCTGCTCGGTGGCCGTCTTGACAATCTCGTAGTTTGCCAGCAGCAGGTCATCCCGGCTCATACCGGGCTTGCGGGGGAAACCGGCGGTGATCACGACGATGTCTGAATTGGCGGTGGGTTCATAGTCATTCGCGCCGGTAATCATCACATCGTAGCCTTCGACCGGCCCGGACTCGAGGATGTCGAGACCCTTTCCCTGTGGAACGCCTTCGACCACGTCCACCAGGACGACATCGGCGAGTTCCTTGCCGGCGATTCGGAGCGCGCAATTGGCGCCGACATTTCCGGCGCCCACGACGGTCACTTTCTTACGCATGGCAGATCCTTCCTATCGATGAAGAGCGGCGGCCTCTCGCGCAATCGGCGGTGCGGGCGGCCTGCCCTGAGTTTAGCAGGAGCGGCGGCGCTAGAATGGGGATTTCATGCAGGTTCCGGAGTCCGCTCAAGAGTTCTTCAACCGCCAGACGGCGCGTCTGCGATCCATGCTCAAAAAGAAACGGATCGTCTTCCCCGAAGGCGACGACCCTCGCGTGATGGACGCCGCCAGCCGGCTCTGCACCGAGGAGCTCGTTCTGCCCATCATCATGGGCAAGCCGTCGCAGCGCCTGGCGGGCTGCGTCGAAGTGGGCGCGCCCGCCGACCACCCCAAGCTGAAGGACTACGCCCGCTTCCTTCAGGAGAAACGCCGCAGCCGGGGCATGACCCTGCTTGAAGCCGAAAAGACCGCGCTCAATCCTCTCGTCTTCGCCGGCCTGATGGTGGCCAGCGGCGACGCCGCCGGCGTGGGGGGGGGCGCCGCAACCACCACGGCCGACACCTTCCGCGCGGCGCACATGACAATCGGCATGAGGACGGACATCAAAACCGCTTCCGGCGTGATGATCGTCTGCACCCACGCCACCGAATGCGGCGCCTCCGGGGTCCTGGCCATGGCCGACCCAGCGTTGATGATCGACCCAAGCGCTTCACAGCTGGCCGATATCGCCATCGCCACCGCCGACACCACCAAGGGCGTCATGGGCGTCGAGCCCATCGTGGCCCTGCTCTCGTTTTCCACAAAGGGAAGCGCCCGCCACCCCTTCGCCGAAAAGGTCAAAGAGGCGCGGCGCATCGTCGAGGCGCGGCGGCCCGACATCCACATCGACGGCGAACTCCAGGCCGACGCCGCTCTCGTTGAAAGTGTCGGCCGCTCCAAAGCGCCCGGCTCCACCGTCGCAGGCAGGGCGAACACGCTCATCTTCCCTGACGTCGGCAGCGCCAACATCGGCGTCAAACTGGTTGAACGTCTCGGCGGCGCGATCTGCACCGGCCCCCTTTTCCAGGGATTCAACAAGCCCGCCAACGACCTTTCCCGCGGCTGCCTCGCCGAGGATATCTACCGGCTCGGGATTCTCACCGCGCTGCAAGCCGACCGCTGATGCCGCTGCACTTCCCGCTCATCTATCACGCCGCCTACGACCTGAATCTCGGCCCCCATGTCTTCCCCGCGCGCAAGTACCGGCTCATCCGCGAATTCCTGCTGCGCGAAGGGATCGCCACCGAGAACGACTTCGTCTCCCCTCAGCCCGCCACCCGGGATCAACTGCTGCTGGCTCACGACGAGGACTGGATCCGGAAACTCGAGACCGGAACTCTCTCCTATCAGCAAGTCATGAAGCTTGAAATCCCCTACTCGCGCAAGATGGCCGAGGCCTTCTTTTGCGCCGCGGGGGGCACCATCGAGGCCGCGCGCAGAGCTCTGTGCGGCGGCGCCGCCATGAACATCGGCGGCGGCTTCCATCACGCCTTTCGCGAACACGGCGAGGGATTCTGCGCCATCAACGACATCGCCGTCGCCGTTCTCTCCCTTCTGAAAGAGGGCGCGATCTCAAAGGCCATGGTGGTCGATCTCGACGTCCATCACGGCAACGGCACGGCGGCGATCTTTCAGGGCTGCAAAGAGGTCTTCACGATCTCGCTCCACCAGCAGAACAACTATCCCCATGTGAAGCCGCCCTCGACCATCGACGTCGGTCTTGCGGACCTCACCGGCGACGTGGAGTACATCGCGCGGCTCCAGGACGTGCTCTTCCCCGCGGTAGATGGATTCCGCCCCGATCTGTTGGTCTACGTCGCCGGCGTCGATCCTTATTTCGACGATCAACTCGGCGGTCTCTCCCTCACCGTGGAAGGGCTCATGGCCCGCGACCGCCTCGTGTTGGAGACCGCTGTCCGCCGCCGCGTCCCGGTCGCCGTGGTTCTCGCCGGCGGATACGCTGCCCATGTTGAGGATACCGTTCGGTTGCACGCGCAGACCGCATTGGTGATCAAGGAGTCACTCGATGAGCGCATCACCGGCCTTACAGGGTAGCCGGTCCGCTGTCTGGTTGGCGGTGCTGTACTACGCCATAGCCCAATGGCCGGGGGGACTTCTGCCAATCGAGAGCGGGCTGGACAATTCATGGATGTACGCCATGAATCTCCTATTCAACGTCGGCCCCGTGTTTGGCCGTGAAGTGGCCTTTACGTACGGCCCGCTTGGGTTTCTCCTGCATCCCCGCGCTGTCGAGGCGAACCTCGAGATTGCGATGGCTTTCTGGACTGGCCTCCACCTGGCGACGGTCGCACTGCTGGCCCAGGCCGTCCGGCAGGGCTGCTTTCTGCAAGTGTGCGGTATGGTGGCGCTGTCCACCGCGGGACGAGCCCTGGGCGTCTGGCTCGAGTACTGGACGGTTCTGAACGCAGGCCTGTTTGCCTGGGCTTCGTTGCTTTTGAGCGGCAGGTTGTGGCTTTGGGCTGTCGTGGCCGGCGCCCTCAGCGGAGCTCTTGCCGCGATGAAGCTTACTTCGGGCGCGGCGGCTTTTTCATTAGTCTCTCTGGCTCTCTGGCTGGCGCCGGCGCCGCCTGAACGAAAGAGAAGAGCCTGCTTGTATGCCATTGGGGGCGTCACTGCGATTTGGCTTCCGATCCTTGTCTCGTTCTTCGACAGCCCGGCGTCCTTTTTCCGCTGGCTGAGTTGGAGCTGGGAGATCAGCTCCGGATACTCGGCGGCAATGAGCCTCGTTTACCAAAGCGAGTCGCTTTGGAATGCATTCGCGATTCTGCTCGCGTTCGTCGCATTCGCCTGTTTCGGGGGAGACCGCCAGCGAAGGCTGGCGGCATCTCTCTTGTTCGTTCTATTCATCGCTTTCAGACACGGTTACACGCGCCAAGGCACACACAGCATGGCCTTCTACGGGACGTTCTGCTCCGCTCCGGCGATGCTCATTTTATTTGCGGAGAGCCGCCGCGAACGTATTGCTGTCATGGCTTTGGCTGCGGCGGCAATCTCGATCACGATCTTCCATTCGAGCCGCTTCGCCTCGGACCCGCCTTTCGATTGGGCGCGGATTAAGGACACAGTCACACTTCGACGCGGATTCCGCCATCTGCGTCAAACGCTCGATCCGCAGATCGAGGCCAATTCCCTGTCGACGCCGAGGAGAGGGGCTGTAGGACAGGGCGAGTTACCCGACCCGTGGCTCAACAGGGTCAGCGCAGACCATGGCGAGGTGGCCTCTCTGCCCTGGGAGATCACTGGCGTCGTCTCCAGGGGACTCTCCTGGCGCATTCTGCCAAGTCTGCAGCTCTATTCCGCATATACAGCGACGCTCGACAAAGCTACGGCGAACATCTTCCGGCGCGAGGACCGCCCTAAATGGATCTGGCTGATGAACTATGAGATCGACAATCGCAGCCAACTAAGCGACAATCCGGAAACGTGGATGGCGATTCTTGACAACTACGAACCCGCGGATCAGCATGCGGGCTTCAACGAACTTCTGCTGCGCGCCCGCGCGCATTCCGTTCAAACGAAGGCCGGTCAGAGCATTCGGACGGTCGTAGCCCGTTCTGGTGAATGGATTGAAGTGGACGATCCCAGCAGGCTTTGGCGGGCGGAAATTGATTGCAGCCCAACCCCGCTGGGGCGCCTCGCCAGAGTTCTTTACCATTGGCCGCCTGTTTACCTGGAAGCGGTTCGCGAGAACGGCGGGACAGTGCGGATTCGTATCCTGCCCGATACCGCCCGTACCGGATTGCTGCTTCCGCTGATGCCCAAGAGCGCCGCAGAGACGGCTTCCGCTTTCGAGAATAGGCCCAGGAACCTGGCTCGTCGATTCAGGATCCTGCTTCCCGAGGGCGGTTATTTTGAGAGGTCGGTGCGGATTCGCTGGCGTCCAACGACACGCGTTTTCTCTCACTGAGCTGATCTTGCCCGCATCCCGGCAGCCCACATCCGCATCCTCAAAATGGAGCCTCAATTGCGGGAAGTGCGAAAGAATTCTCGTCACGATAGAATGTCAGGGACGGGGCCGCTCGCCTCACCGGGCGCTTCCATGGGATTTCTGGGTTAATCAGTTGAAACCAAGTCTTTTAGCGCATCGACTCGCGCTTCTGCTGGCCTCTCTGACGCTGCTGATGATGGCGGCGGGGACGTTCTCTTCCGCCCTCCGCCTCGATCCGCACGCGATTCTGGGCGGGCTGGTTGTCCTCTGTTCGGTCGTTCTCGCTCTTCTTCACCGCTCGAAGGCGGCCGCTTCGGCCCTGCTTTTCGCTCTGGCGGGTGGATTGAGGCTTTTGGCCGTGGCCCCGGCGTCCATCTCACAAGTCGCCCACGCGATTCTGGCGCAGGGATTGCTCGCCTCTGCGTTTCTCGCGGCCCTGGAAACCTCGCCGGGCTGGACCAAGCCCTCTCCGCTGGAGGATGGAGGGTTTCCCTCCCTCCGTCAACTCGGCTTCCTCATGCCGGCGGTGACGCTGCTCCAGATCGGGCTCGGCGCCGCGTACCGGCGTGAGCTTGCCGGAGCCGTTCCTCACATCTCATGGGCTTTCGCGACGGCGATCTGCGTCATGATGGCCGGGACGTTCGTCCTCACTCAGAAGGAAAGCGGACGGCTGCTGCGCGGGATTTCAGTCTGGCTTCTCGGGCTCACCGGAATTCAATTATTGCTGGGCGTGGGCGCCTACCTCGCCAGGCTGAATCCTGGAGAGGGATGGCTGGCGTTCATCTCGACCGCGCACATCACCACAGGGAGCCTGGTGATGGCGCTTTCCACGGCTTGGTCGGCTGTCGTCAGGCGCGACACCCGCCTCTCCGTTCAGACTCTCCCCATTCAGACGGGACGGCCTTCATGAACGATTACCTCGCGCTCACCAAGCCCCGCATTACGTGGCTCATCCTGATGAGCACAGGCATCGGCTATTTCTTTGGACAAACGGGCGAACTGGACCTCAGCCTACTCCTCCACACACTGATCGGGACGGCTCTGCTGGCCAGCGGAACCGCCACTCTCAACCAGTGGTATGAGCGCGACGCGGATTCCCAAATGAACCGGACGCGCAATCGTCCCATCCCCGGAGGAAGGGTTTCGGCCAGGTCGGCTCTCGTGTTCGGCATGCTGTTGATCGCGGCCGGAGAAATCCAACTGGGGCTGGCCGTGAACCCTCTCACCGCCTGGATCGGTTTCGCCACCGTGGCGAGCTACCTGTTGCTTTATACGCCGCTCAAGCAGCGCTCCTGGTGGTCCACGACCGTCGGCGCGTTTCCGGGAGCCATGCCTCCTCTCATCGGATTCGCCGCGGCCGGAGGCAAACTGACCGTGGATGCATGGATTCTATTTGCGATTATCTTCTTGTGGCAGTTCCCGCATTTCTATGCGATCGCCTGGATGTACCGCGACGATTACGCCCGCGCCGGCATTCGGATGCTGCCGGTCGTGGAGCCGGATGGCGTGTCCACCTCGCGCCAGATTTTCGCCTTCGCTCTTCTTCTGATCCCGTGCAGCCTGCTGCCAAGCTTCCTTTCCATGACCGGCCCCTGGTATCTCGGAGCGGCGTTGCTTCTGGGGGCGCTCTTCCTGCGCTCGGCCACGCGCCTGAGCCGGGATCGCTCGGCGGCGAACGCCAGAGGCGTGTTGAAGGCAAGCGTGATGTATCTGCCGCTGCTTTACGCAGCATTGATCCTGGACGCCCGCAAACTCTGGATGGATTGAAGATGCCGTCCCGGCGGCTGCTGCTTGCCCTGACGTTGCCGGCGGCCGGGTGTCTGAAATCGAATCTCCCGGACTACGGCGAAGTGCCTCCCTTCGAACTCACCGACCAAACCGGGCGGCCATTCCGGAGTTCCGAGAGGCTGGCGGGCAGGACATGGGCGGCCTGCTTCATCTTCACGAGTTGCAACGGCCCCTGTCCCCGGATGACGGCGCAGATGCGCAAGGTGCAGGACGCTACCCGCGGTCTGGCCGATTTCTCACTCGTCAGCTTCAGCATCGATCCGGAAAACGACACGCCGGCCAAACTCGCCGAGTACGCCGCCCGCTTCAAAGCCGATCACGCGCGCTGGTCCTTCCTCACGGGCAAGCCGGAGGTTCTCCGTAGTCTCGGCGTAGACACATTCCACCTCGCCGATCCACAGGATAAACTGGCGCACAGCTCGAGGTTCGCCCTGGTGGACCGGCACGGCCGAATCCGCGGCTATTATGACACCGCGCTTTCGGGAGCGATCCCGGAGATCCTGGCTGACATCAGAAAAGTGAGGCGCGAGTGGCTTTAGCAGCTGGCGCCATGGAGGCTTCTTGGAACTGCGCGACCTTCCGACTCTGAACGCTCTGCTGAACACGGCAGCCGCCGCTCTGCTTATCGCCGGATACCGCCTGGTGAGACAGCGGCGCTTCTAGGCGCACAAAAAGGTGATGCTTGCGGCGCTGGCGGTTTCAACGGTTTTCCTGGCATCCTACCTCGTCTACCACTTCAATGTCGGATCGGTGAAGTTTCAGAAGACCGGGCCGATCCGGACCGTCTACTTCGCGATCCTCATCACGCACACGATTCTTGCGGCGGCCGTCGCGCCAATGGCGCTCGTCACCGTGTACCGGGCCTGGACCAACCAGCTTCAAAAGCATCGGCGGCTGGCAAAAATCACGCTGCCCATCTGGCTCTACGTCAGCGTGACCGGGGTGGCCGTCTACCTGATGCTCTACCGGCTGTGAGCGTCTCTTCGCGGCTTTTGGAATGGCTCAATCCGCGGCCGGGCGAGATGTTCCTCGATGTCGGCTGCGGACTTGGAGCACTGTCAGCCTCAATGGCCTCGGCCGGCGCGAGGGTGACCGGAATCGATCCTCAGGTTCACCTGCTTGAACAGGCCAGACTCGCCTGCCCCTCCGGCCGCTTTTTCGCCATCGGGCTCCATGAGTTCATCGCCGAAGAACCCTTTGACGGCATCCTGGCCCATGCCGTCCTCCATTGGACCGGGGACCCTGAAGCCGCCTTCCGCAAGCTTTGGTCCTTGCTCAGGCCCGGAGGCCGCATTGCCGCCTCCTTCGGCGCCCGCGCGGCGGAGGCGGCCAATCTGATCAACTATTATTTGCCCGATGCCGGCGAGTGCGCCCGGACTCTGGAACGGATCGGTTTCCAGTCCATCCGGACCGAACACTGGACCCAGGGCGTGCTCGTCTACGCGGAGCGGCCACAGCAGCAACATGCACCCGAAACTGATTGAGTTTGAGGGCTTCTTCATCCCCACCTATGGCGTCATGGTCGCTCTCGGCTTCCTGGCCGGGATCTGGTTGAGCCGCAGGTTCGCCGCCAAGGCCGGCCTTGATCCGGACCGGATCACCGACCTCGCTATTTACTGTGCGCTCTGGGGGTTGGCGGGGTCCAAGCTCCTCATGTTCGTCTTCGACTGGAAGGCCTACGCCGACTCGCCTGGACGCCTGTTTTCATTGGAAACACTGATGTCGGCCGGGGTCTACCACGGAGGCTTCGTGGCGGCGCTGATCTTCGCCTGGGCCTATGTGAAGCGCCGCGGCCTGGATTTCTTCCGCGTGGCGGATGTTCTTGCGCCTGGATTGGCGCTGGGACATTCCGTAGGGAGACTCGGTTGTTTCGCCGCCGGGTGCTGCTGGGGAAGAGAGTGCGACAGGACCTGGGCGGTCGTCTTCCGGAACTCCGACGCAAACGCGCTGACGGGCGTCCCGCTCAACGTTCCACTCCATCCCACCCAACTCTATGAGAGCCTCGCCACGGCGATTGTCGCCATCGTTTTGGTCATCTGCTTCAAGCGCTTGCCGTCTACCGGCCGCGTCTTCGGGCTGTATCTGGTCTTGTACGGGGCGGCCCGCGTCGGCGCGGAGGCCTTTCGGATGCACGAACAACCGCCGCCCTTGGCTGGCCTGACCTGGACCCAATGGACCGCCCTTGTTCTGGCTCTGGCCGGGATGTGGCTGCTCCTCCCGCACCGCGCCCGCGGGGCAGTTCGTAGACCTTAAGTCGGGCAGTTCCTAAGGCTTTCCCCTGATTGTCGCTGCCGCCCTTCAGCTTCAGAATCGAAGGAGAAAGGAAAGCTGCACATGGACGACTGGAGGGGATCCATCTCCGCGCAATCCGCCCGGCGGCGATCTGGCCGCGCTGGTAGCGCAATGGTCGAAGCCGCGCTTTGCCTGCTTCCTTTCATGGCCGCGACCATCGGGATCGTTGACGTCTCGCTGGGGATCTTCATCCGCGAAACGCTTCAGCATGCTGTTCGAGAAGGCACTCGCTACGCGATTACGTATCGAACCGTGGATGGGCTGTGTCATATACCGTCGATCAAGAAGGTCGTAAAAAAGCACTCGATGGACTTCCTGACCGACGCTCAGCTTGATGCGCATGTCAAGGTCAAGTTCTACCTGCCCGACGGCTCCGCGGAGTCCGGCGAGAACAAGCCCGGGCACCTGGTCGAGGTTTCGGTGGAGAACTACGAGTGGAAGTGGATCGCCCCGCTGTGGCGGAGCAACGAACCGCTCAAAATAACGGTCCGTTCGAGCGACAAGATGGAAGGGCTTCCCGGAGGCAGTGGAGCCCCCTGCCTGGGAAGCTAGGAGGCACGCCGATGAGTATCATACAAAGCCGGCGCAATAGACCCGAAGCCAGGCGGCGGCAGCGCGGCAATGTGCTGATCGAGACCGGGATTGCCCTGGCGTTTCTGGCCCCTCTGATGGTCAGCGCTTTCAGTTTTGGCCTGAATATGACCAAGTCGATCCAGGTGACTCAGGTCGTTCGCGACGCCGGTCACATGTATGCGCGGTCTACCGACTTTTCACTGGCTGGCAACAAGGAAATCCTGGCCAGGCTGGCGGTCGGGATGGGCATGACCGCCAACGGCGGAGATGGCGTGGTCATCCTCTCCAAGATCACCAAAATCGAGCAAGCCGACTGCGTCGCCGCCGGTCTAACCGACGCGCAGTGCGTTAACAAGGACAAATACGTCGTCGTGCAGCGGCAGATCGTCGGGAATCCGCTGTTCTACGCCAGCCGCTATTGCTCGCCGCCGGATAGCAGCCTCAGCCTGCCCGAGGGCAACGCGAAAGACATTCACACCGACGACAAGCTGCAGGTCAAGAACGTCGATGAACTGCCAGCTTTGAAATCGGGGCAGTACGCGTTTGTCGTCGAAGGTTACTTCAAGGGGCTGGGGATGGCCGTTCCAAATCTGGGAATCGGCGATCTGCTGGCGTCCAAGGCTGTGTTTTAAGAGCCGAACGGGGGATTGTCATGCTGAAGCACTGGAAATATAAGAACAGAAAAGAGAAGGGTATTGCCATCCTGATGACCGCCGGCATCATGATGGCCCTTGTGCCCGTGGCGGGACTGGCCATTGATGGAGGCGTCGCCTACGTGTTGAAGTCGCGGCTTGTCAGCGCAACCGACGCCGCCGCTCTCGCCGCCGCCCGCAGCCTGAGCGTCGGGCTGACGCTGGCCGAACAGGAAGCGGAAGCCAAAGCGCGCGCCCTCGATTTCTTCTACGCGAACTTCAAACAAAACGCATACGGCACCAAGAACATGAACGTGGACGCCGTGGTGTCTGAAAGCGCCTCGAAAACCCGGTCTGTCACCGTGACGGCTTCGTTTGACGCGCCTCAGTATTTCATGCGCATCCTCGGCTTCAATTACGTCCACATCGCCGGCCTGGGCCAGGCTTCCCGGCGCGACGTCAACCTCATTATGGTGCTCGACCGAAGCGGTTCAATGGGTTCGCATACCGATCCAGCCTCCGCCTGCTCGCAAATGAAGGAGGCGGCGAAGTACTTTGTCGGGCTGTTCGCCGAAGGCAGGGACCGGCTGGGGATGATTACCTATAGCTCCTCCTACTACCCCGCCTACCCGGCGACATTGAACTTCAAGTCCGGATCTCCCTCGCTGATCACGAGAATCAACGACATCCAATGCGCGGGATGGACGGCGATTGGCAGCGCAATCAGTCAAGCCTATGAGGACATCAAGGCCATCAATGAACAAGGCGCATTGAACGTGATTCTGCTGTTCACCGACGGCAACGCAAACACCGTCGTAGCCGACTATCCGATCAAGACCAAAACCGATACCCGCTATGGCGGCTACAACGGCTACCGCGTCTACGACACATCGACGAACACCTATACCGGGTCTTCAACCTGCACCAGCACAAGCTCAACCTGTTCCATGCTGCCCAGCCCATGCAAAGACGCCGAAGGCGACCAGTTCGACCGAAACAACGGCCAAACGAAGAAATACTACGACGCTCCGAACTGGAACCCGAATTGGGCGCCGGCGCCGATACGCGGCTCCGTCGCGGGCAACGATTGGGCGACGACAGGGCAGACTCAAGGCGTCATGAGGCATATCGGCACCTCCATCACCGCGTCGAGCGAATACCTCACCCCGTCCGGTTGCGCCTTTTCAACCGCGAGTTTCCTCACGCACAACAACAACACCTCCTCGCAGCGCAAGAGCCTCGTCCGGCGGGACGTGGCGTACATCCCTGACGAGGACATCTTCGGCAACAGCACGTCGGGCTATCAACCGGTGGGCACTTACTCGTCTGGCCCCTACATCGGCAAGAAGAGGATCGACCGCCCGAAGGACGTGACAGGGGCCGCGTTCAACGTCGCCGACAACCTGGCCAAGAAGGCCCGAGAGGACGCGCAATTCGGCGTGGTCTTCTACACCATCGGACTTGGCGACATTGACCACGTCTTCCTGCGGCGCATCGCCAACGACCCGGCCAGCCCGATCTACGATTCCAACCTCCGCGACGGCTTATACATTAACGCACCGGACCAAACGAAGCTGAAGGAAGCGTTCACGCGGATCGCCAGCGAGATTCTCCGGATTTCGCTCTGACGTTCCTCACCATCTCGCGGATTGAATTGGGCGGCGGCGCTCTCCAAGAGGGCGCCTCCGCCATTTTTGTAGAATCTGACACGAAGGCATCGCACAGGCTGCGTCGAGCATCTCATGGAACTATGGACCGCCTGCGCGCCTTGCCTCAAAGTGTGGTACGCTGCCTGCACGCTGGACAGTGGTTACCCGCCGCTGCAGTCGCGAGCACAATCCGGAGGGGACGGTGAAGCTCAATAGCGATTTCGCGAAAGTTCTCGGGGCGCTCCTTTTTTCAGTCGCCCTGGCTCAAGGTTTTGCAGGAGGCCTCGTCGAAGAGGTCAGGCAAATGGAATTGCGCGGAGAAGCCCGCGCGGCTCGGACGGCGATTGAGAGCGCACTCCGCAGCAATCCCAAGGATCTTTCCACACTCGTCGTCTGGGCCGACTTCCTGGATACACGGCGCGATCCCGCGGCCAGAGATGCCTGGGAAAAGGTCCTGCTGGCCGGAGGGTCCAACTCCGCGGAGGGAAAGATGGCGCTGCGCCGTCTTGTCGAACTGGACCTCCTTGCCGGCGACCGGGAACGGGCCGCCGCCGGTTTGGCGAAACTGGACCAATCCTCTCCCTCCGCCGCGCGGCTTCGAATCAACCCCTCCGCTCCCCGGCCGGGATCTCTGCCTTCCGGAACCATCGAAATCCCCGGGCCGCTTCGCAGCTTCGCCCGGATGGCCGCGCTTTCACCGGACCTGGCGCCGGAGGACATTCTGCTCGCACTCGCCCGCAACGTAGTCACCAACGGGTACCAGGCGGTCAGCGGCAGCGAATCGCTCGAACCAACCGAGTACCTCAAGCTGGTGGTCCGCTACTTGACCCAGGCGCGGGAGATCGAAAAGATCACCGGGCCGGACAGGATTCTCAAGATCGAGCAGTGCGAGTCGAGCCGGACGGGAGATCTCCTTAAGATCCTCGGCTTCCGGATGCGCGGAGGCTGCGGTGCGGACGTGGTGCTGGAGACCGTCAATGCAACCCGCGCCTTCCTCTCAATGGATTCCGGCTTCCCGCTGGCCGAACTGGAGCAGGCTCTCCGCACCAACCGCCCGTTCACTTATAACTATGCGCCTACCAGGGTCCCGGTCCTCTACACGGCCGAGTATTGGCTCTCCTCCCGCGAGAAGTTCGCCGGAGAGTTCATCGACGCGATGATTGCCGATCCGGCCCTCTGCCGGCTTTATCTCGGAATGGCTAAGCTGGACCCGGAGACCGCCGCGGAAGTCCGCAAGTCGCTTCCGGTCGCCCGCATCCGGGCTTTTGCTCATGTCTTCGATTTCTTCGGCGGTATGTTCCGCATCAGGGATGGGAAATCCTCTGTTCCGGGAGGCGCCAGGAGCGCTCAGGCATGGAGCGACCTTGCCGGAGCGAACCCCGATCAGGGCGTAGGCTTCATCGAGAAACTTGTCACCAAGGACGACGGGTGGCTGGCCTCTTATTTCGACGCCCTGATGAGAATCTCCGGGCCGACCCAGGACTATCTCACCGAACCCGCCCGGCTCAAGAGGTTCTATTCGGCGTTGCGCGGCCGCGTAACCAGCCCGGGCCCGGCCCGGCCCGTCTTTCGCGCGAACACGGACCTGATGCTGTTGACGACCCGTCTGGTTGTTCAGGACGGCAAGGCTCGCATCCCGGGAAACCTTGACGTCTGGAAACGGCTCTTCACTGAATCGCCAAGCGGCAAGTACGACGGCAAGCTCACCAAGTCCGCCGTTGGCTGGAAAGAGAGCGACGATCTGCTGGAGGCGCTCTTCGGCCTCTCCCGCAAGGCCGTCGAGAACGAGCCACTCAAGATTTTCCTGGCCATCAGCGACCTCGACCGCCATCGGAAGACGCCGCTTACGCCCGCAACCGTCGACCGGCTTGCGCGGTCCTGGAGAAACTATGGCGCTCAGTACCCCTTGCTGAACGAAAGCCCCTCGCTCTCCGACGAGACCATCCTTGCGTACCTGAACGCGGCAGACCGGATCACAGGCATCGGTGACGCATTGAACCGCGCCGACACCGCCGGCATGTTCCAGGCCCTGGCCTCGCTCTGGCAGATTTTCGTGCGCCACGACCTGATTCGAGCCGGCGACGCCGACTCGACGCTCAAGCAGTTGATCGCTCCCTTCCTCACCGGCAAGAACGTGCGCGACCTGTTTGACGCCGGACGAAGCGGAGTCGGAATCCTGCTGAAGGCGGCGTCCGTCCCCGACGACGCCAATCCGCATGACCGTTTGTTGGACCTGCTCGCCGGCGCCGTCTCTCCCAAGGACGACGAGACCCACCAACTCCTGCTGGCCGAGATGATGAAGATCTTCGAAGCCCAGAAGCTCGTTTCCGTCAAGACCCTGTTTGACCTCGCCGACCACCTTGAGTCCCTCTCCAAGGGAGAAAAGCTCAATACCGCGCTCCTGAATCGCCTTGCCGCTCGCGTTTCGGACCTCAATCTGCCCAAGGCGTCGCTGTCCTCGCAGGAGAAAAACAGCTTTGCCTTCGGATACTGGACCGAGAAGCACCTCGACGCCCAGAGAAAGCTCAACTTCCGGGCCGTCATCGAGAAAGCCGCAGGCCAACCCGAACGGCTGAAAGAGGCCCGCGGTCTGCTGGCGCCGCTCCTGCGCGACACGCTTGTCGGTCTTCTCTACATCCACTACGCCCCGCCCGGCGCTCAGATTCTCTATACCAATCCGCTCTTCGCGCGAAGCCACGACTTCATCGGCATCCAGGGCAACAACCAGACATGGAAGGGCACGGAGGTGCTTGGCTCCGGATGGCCTTCGAGCGCGGGAGGAAGACTCGTCGGCTCATTGGCCCAGTTGCCTTACGCCCTGGCAGAAGCGGAACAGAACTTCCTCATTCCGACCCGCGAGCAGGCGCTCATCTGGGGCGACCTCGTTCCCCAGATGCTCGTGAGCGCAAGGCTTCCCCGGTTCTGGAATACTTCACCCGTTCAGACAAGGTACGTCGCCCTGAGCCTGCGGTTGGCTGAGAGCGCCGTGGCCACCGCCGCAATGGATGACTCAGGACGGGGAAAGATCCTGGAGCTTCTCGACCGGTTGGCCCCGCCCGCAAGGGTCAGGCTTGTCGGGGATTACCTTGCGGCCGGGATGGTAAAGGAGGCGCTGGAGAACATCACCCCCGCGGAGCTTCACCTCATCGGCAGAGAGGCCGTTGCAAGCGGGTTCCCGGCGGGGCTGCCCGGCGTGGCGGAGAACTTGCGGGAACTCGAGAAAACCCTCCCGCAGCTTTGTTCCGCCGACGCCATCTCCTCCGCATTCGGCACACCCAAGCCGACGCTTGCCAATCGCCTCAAGCCTCAATTGCTGAACCTGCGCACCTTCCCCACCCTGATGGGTTACTCGAGCCGCATCCTGGCCGAAAGCTGGGAGTCCAACAACCTCTTCTTCGCGGCGTTGTCCGACGAGCTGTCGCTCCGTCCTTCTCAATTGAACATGCTGCTGCCGGAGTGGACCCAGCGGACCGTGGAACAGATCTTTGCCACCCACCTGGAGGACTGGCCTGCACTGCTGCGGTCCATGCGCGTGACTGCCGAACGCATCAGGACGGAAACCCTCAAGATCCAGGCCCTCGAAACGAAGGCTGCCGCACAGGAGTAGGAGACCGAATCGCAATGAATACTTCCCGCAGACACTTCTTCGCCACCGCCGGGGGCCTTCTGGTTCCCGCCTCCGTGCCTCATCTCTTGTTTGGCCAGCAGGAAGCGGGCCGGCCCACCTTCAGGGTCAAGGTGGACATGGTTGTCTTGAGTTTTACGGTGACGGACTCCAAGGGGCGCTACGTCAACGGCCTGACCCACAACGATTTCAGGGTCCTGGAGGACGGCATCCCGCAACGGATCAACACCTTCACGGAAGGCAACCGCCCGCCCGTCCAGATTCTGGAAGATGGATCGTCACGTCCGCTGGAGACAGCCCAGGCGGATCCCGAGAAGGGCGGAATCTCAACGGACGCTTTCGTCGGGACGAACGTGTTCGTGCTGTTCGACACGTCGAATTACATGTATCGCGGATTCGTGTACGCCTCCGATGCGATCGCCGACTTCGTTCGCGGACTCGATCGCGCGGACTCGGTCGCGGTGTACACCTTTTCCCGGAACCTGACTCGCGCCGCCTCGCTCTCCAGGGAGCGCGGCCAGGTCCTTGAGGGCCTGCGCAAGGCCGTCGCCGGGGACGACGCGGCGCTCTACAATGCCCTGCTGCTGACGGTTCGCGACGCCGCGAAGGTGCCGGGGCGAAAAGTCGTGATCGTTTTCTCCAACGGGCCCGACTCGGCTTCGATGGTGGCGCCGGACGATGTGCGCGCCGTCGCCGAAGACGAAGGAATTCCCATCTACGTCATCTCCACGAGCGACGCAAGCCGCGACCCGATCTCCAGCGGCGTCTTCCGCCGTCTCGCAACACGCACCGGCGGCAAGAGCTTCTTTGCCAAGACTTGGCAGAAACAGGTCGAGGCCTTCGAGGCGATTCGCGAGGACCTTGGCAACAGCTATACAGTCACCTACTATCCCGCTCCCAATCCAAATGAAGGATTCAGGCGAATTACCATTGAGGTCAAACGCGACGCGGCGAAGAAGTACCGCATCAGCGCGCGCCCCGGCTACCGTCCAAGAACCGGCGTCTAGGCTGCAGCGGCCCGGGATCTGGTGCGCCGGCCCGCTTCCTGGTCCGGCCATGTGCTAATTTTTAATTTACGTCCCGCTTCGAGGCGGTCTTCGTGCAGGTATTTCTACAGGGCAATCTTGTCGGCGCCGATTCTTTCATTGAATCCTACGGCTCTCATCTCAATAGTTTGGGCGGTAGCTGCCTTTACGTCTCCCTGATGAGCGAGGCGATCCCCAGAGGACTGCTGGATCATCTTAAGCTATCGACGGAGCTGATTGGCTCGAGCGGCGGCGGCCAGTTTCTTGTTCTGCTTCCGGCTGAAAGCGTGCCGGCTGCGCACGATTTCCTGACGCAGGTCACCCGCGGCCTCTCGCGTTTCAGCGAGGGGCGAATCCGGCTCGTTTGGGCGGCGACTGAAAACCTTGGCGCATGGACCGACGTAAGACGGCGGCTCGATGCGGAAACCGGCCGGTGGTCGGGACTCAGCGCGATCGAGCCGGCGTCCGTGTTTGGAGCCTTTGCCGAGCAACGTCAAGCGAAAGAATGGCTCAGCCGGTTGTTCGATGACCTCCCGAACTCAACCGCCGCCGTGCTCGACTTAACCATTCCCGAGCTACTGAGAATGGGCGGAGAACCCCACCCTGTGGCGACCCACCGTGCGCTGAACGAAGCCGGGGATGCTCCGGCTTCCCTCGCTGAACTGGGCGCGCGCGCTGAAGGTCGCCACGCCTGGGGGATTTTGCGCGGAGAGATCGATCTATACGAGACCCGTTTGAGGCGCGCCCAGTCGGTGGAAGAGTATCTGCCGCTAACCGCTTTCTTCAAGCCCTTTTTTACGGGAGAAGTCCAGGTTCTCTGCACGCAAGGCGAATTCTGGCGCAAAGTGACGGTCCTCAGCGCCGGAGGCGGCGGTTTTGCCGTCGCCGGCTCCTGGGACGCCTTGATTGAGTTCGCCCGGGAGATGCAAAGGCTCTATCATCGGACGGCGGAAGGCGTCTTCCGCGACTCGCCGGGGCCGGAAGCCAAGACGATGTCAATGGGATTGGCCTTGGCGGCGGAACTCGACTCCGATCCTTCGGCCGTCTGGGCCGAGGCCGGCCGTCAGTTGCGCGTCGCCAAATCCACCACTCGGGACGCCATCTCCGTGTTTGGCCGCGTGCTGGACTCAAAGCAGCTTGCCGAAGCGTCGGATCTCAAGAACCTGATGTCCAGGCTGGTGGACGAGTTCGGCGCCAGTCCGCAGTTCTTGGGCGAGCTTGGAGCGTTTTATCGCGAAACGGACCGGGTTCTCCCCGCCCGCATCGCCGCGCGCTCGGGCGATTCGAGCCAGCGCCCCTGGCGGCTTCACCACCGCCTGAATCGCGTCCTCGATCCCGAAGGGCGCCCCAAAGAGTTTCAGAAGGTCCGCGCGGCGGTGCAGGCTGCATTCCTCACGCGCGGCCAGGGACAGCTCAAGCTGAAGCCTTCCGGCAGGGTTGCGCTGGAGTGGGCCCGGCTTGCCAAGGAGGCCGAAACTGAATGAGTGAAACCGAAGACCGGAATCTGACCCCCGCACCGGAGACAGCGGCCCCCGAGCCCCCGCCCGCCGCGACAGCCGCTCTCCCTGCTGATCCGGCAGCCGATGGCGCCTCCGCTGCGCCTCCAGCAGCGCCGGATGCGGAACCGGCCGCTCCCGCCGGCGCCAAGCCCGCCTCTGAGCGTGGCCCCCGGCCCGACCGCGGCCCCAAACCCGAGCGCGCTCCCCGGCCCGAACGCGGCCCCAAAACGGAGCGAAGCGACAAACCCGAGCAACGAGGCGATGCGCGAGCCGACCGCAGTCCAGGCGGCGCCGACCGCGGACGGCCCATGCGCGGACGCGACGACCGGCGGCCCGCCGGACGTCCGCCCGATTTGATGCTGGACATCGACCTTGAAAAACTCGTTCACGATAGCCTCTATCTCGATAACCAGGCCCACACCGTGGTCGCCCGAATGCGCGACATGGACTCTGGCACGCGAAGCCAGTTGCGACGATTGTTCAGCGCCACGCGCCGCGCATGCCGCGCCGCCGAAGCCGATCGCCAGCACCAGTTCGTGATGCTGCGCGCAAGGCTCGCTTACACCATCGCCCGTCATCAGCTCCGCAGTCTCGATCCGCTCGAAAAGCTGCTCTTGCAGGTCACCCGCAAGAACGACGCCCGCGGCTACGAGAGATTCCGCGATCTCTTTGAAGCCATCGTCGCCTACAACGAGTAATGGCGCCCACCACGAAGGAGATTCCATGAGTTCCCACACCGCCGAAACCAAGCTCAGCCTGATCGGCAAGCTCCTGTTTGACGGCGAGCTCGTCTGCGACACCGGGTTGCACATCGGCGCCGGCAAAGGCTCGCTGGACCTCGGGGGCGCCGACAACCCCGTCGTCAAAGACGCCTTCGGCAGGCCCTATGTGCCCGGCAGCTCGCTCCGCGGACGGATTCGCAGTCTGCTGGAACAGGCTCTCGGCCGGGCGGTCCCCGCCGACTTGGTCTACCTCTCGCGCCGCCGCGGCCAGGAAGTCCGCATCCACCAGAGCGAAGAACCGGGCGACGAGATCTGTCTGCTGTTCGGCAGGAATCCCGGACGGATGGAGCGTGTTTCGGGCGATCCCATCGAACCCGCCGCCGCTTCCCCGGCCCGCCTCACCGCCTATGACGCGCCCCTGGAGCTCGATTCCATCACCGTGCAGATGCGCGAAAACCTCGACGACGAACTCACTGAAGTGAAGAGCGAGAACGCCATCGACCGCATTACGGCCCAGTCGATCGCCAGAACGCTCGAACGCGTTCCATCCGGAGCCCGATTCCGAGTCCGGTTCGTGCTCGACATTCTCTGCCCGGAAGACCGTGAACTCGTGGCCCCCTTCGCCGCCGGACTGCGGCTGCTGGAAGACGATTCGCTCGGCGGCGGCGGCTCCCGCGGCAGCGGCCGCGTTCACTTCGCCTCCTGGAAAGTCAGTTGGAGAAGCAAAGCATACTACCTGGGATCCGCTTCCGAATTGCCGCTTGCCTCCGCGGAAACCACCGCCGGTCTGCAGTCCGCCGTCACCGCTGAGGACTTCTCCGGACGATTGATCTGATGAATCCGGCGCTGCTTGTTCGACTTCGGCCTGTCACCCCCTGGCGGATCGGTCCCGATTCAGGGGCCAGAGAGCAGGCCTCGCCTGTGCTCCCAAGCGACACGCTGTTTGGCGCACTCTGTTCGGCGTTCCAACAGCTCGGCTGGCTCGAGGAGTGGCTTGATTCCACGGTCCGCTGCCTCTCCGGCCCGGCTGTGCGAACCTCCAGCGCTTTCCCCTTCCAGCGGAACCTTCTTTTTGCCCCGCCGCCCGCAGGGCTATGGCCTCCCTCCTCCGACGGACGCCTGCGCTGGAAGGGCGCGAGCTACCTGCCTACCAGCGTCATCGCGGGCCTGGTGACGGGGGAGATGCCCTCCGAGCAGGACTGGACGATCGATC
>CAYWST010000009.1:0-33895 GCA_964461075.1 uncultured Solibacteraceae bacterium | reverse complement strand
CGAGATCGCGGAACGACAGCCCGCGCGGCGTCGCGGCCAGGGTCCGCAGCGCGGAGGCGATGCGCGTGAACCGGACCGCGAGGCGCCGCGAAGCGAAGCGGCCGAAGAGGACGGCAGCGGCGGCAGCGGCAGTGCCGATGATGAGCGAAAGACGCAGCAGCCGGGCTGATTCCGCCGTCAGCGGATGAGCCGCCGCCGCGGGCACTTCCGCTGGAGTTGTCACCACTGCGCGCCAACCCCATTGGGGTAGAGCGCGGACAGAAACAACGGAAGAACCTGACGGGAATCTCGATTGGAACTCGCCTTCTGTCAGGAGCAACGGCGATGCCGTGGACCGAAGAGTCTTCCGTCGAAGCGGATCGAGCGCGCGGGCGTAGGCTACGGCTTCGGGTTCGGTCACGGCGATCATGCCGATGACCTCACTCTTGCCATTTCTCAGCGGGAGGCAGCCGGCGACAAGCCAGACGCCGCCTGAATTGAGCCTGCCGACGTATTCGTTGCCGGCCTGGATTGTAGTGAGAATCTCGCCGGAAGGCATCAGGAGATGGTCATCGGAGGAGGAGTCGGCAATGCGGATGAAGGCCCCGGAACGAGCCCGTTGATAGATGGACGCCTGGACGCCGCAGGCTTGGGCGATCGCACCAGCCAGCCGCTGTGGAGAATCGGGACCATTGCCTGGCGCTCCAACAACCATGACCGGCAGTTTCACTTGGAAGCGGCGGGAGGACTCGAACTCGCGAACCTCCCATTTTTGATTCCAACCGGGGATGATGCTGACGCCTCCGCGAGAGGAGACGGCGGCGGCAGCCAGGACGAGGCGCGCCTGCACCTGTTGCGCGAGGCTTTCTCCGGCGGCGATGCCCGCTGCTTCCAGGAGAGCGATCGCGTCTTCAGCGGACCTTGATGCGGCGCGGGCGCGCTCCTGAGTGATCAATGAAAGGGCGCGACTCGCCCATGTAGCGTGGATGAGGCTGATCGTCATCAGCGGGATCACTGCGAGGACGACGCCCAGCGCGATCAAGCGTTGTTGAGGCGTCCTCAGACGCAGCAGCGCCATCGCAAGGAGCTTATCGGCGGCGGGATGCCAGGGTTGAGTGATTTTCTCAGCGTTCGGTTTCTTTCGCATTTCAGCTCCGCCGTTCGATATGCATGGAGTGGAGGCATGGATCGCGCGGCAGCCGATTTGTGACGCTTCGCGGAGAATCGTGGCCTACGAACTGCTCCACCGGTCCACGGATGGGACAGCGGGCCGCGGGTCTCATGCGACCGCTGAAGTTCTTTTTCATGGGCTCTTCAGCTTTGGTTTGGACCGGCTCGTCGCGGGCAAGCCGGCTTTCGTGAACATCCCTGGCGAGTTACTGGCGGACGAAAGACTCCTCATGCTGCCTCCGGAGTCCATCGGCCTGGAGATCCTCGAAGACACACCGCCGGACGCCCGGAACCTTGCGGCCTGCGAGAGGTTGAAGGACGCCGGGTTCCATCTGCTGCTGGACGACTACGAAGGCCAGAAGCACCTGGCGCCCTTTCTCGACTTCGTGGACAGCGTGAAGGTGCAGTGGACTGGAGCGTGGCGGGAGCATGAGAACCGGCTTTTCCGGTGGAGAGCCCGGCGTGGAGGAGTGTTGATCGCCGAGAAGCTCGAAACCATGGATGAATTCCGGGAGGCCACCGATCTGGGCTTCGATCAGTTCCAGGGGTACTTTCTGGAGCGGCCGCGCCGCATGGCGGTCCAGCGTGTTCCCGGCAACGCGCCCATCCGGTTCCGGCTGCTGGCGGCTCTGGCCGATCCGGCCAAGGGATTGGACGATTTCGTCCCCATGGTGGTGCGGGATCCGGAACTCAGCCTGCACATATTGAAGTGGGTCAACTCAGCCCGATTTGCCAGAAAGACCCCATCCGTCTGTGTGCGGGAAGCGATGATCTGGTTGGGAGAAGACGAGTGCCGGCGGTGGTTGACGGTGCTTCTGCTGCCGGTGCTGGCGCCGGGGATCGACCAAAGGCTGCTCGTGGCGATGCTCGTCAGGGCCCGGCTTGCGGAGACGCTCCTGCGTTCGCGGGAGGGATCGGCCAAGCCGGGTCAAACTTTCATTGCCAGCCTGGTTTCTCAACTGATCGGCGTAATAGGAATCGAGCAGAACGTGCTCTCGATTCAGTACCGTCTGCCGGATTCGCTCGTCAGAAGGATTACGCGCATCCTGGCTGGCGAGGAGGACCACCAGGAACCTGCCGCCATCATTCTGGCGGAACGCTACTACGAGGGGCGATGGGAGGAATGCGACCGGCTTTGCAGGTCACGCGGGTTCGCCGCCGAGGATCTGGCCGGATTTTATCTGGAGGCCATGGAGTGGGCCGCGGGAACAGTCCTGTGACGGAAGAATCAGAGGGTCTTCAGGTAAGCGAGGAGGTTGTCTTTCTCCTCGGCGGTGAGGACGTCGGCGAAAGCCGGCATCGTACCCTTGCCCTTATTGATAATTGCGAGAACGCTCGCGTCGGTGGGCTTCTGGCCGTTCGCCATCTTGGCCTTCTTGAAGAGCCCTTTGAGACTCGGCCCCATCTTCTTCTCGTCGGTGTCGTGGGCATGGCAGACGCCGCACTGGTCGAAGACTTCTTTCCCCTTGCCGGCGTCGCCTTTGTTCTGTCCGAAAGCGGTCCCGGCAAGCAGCAGCGCCGAAAACATGAGGGTTATCGTAGATTTTCTCATTACTCAACATTCTAATCTGGCGGGGGACGGCGTGCGCACGGGGGCGGCATTCTCTACACTGGCTGATGATGGACGCTGAGGTTCGAGAGGCCCTCGAGGGCGTGCTGCGGAGCCGCCGCTTTGCGAACTCCCCGCGGCTGAGCCGGTTTCTCGAGTTTGTCGTCGAGCGCGCGGATGCCGGCGCGCCGGGAGAAATCAAAGAAAGCGTGATTGCAGCCGAAGTGTATGGGCGAGGCTCAGGCTATGACTCGCAGAAGGACTCGCTCGTTCGGGCCGAGGCCTCGCGCCTCCGCAAGGCGCTTGCCGAGTATTACGCCGGCGAAGGGGCCGCCGAGGCCATCCGCATCGAGATCCCCAAAGGGACTTATGTTCCGTTGATTGTCCGCCCTCAGGGACAGCCGCAGAGGGGCCCGCGCCGCCGGTTGATGATCGCGGGCGCGATCGGCGCGCCGGCGTTGGTGCTGGTGCTGTGGGCGGTGGCGGGGACTCCCGCGCCGGAGACGCCGGGCCCGGAAACGGTTCAGCTCTACCTTCGCGCCGCGGACAAATTGGAAGAGGTCTACAACAAACCCCTCGCGGGAGAAGCCGCGGCGAGGGAACTGCGTGACGTGATCCGTCTGGCGGAGGCCGTCACCAGATCCAGTCCAGCGTATCCGCCCGGCTGGGCGGTGCTGGCCAAGGCTTGTTACCGCATTGCGCGGGCCGAGCGGGCCCGCTTCGACGAGTGGCTCGAACGCTCCAGGCATGCCGCGGAACAGGCTGTCGCGCTCGACGGCGGGCAGGCCATGGCGTGGACGCTGCTCGGCCGGATCCGTT
Organism: uncultured Solibacteraceae bacterium; assembly: GCA_964461075.1. GTDB lineage: Bacteria > Acidobacteriota > Terriglobia > Bryobacterales > Bryobacteraceae > JACADU01. Next base: position 30,378 of record CAYWST010000009.1, on the reverse strand, counting down.
TCTTTGTCGATTGGGATCCCGACGGCGCCGAGAAGGCTTACCGGAAGGGGATTCCCCTAAACCTTCTTGACCCTGAATCCGTGCCCGAGTACTTCGATCTGCTTCGGTTTCGAGGCAAGCACAAGGAGGCGCAGGCGGCTGTGGGCGCCCTGTTGGGCCAGTCGGCGCAGTCCTATCTGCTCAGAGTCCAGCAGGCACGGCTTCTCATCGATCTCGGCAGAATCGAAGACGCGGAGCGGCTTGCCGAGACGGGTCTGTCCAGCGGCAAGCCCGGGGCGTGGATGCATGTGGTCAAGGCCCGATGCGCGCTCAAGCGGCAGGACCGCGTTTCGGCCCGCGCCCACCTGGAAACGGCTCTTACCCTTGAGCCTGGACACCGCAGTTGCCTTCACATGCTGGGGATGATCTATGCCGGATCAGGCGACCGGGACAAGGCGGAACAGATCCTGCAGCAGTTGGAGCCGCTGCCGGCGCGGGGGACCAACGTCGAGTACTCGATGGCTGTGATCTGGATGATGCTCGGCGACGAAGCCAAGTCTCTGCAATGGCTTGGCGAGGGTCTCAAGTTCCGGGATCCGGCGCTGGTCTATTTCCGCGAGGCGGTTCAGGACGGCGAGCCGTGGAAGCCGGACTTCGTGGAATCCGAGGGCTTCAAGCGGCTTACCAGTACTTTTCCTGCCTGGGCTAAGTTGTTGCAATAAAACAGCTAACGTCCGTTAGTTAACACGCATTCAATTGAGTAGCTCTCCGGCGGCTGCTAGTTCTGGTAGCCATGAGAGGGAAAACCACACTGTTGCTGCTGGCAGGCGCGTCATTCTGCTGGGCCGATCTGATCACTCCCCTGAAGATTGAGGGGAGGGCGGATGACCCCTGGAATGCGTTCACGCCCTTCGTTCACAAGTTCACGGATCCGGCGCCACAATCTCCCGGCGCCTACACAAACGACTTCTATAGCGGCGCTTTCTCGGGCGCCAGAGGCTATGTCGACGGGAATGGTCCGGACCCCGAGAACGATTCTTTCGAACAGGAAGATGCGGGCTTCTCGGCCACGGGCCAAAAAGTGACTGCAACCAATCTGCCGAATCCGGGCGTCATACCGACCTGTCTCTCCCCTTTCAACTGCGCCTACTACGGGTCCGCCGAAACCGGCATCCGATCCAACAAGGCGAAGGCGCATGTCATCTCGGACTGGGAAAAGGGCAAGACCTTTTCTGGCGCATGGGCGGACGCGCAGTTCTCACACAGTTCCTCCCTCTGGACGGAAGGCTTCATCTTCGACGCCCTACCCGGTTTCGGCAATGGAACGACGACCTTTGAAGTGAACCTCGATGGAAGCTGGAGCGGAACCGGCGGCTTCCTTTACGAGCTCGGCGCCCTGTACCTGGATCGCGGTCTATACAACCCCGACGGTGAGGACTATCCGGCCGTGGCGATGGCGACCGGCAGCTACACGCCTGGGATACCGCTTGTCAGGCTGTTCGGCGTCGTAAAGCCGGAAGAGGAGGAGTCCGGGCCGCCGCCCATTCCGGAGACCGAGGGCCGCTCGAGCATTGACCGGAAGCTGACGTTCACGTTCGATTGGCTCCCCGGCGAGAGGATCCTCGTCTACAGCCTGCTATCGACTGGCGCAAGCAAACGGGAGGGCTACGCGGCGTTCGAGAGCACGGCGCTGGTGACCAATTTCAGCATCTCCGGGGGCACGATCGGAACCCAGTTGAGCGACTTCGACTGGAGCAGCCTGGGGCAAGAAGGAGGCGATCCCGGCGCCGGCCCTGGAACGCCCGTGCCCGAACCGTCGGGAGTCCTTTTGATCGGAGGGGGACTCCTGGCGGTTGCCGTTTTCAGCCGCAAGCGCGCTTGAAGCGCGAGGGGCGGCGAAACTTCGGACAATTGACACCGATTTTACGGGTGTGATAACCCTGAAGTTTCTGTTAGGATTCGCCAATGGCCGACGATCCGAAGCCGGACGCCCCTGAAGCCTCGAAACCGGGATCTGAAGCCGCCGCCACTCCGCAAGGGGAGGCGGCGGCTCCACCTCCTGCAACACCGAAGCCCGCGCCAAAGCCCGCCGCCGCGCCCAAACCGCCGCCCCCGCCGGCCGTGATGCAGACCACGCCGTGGGAGAGCGACTTGACCGCCGCCCTCAAGGAGGAGTTCGGCGAGGCGATCACCGAGTTCAGCTCCTATCTCGGGCAGAACTTCCTGGTCGCCAGGCCCGGCGCGGCGATCCCGATTCTGAGCACGCTCAAAGAGAGCCACGGCTTCGACTACCTGGTCGACATCACCGCGGTCCACTGGCCGAAACGCGAGATGCAGTTCGACCTCGTCTACGTGGTGTACTCGTTCGCCCGGAACGAGCGGATTCGCATCAAGGCGTTTTTGAAGGACGGAGAGAAGCCCGAAACGGCCGTCGATGTCCATCTGACCGCCGATTGGCTGGAACGCGAGGTCTACGACATGTTCGGGATCGAGTTCGAAGGCCATCCGAACATGAAGCGGATTCTGATGCCGGACGAGTGGGAAGGCCATCCGCTGCGGAAGGAGTTGAGCATCCTGGCGATGGACAACAACTGGGTGCAGCAGAACCTCGGGATTGAGAGCGGGCAATAAGCCATGTCGGGAACCTTCCTCGATTCGACTGAACTTGTGCTGAACATGGGACCGCAGCACCCTTCAACGCACGGCGTGCTCCGCGTGATCGTGAAGCTCGACGGCGAAAAGGTGACAGGCACCGAATGCGTGATCGGGTATCTGCATCGCGGGGTGGAGAAGATCGGCGAGAACCGCACGTACGCGATGTTCGCGCCCTACGTGGACCGGATGGATTACGTGGCGGCGGTCAGCAACGGGCTGGGCTACTGCCTGGCGGTGGAGAAACTGTTGAACGTGGAGGCGCCGCCGCGGGCGCAGGTCGTCCGGGTGATTCTGACAGAGCTGAACCGGATCGCCAGCCACCTGCTGTGGCTCGGCACGCACGCGCTGGACATCGGCGCGATCACGCCGCTGTTCTACTGCATGAGGGAGCGCGAGGCGACGCTTAACATCTTCGAGAAGTACTGCGGCGCAAGGCTGACCACGCATGCGTTCCGGATCGGCGGTTTGCAGTATGAGACCTACGAAGGCTTCGAGCAGGAGTGTCTCGAGTTCTGCGACATGTTCATGCCGAAGTGCGACGAGTACGAGGAACTGCTGACGGGCAACAGGATCTGGGTGCAGCGGCTGCGGAATGTCGGAGTTTTGAGTGCGGAGGACTGCAAGGCCTACGGCGTGACGGGTCCGATGCTGCGCGCGGCCGGCGTCGAATGGGACCTGCGGAAGGCGCAGCCGTATTCGGGCTACGGGAAGTACGAGTTCGAGATTCCCACGTGCGAGAACGGCGACAGCTTCGACCGGTACATCGTCCGGATGCGCGAAATGAGGCAGAGCGTGCGGATCATCCGGCAGGCGGTGAGCGACATCCCCGCGGGGCCGATCATGGCCAAGGTGCCGAAGGTGATCAAGCCGCCGGTGGGCGAAGCGTACGTTTCGATCGAAGCGCCGAAGGGCGAGTTGGGCTATTACATTGTCAGTGACGGGTCGACTCAGCCATACCGGCTGCGTGTCCGGCCGCCGTCGTTCGTGAATCTGCAGTCGCTGGACAAGATGGCGCGGGGCTCGCTGGTGGCCGACCTGGTCGCCGTGATCGGCACCATCGACATCGTGCTCGGGGAGGTCGACCGCTAGAGCGGGGGAACGTACATGCGAAAACTGCTGCGCCGTATCTTTCTGATCGATTTTCTGGAAGGGCTCTGGGTGACCTTCCGGCATCAGCATCCGGACAAGATCGTGACCGAGCAGTATCCGGCCGAGCGTCCGAAAATCGCCGAGCGGTATCGCGGGGCGCCGCGGCTGAACATCAATCCCGAGAACGGCCAGACGCTGTGCATCGCCTGCGACCTGTGCGCGCTGGCTTGCCCGGAGAATCTGATCGTGGTCGGGTGGGAGCGCAACCCGGAAACCAAGCGCAAGGATCTGATCAACTTCACCTACGATACGTCGCGCTGCATGTTCTGCGGCCTGTGTGAAGATGCGTGCCCTGTCGACGCGCTGGAGCTGACGCAGGATTTTGAACTGGCGAGTTATACGCGGGAAGGTGCGATCTTTGACCGTCAGGTGCTCGAGGAGGGCATCCAGCCCACCAAGTATAAGTTCTGAGGTCCGGGGCCGGAGTGCCGCCCGGGGCCGCGGAGTGGACGTGTGTCTATGCTAGAGACCCTGTTCTTCTACGCTTTTGCGGGATTAACCCTGGGCGGCGCAATCCTCACGGTGACGCTGCGCAACGCGGTGCATTGCGCGATCTCTCTCATTGCGTCGCTGGCCGGAGTGGCGGGGCTGTTCCTGCTGCAGCGCGCCGAGTTTCTCTTTGCCGTGCAGATCGTTTTGTATATCGGCGGGATCATGGTGCTGTTCCTGTTCGTGATCATGCTGGTGAACCTGGACGCCGCCGCGAAGGAGCGGCAGTATCACCGGCATTGGATCGCGGGCGCGCTGGCGGTGGCGGGCACGGGCGCGATCTTTACCGCGTTTCTGGCCAAGGGCGCTCCCGCGCTCAAACTGAATCAGCCGGCGCCGGCGGGCGAGCGCTCCGTCACCGCCGTCAATATGCTGGCCGATAGCCTGTTCCGCGAGTATCTTGTTCCATTTGAAGTGGCTTCGCTGCTGCTGCTGGTGGCCATCGTCGGCAGCGTCGTCATGGCCAAGAAGAGGATCTGAACGTCATGCCCGGACCCATTACAACCGCCCATTACCTCGTGCTCGGGGCCGCGCTGCTGCTGATCGGGACCGTCGGCGTCCTGCTGCGGCGGAACATCGTCGTCATCATGATGTCGATCGAGCTGATCCTGAACGCGGTGAACGTCAATCTGATCGCATTCTCCCGGCAGATGGAACAGGTGAGCGGACAGATTTTCGCCATCTTCGTGATCTGCGTCGCGGTGGCTGAAGCGGCGGTCGGACTCGGGATCCTGATTGCGCTGTTCAGAAACAAAGAGACCGTGCTGGTCGACGAGATCGACCTGTTGAAGTGGTAGGAGCCCCAGTCGTGAACTTCCTCGACCTCATCTGGCTGATTCCTCTCTTCCCGCTGGCCGGGGCGGCGATTCAGCTCGCCTTCGGGCGGCGCCTGCCGAAGAGCGCGATCAGCGTGATCAGCCCGGGCGCGGTGGGCGTCAGTCTGCTTTTGTCTCTCGGCGCGGTCGCGCAGTTGGCAGGGCTGGAGCGCCGGTCTTACGAGGTTCGTCTCTTCGAGTGGCTGCCTTTGATCAAGGCGGACATGGGGTTTCTGCTCGATCCGCTCTCGAGCGTGATGATCCTGGTGGTGACTTTCGTTGGGTTTCTCATCCACGTCTACGCGACCGGGTACATGGCTCATGAACACGGGCCGCACCACGGGGGTTTTTACCGTTTCTTTGGCTACCTGAACCTCTTCGTCTTCTTCATGCTGACGCTGGTGCTGGCCAACAACTACCCGCTGCTGTTCGTCGGGTGGGAAGGCGTGGGCCTCTGCAGCTACCTGCTGATCGGGTTCTACTTCCACAAGAAGAGCGCCGGCGATGCGGGCAACAAGGCGTTCATCGTCAATCGCATCGGCGACGCCGGATTCATCCTCGGAATGTTCATGCTGTTCCAGTTGACAGGCAGCCTGAGGTTCATGGAAGTGAACGAAGTTCTGCGGTCGGGCCGGTTCGCCGTGGAAGCGGGCGTGTTCGGCGCGTTGTCGCTGACGGGTCTCTGCCTGTTCATCGGCGCAACCGGCAAGAGCGCGCAGATTCCGCTGTTTGTCTGGCTGCCGGACGCGATGGAGGGCCCGACGCCGGTTTCCGCGCTGATCCACGCGGCGACGATGGTGACCGCCGGCGTCTACATGGTGGCGCGCTCGAACGCGCTTTACGTCCTTACGCCGGAGACGAGCCACGTGATCGCGGCGGTTGGAGCGGCGACGGCGATCCTGGCGGCCTCGATCGGGCTCGTGCAGAACGACATCAAGCGCGTGCTCGCGTATTCGACGGTTTCGCAGCTTGGCTATATGTTCCTGGCCGCTGGCGTCGGCGCGTATTGGGTGGCGATCTTCCACCTCTACACGCACGCCTTCTTCAAAGCGCTGCTCTTCCTCGGCGCGGGCTCGGTGATCCACGCGATGAGCGGGGAGCAGGATATGCGGAAGATGGGCGGCATCAAGGACAAGATCCCGGTGACGTTCCGGACCATGTTCATCGCCTCGCTGGCGATCGCGGGCATTCCCGGACTGGCGGGGTTCTTCTCCAAGGATGAAATTCTCTGGCAGGCGTGGTCGTCGCCGCTAGGCTCCAAAGCCTTGTGGATCGTTGGATTCGCCACCGCGGCGATGACGGCGTTCTACATGTGGCGGCTGATGTTCATGACTTTCTATGGCAAGCCCCGGATGGACGAGCACACGCTGCACCACGTACATGAGTCGCCGAAGCCGATGACCGTGCCGCTGATGATTCTGGCGGCGGGATCCGTTGCGGCGGGCTGGATCAGCATGCCGAAGGTGTTTGGCGAAAACGGATTCATGCAGGCGCTGGAGCATTGGCTGGCGCCGGTCTTCGCTCAAGGCCATGCGGCGGCTCACGAAGCTGCGGCGCACGCGCACCATGACACGACGATGGAGTGGGTGTTGATGGGCCTTTCCGTCGGCGTCGCGTTGGGCGGCATCTTCATCGCGAAGTCGCTGTTCTCCGGCGGCGGGAACACGGAGCTGCGGACCGGAGGTCCGCTGTATCCGCTGCTGCTGAACAAGTGGTACGTGGACGAGATCTACAACTTCCTTTTTGTCCGCGGATTGACGATCCAAGGCGGCGGGCTGATGGCGAAGTTCGATTCCGAGGTGGTGGACGGCGGCGTAAACGGGACAGCGTGGATGACGCGGATGATCTCGCGGATCTCGATGTGGTACGACACCTGGATCGTCGACGGGCTCGTGAATCTGAGCGCGTTCACCGTGCGGGCGTTTTCCTTCCCCGTGCGGTTCATGCAGACAGGCTACGTTCAGACGTACGCACTGGTGTTCGTGGCCGGGATTCTGGCCATCTTCGGGTATTACTGGAGCCGTTAAGCGATGCAACAAAATCTGCTTTCTCTGATTCTGTTCACGCCTCTCGCCGGGCTCCTCGTCCTGATGTTCATCCCGGGATCGCAGAAGAACCTCATCCGCTGGTGGGCGAACATCTCCGCCTTCGCCGGCTTCCTGACGAGCGTGCCGCTGATCCTCAACTTCGACAGGACGAAGGACGGGTATCAGTTCGTCGAGCGGATCGATTGGATCCCGTCGCTCGGCGTGCAGTACCTGATCGGCGTGGACGGCATCAGCGTGCTGATGGTGATGCTGACCACGATCATGGGCTTTTTCTCAATCTTCAGCTCCTGGACGGCGATCGACGAGCGCGTGAAGGAATACTACGCCATGTTCCTGCTGCAGCAGACGGGCATGATCGGCGTCTTCATCTCGCTCGACTTCCTGCTGTTTTACATCTTCTGGGAGCTGGTGCTGGTGCCGATGTACTTTATCATCGGCGTCTGGGGCGGTCCGCGGAAGCTCTATGCAGCCATCAAGTTCTTCCTGTATACGCTGGCCGGCGGCGTGCTGATGCTGCTGGGGATTCTGACGCTCTACTTCCAACACCACCAGCAGTTCGGCAGATACACCTTCGAGATCACCGAGTTGATGAAGCTGAACATGCCGCTGGGCGTGCAGCAGTGGGTGTTCTGGGCGTTCTTCCTCGGCTTCGCCATCAAGGTGCCGATGTTCCCGTTCCACACCTGGCTGCCGGATGCGCACACGGAGGCGCCGACCGGCGGCTCGGTCATCCTGGCGGCGGTGCTGCTGAAGATGGGCACCTACGGTTTCATCCGCTTCTCGCTGCCGCTTCTGCCGAAGGCGAGTTCCGACCAGACGATCGTGACGGTGCTGGCGACGCTGTCGCTCATCGGCATTCTGTACGGGGCGTTCGTGAGCCTGGTGCAGCAGGACTGGAAGAAGCTGGTGGCCTACTCCTCGGTGAGCCATCTCGGCTTCTGCACTCTGGGTATCTTCGCGTTGAATCAGCCCGGCATCGCCGGCAGCGTGATTCAGCAGATCAATCACGGGATCTCGACGGGCATGCTCTTTCTGATCGTCGGCGTCATCTACGAGCGGCGGCATACGCGCGCGATCAGCGATTACGGCGGGCTGGCGCATGTGATGCCGAACTACGCGATCGTGTTCGCGTTCGCGATGCTCTCCTCGGCTGGACTGCCGTTGCTGAACGGGTTCGTGGGAGAGTTTACGATTCTGCAGGGCGCTTTCCAGAGCAACAAAGTATGGGCCGCGTTCGGCGTGCTCGGAATCATCTTCGGCGCGGCGTATCTGCTCTGGCTCTACCAGCGGACCATGCTGGGCGAGGTGACGAACGAGAAGAACAAGGGGCTGCCGGACCTCACGTGGCGCGAATGGGCCGTGTTCGCTCCGCTGATGATCTGGGCGCTCTCGATCGGCGTCTACCCCAAGCCCTACTTCGACATTCTCGAGAAGCCGGTGCAGGCGATCGTGCACCGTGTTCATCAGACGCAGAACGCGCAAGCCGCCGTTCCCGCGATGGAGGCCGTTCAACGATGAGCGAATGGTACACAGCCACCGATCATTTCGTGCTGCTGCCGGCGATCCTGCTGGCGCTGTTCGGCTGCGCGACGCTGCTGTTCGACTTCTGGATCTTCCCCGACCCGAGACAGCGGAAATGGCTGCTGCTTTTCGTCATGGCGGGCGAAGCGCTTGCCGGGGCCGCGCTCATCCGGCAGCATCTGTTCCTGAACGCCCAACAGTTTCCGCTGCGGGCGTTCCATGGCGCGCTCGTCATGGACAACTACGCGCTGTTTTTCCATTGGATCTTCCTGGCCACGACGCTGCTGGTGGCCATCATCAGCTACCGGTACCTGGAGGTGCGCGACGAGCACCACGGCGAATACTACGGCCTGCTGATGCTGGCGCAGGTGGGCATGTTCTTCCTCGCGTCGGGCAAGGAACTTGTGACGCTGTTCATCGGCCTGGAGACGATGGCGGTCACGTTCTACGTCCTCGTCGGATTCCTGCGGAGCGATCAGCGCTCCAACGAGGCGGCGATGAAGTATCTTCTGCTCGGCGGGTTCTCGTCGGGCTTCCTGGTTTACGGCTTCTCGCTGCTTTATGGTCTGTCGGGATCGACAAAGCTCGACGAGATCGCACCGGCGGTGGCGGGGCGCGACCCGTTCGATCCGATCCTCTATCTGGCGATCGCGACGATCACCGTGGGGCTGATGTTCAAGATCGCCGCGGCCCCATTCCACATGTGGGCGCCGGACGCCTACGAAGGCGCGCCGACAACGATTACCGCCTACCTTGCGGTGGGTTCGAAGGCGGCTTCCTTTGCGCTGCTGCTGAGGTTGTTCATCGGTCCGCTCGGTTCGGCCCGCGAGGCGTGGGAGCCGCTGCTGATCGGGGCGGCCGTGCTCTCGATGACCATTGGCAACCTGGCGGCCATCACGCAGACGAATACGAAGAGGCTGCTGGCCTACAGCTCGATCAACCACGCGGGTTACATCCTGCTGGGTCTGATCGCCGGCAACCCGACGGGCCTGAGGGGCGTGCTGATCTATCTGCTCATGTACACCTTCATGAACATCGGCGCGTTCCTCGTGCTGGCTTCGCTGACCCGCAAGGGCATCACGGGCGAGGACATCAACGACCTGAACGGCCTCATGCAGAAGGCCCCCGGCCACGCCATCTGGATGCTGATCTTCCTGCTCTCGCTCGCCGGCATCCCGCCGACGGCGGGCTTCATCGGCAAGTACTTCATTTTCCTCTCGCTGGTGGAGACGGGGCGGTACACGCTGGCCGTGATCGCCTGTCTCTACGTGGCGGTATCGATCTATTACTACTTCCGCCTTGTCCGGAGCATGTTCATCGCGAAGGCCGAGAGCGATGAACCGCTGACGACAAGCCTTGGAACGCGCGTCGCGCTGGGCTTCACCGGGCTGATGACGCTGGTGATGGGAGTCTACCCCGAACCGTTCATCGGCTTCGTGGCCAGAAGCCTCTCGCGCTAGGAGAAACCTTGAGCATGACTTCGATTCTGTCCGCGCCCTGGTTCATCCCGCTGGTGGTGGGCGTCCTGATTCTCGCTCTCGCGCCCCTGGCCGTCGCCTTCACCGTGCTGCTCGAGCGCAAAGTGCTGGCCGACATGCAGGCCCGGCTCGGACCGATGCGCGTGGGACCGCATGGCTTGCTGCAGACCATCGCGGATGCAGTGAAGATGCTGCTCAAGGAAGACATCATCCCGGCGGACTCGAACAAATTCATGTTCCGCATCGCGCCGGTGATCAGCTTTTTCACCGCAGCGACGTGTCTCACGGTCGTCCCCTTCTCCGGAGCGATCAAGGTGACCGACGTGAACGTCGGCCTGCTCGTGATCAGCGCGATGAGTTCTGTGGGCATTCTCGGAATCATTCTGGGCGGATGGGCCTCCAACAGCCACTACGCGCTCCTCGGCAGCCTCCGCTCGGCGGCGCAGCTCGTGAGTTACGAAGTCGCCCTGGGCCTCGCATTGATCTGCGGCGTGATGAGCGCCGGGACGCTCTCGATGACGGGCATCGTGAACGCGCAGCTCGAGCGCGGCGTCTGGTTTGCGTTCGACAATTTCGGGTTGATGTTCGTGCCGATGATGATCTACTTCATCAGTTCGGTGGCGGAAACCAATCGCGCGCCTTTTGACCTGCCTGAGGCGGAAAGCGAACTGGTGGCCGGTTATCACACCGAGTACAGCGGCTTCCGGTGGGGCTGCTACATGCTGGCCGAGTACGTGGCGATGTTCACCGTGGGCAGCGTGCTGATCACGCTGTTCTGGGGCGGCTGGCTGCGGCCGTTCCCGAACGTGAAGTGGCTCGATCTCCCCTTGAACTACGGCGCGCCGATCCTCATCTTCCTGGCGACCGCCGGACTGTGCCTCTACCTTTCGCGCAAGCAGCCGGTTCAAGGCTACGCGGTGGGGCTTCTCGGCGTCGCCGGGGTGTTTGTGGCGGCGGCGGGTCTGTTCGCAGTGCCGGCGTTTAACGCGCACGCCGCGCCTCTGTTTTGGTTCTTCCTGAAGCTGTTTATCGTGATTTACCTGTTCATCTGGTTCCGCGGCACCTTCCCGCGCTACCGATACGACCAGCTGATGAACATCGGCTGGAAAGTCCTGATCCCGACGGCGCTCGGCGCAATCTTCATCAACGCGCTGATCGGGATCTCGCGGGCGTAGCACGGGGCGGAGCGGCGCCGAAGCCGGCGGATCGAGCCGGCTCCCCAAGGGCTCAGTCCCGGCGCCGGGCATCTGCAACACGTTCAGCGCGCCAGGGAACCCGCGGTTCCGGACCGCTGATCGCCGCATGCCATTCTGCTCGAGGGGAATATGGCAGCCGGCGCCTTGAAAGATGGGGCGCCCACTCATTCGAGTGCGCGGCCAATCCTGCTGGAACCGCCGCCCCAATGGGCTCGAACTTTAATCGATGGAGAGCCGCACCGAAGTGGCTGGGATCCCGTTGACCAAGATCGAGAGCGTGACTTCGCCGCGGCCGGCGAGCGTCCGGGGAATCTCCACCTTGTACATGTCAAGCCCCTGCACAAAACCTTGCGGGCCAGACGAGAGCACGGTGGCCGCGACATCCGCGACTCGGGCGGTCATCGCCGGCCCCGCCGTGTTGAGTCCGGTGCCGTAGAGGGTCAGGCTGATGGGCCCGGGGGTCTCGGAGAAGCGCAGACGGCCGACTGTCATCGCGCCGCTGGCGTCGATTGAGAGCAGTGGTGTGATGACCTCAGCTCCGGCCGCGTTCGTGTAGATCATCTCCCCGAGCGGGCGTGGCAGTCCATCCACGATCTGGCTGAAGAGGGTGGGCATGGAAGCCAGAACCTGAACCCGATCCTGGAGCACCGCCGCGCCGTCACGGATGACTGTCAGTGTCGCTTCACCGGGCGGGACGGTGACGGGCGCCTGCGCGTTGATCTGGTCCGGAGCGACAAAGACCAGGCCGGCGTTCCGCTCAACTCCTTGCGCATCTGTAATGGTCACACGAACCCCGTTGAGGGAGGGCGGCCAGGGTTGGCTGCGTGCGATCGCGGAACCGGGGGCGAGGTCCTGACCGAAGATCGTGATGAGCTGGCCCGGCGCAATGGCGGCGTTTTGGAACTCGGCCGCGTCCAGCGTCAGCCCGGCGCCCGCCTTCAGGGTGCGGACCAGGAAGCTATCCACCAGAGAAAGATAGGCGGCGTTGTCGAACTGGCTTCCACCATGACCAGCTCCTGGAATGATGCGGAAGATGGGATGGTGACCGGCGCGGACCAGGGTTTCCGCCATCAGCCGGCTTTGCTCCGGTGAAATGTTGCAGTCATTGCTGCCGTGGACCAGCAGGAAGGGCGGAGTACTTCCGTCCACGTAGGTGATCGGACTGGCTTCTCTGGTCTTCTCGGGGCAGGTCCCGATGGTGCAGCCGAGCAAAGCGCTCTCGGGCGAGGATGCCGTACTGGTGGTTCCGGCAGAGCAGGATGGCATCTGCATGGCGTCCATCTGGGCGAAGTCCAGCGGGCCAAACTGGTCTACCACGGCCTGAACACGGCTGGATACGCCGGCATTCGGCATGCCGGGCGTATCCCAGATGGTCACATTGCCGCTGGCGCCCAACATTGCGGCCAAGTGGCTCCCGGCGGACGCGCCGATGACGCCAAAGCGATTCGCATCGAGCTTGTACTTTTCGGCATTCGCGCGGAGAAAGCGGATGGCGGCCTTCACGTCCTGGATCTGCGCCGGCCACTGGGCTTCGGTGCTCAAGCGGTAACCAATCGAGGCGAAGGCGAAGCCCCGCGGCATGAGCCGGTCAGGGAAAGGGGGAGGACTCGCCTTGGATCCCGCCCTGAAGGCCCCGCCGTGGATCCAGACAATCAGAGGAAACGGACCGTCTCCTGCCGGAACCCAAAGGTCCAGCATCTGCCTTGCGTTGCCGCCGCCGACGTAGTCGAGGTTCGTGAAGCTCGGGGTCACAGCCGTAACCGCGCCGGCTCCGCCGGCTCCTCCTGGCTGCGCGGACAGGGGCGTCCACAGCAGGCCTAAAACCGCCAAACAAGTGGTCACACTGGTTGACAAAGAGAGATGGGATTTCATCATGCCTTCCTTGCATTGAGGCGGTGGTTCTTCAAACGCACATCGGAAAAAGCCGGCCGCCAATGCCTCCTTGTTCCATTGGACGCGCCTCGTCTGCCTCAGTCGAGTTAAGGAATGTTATGGGCAGGCGCGGGTCATGCGGGCGCCGACGAGGCGCGGGCTATGATCAGAACAGCCCAACGAAATGAAGTCAGTTCATCGAAAATGGCTGGAATGGGGCCAACTGGGTCTCATCGCGTTGGCGTGCGCCGGGCTCTCGATCCTGCAATACCTGTGGACGGGTGAATTCAGCCAGGCCGAGCGGATACGCCAGCGCGCCGGACTCAACGAGCAGGTCCGCCGTTTGGCCGGCGCATTCAATGACGGCCTGCGTGAGAGTTGCCTGGCGCTCCTGCCTTCGGCCGAGGAACTGCGCGTCAAAGGTTTTGCGGAGGCGCACCTTGCGCGTTACCGGGAATGGGCGGCTTCGCGTCAATCACCGGATCTTTTTTTGCGAATCACTGTCGCCGTACCTGAGCAAAACCGGCTGCGGCTCTACGCTCTCAACCCCAAGGGCGGAATGAACGACATCGAGTGGCCGGCGGAATGGCAGCCTCTGCGCGACACGATGATGAAGCGGCTCCGGGGGCAAGGACCGCCGCCGTTTGTCTCGCATTCCTCCACTCTCATCGAACTGCCGGTTTTCGGCGCCTCCTCCGGCGCCCGCCTCTCAGGCGCGGAGATGGAGTGGATGATCCTCGAACTCAGCCTGGAGTACACCAGGCGTGAGCTTTTGCCGCGCCTGGCGGCTGAATACCTGAATCCCCAAGGCGAACCTGTTTTTGACATGGAGGTAAAGTGGACCGGCCCGCAGGGCGGCCTGGTTTTCACTACGCGCAATGCCGGCGCGAGCCGCCGGGAAAGAGCGGACGCTAGCGCGGGGCTCTTTCCCACCGAGGTGGGGCGTGGTACGGTCGTCCGCCGCGGCCCTGCGTCCGAAACGGCGATTCCCATGCGCTGGGAACTGGCCGTCTCACACCGCGCGGGGTCTCTGGACGCGGCGGTCGCCCGCGCCAGAAACCGCAACCTTGTGATTTCCCTCCTCCTCATCGCAATTCTTGGAGTAGCCGCATGGTCTTTAGTGCGCTACACGGCCCGCTTGCGCCGCCTTTCCGAGCTTCAACTCCAATTCGTCGCAGGCGTTTCACATGATCTCCGCACGCCGCTGACCGCCATTCGCGGAGCGGCCTTCAACATGGCCGAGGGCGTGGTGCGAGAGCCGGCGCCGGTGCAGCGCTACGCCCGCCTCATCCTGCGCAATGCAGAAGCGTTGGCAGCGCTCGTTGAGAACGTCCTGGCATTTTCCGCGTCTATGCATTCGGGCGCGCAGGCGTCTTTGCAGCCAGTGCCGGTGAAAGAACTGCTGGATCGAACTGCGGCAGCCGCACTGCCGGAGATCGAGCAAGCCGGCTGCAGGCTGGAGGTGACGGTCGCGCCCGGCTTACCTCCCATTCTTGGCGACGCCGCAGCACTCGAGCGCGCCTTCCGGAATCTCATCAGCAACGCGGTCAACCATGCCGCCCAGGGACGGTGGATCGGTGTCTCTGCGGCGGCCTGCGCCGAGGGAGTCGAGGTGCGCGTGTGCGACCGCGGCCCAGGGATTCCTTCCGAGGAACGCCGCCGGATCTTTGAGCCTTTCTACCGCGGCGAAAAGACCCGCGCCGGCCGCATCCGCGGCACGGGTCTTGGCTTGACCGTGGTGCAGGAGACAGTGGAACGCCACGGCGGCGCCGTTACCGTGCGCAGCGCTCCGGGCGAAGGCGCCCAATTCACTGTCCGGCTGCCTGCCGCCCCGGAGGGTTCGCAATGAGCGCCCAAATTCTGCTGATCGAAGACGACATGGACGTGCAGTTGATCGTCGCCGACCTCCTCTCCGGCCATGGCTTCGATGTGGTCGTGACCGCCGATGGGGACGAGGGCTTCCGCCTCGCCGCCGAGCGGCGTTTCGACCTGCTGATCCTCGACCTCATGCTTCCGGGGATGAACGGATTCGAAGTGTGCCGCGCGACGCGCGACCGCGGATTTGACGGCGCCATCCTCATGCTGACGGCCCGCTCAGCAGTGGACGACCGCGTGGAGGGACTGCGGACGGGAGCCGACGATTATCTGATCAAGCCGTTCGACTCCAAGGAACTGCTGGCTCGCGTGGATGCGTTGCTTCGCCGTATTGGAAAGACGCCACTCACTCCGGTCTCGCAATATCAGTTTGGCCAAGTGTCTGTGGACTTCGACCGGCGCGTCGTCCTGCGCGGCGGCGTTCCCGTCAACCTGGCGGCAAAGGAACTTCAACTTCTCCGCCATCTGATTGACCATCGCGGCCAAGTTCTGTCACGTGAGCGCCTGCTGAACCGTGTCTGGCAGGATCAGCCGTTCATTGGCCCGCGCACAGTGGACGTGCACATTGCCTGGCTCCGGCAGAAGCTCGAACAGAATCCGCAATCACCCCGCCACATTATCACTGTTCGCGGCGAAGGCTACTGTTTTGAGCCTTAGCGCCGTGGCGCTACGCATGTCTCGGCTGCACGCCGATAACACTCCTTAACACAACCTCGCGAGCTCGCCCCGCGTTAGTAGCACTGAGGAGCTGATCTATCCATGAAAGTCATGTTGCTCGCCAGCTTACTGTTGACTGGAATCCCCGCCTTTTCGCAGCGCGGAGGCGGCGGCGGTGGCGCCCAGAATCCACCCCTCGCCTCGTTGAAGACCGTTACTCCGCCGGTCCCCACGGGGCTGGACCGATATGTGCAGGACGAGGCCGCTCTCGTTGTCCTCGGCAAAGCTCTGTTTTGGGACATGCAGGCAGGCAGCGACGGCCGGACGGCCTGTGCCACCTGCCATTTTCACGCCGGCGCGGACCACCGGGTTCAACACCAGTTGTCCGGACCGGATGCCGTCATGAACCGCGTCCTGACCAGCCTGGATTTCCCATTTCGCAAGCTATCCAACCCGGCTGACAACCGTTCAGCCGTGAGGAGCGATCAGCGCCAGGTGGCGGGATCGGCGGGGGTCGTCGCCAAGGCGTTCGCTCAAGTTGTGCCTGGCCAGGACACGGATCTATCGAATCCAGTCTCTCTGGTTTCACCATTCATGCCGAACGGCACACATTTGCGTCAGGTCACGGGACGCAACTCGCCGTCTGTCATCAATGCCGTGTACAACGTCCGGAACTTCTGGGACGGACGCGCACACAATATCTTCAACGGCGCCAATCCGTCCGGTGATTCCGATCAGGGTCTCCACGCGCTGGCCTACCGCAGCGGCAGGTTCGAGCGTGAGCTTGTCCGAGTCGAGAATGCGAGTCTTGCGTCGCAAGCCGTAGGCCCGGTTCTGAACCCGGTGGAAATGTCTTGGGCTGGGCGAAGCTGGCCCGAACTAGGCCGGAAGCTGCTGAGCCTGCCGCCGCTCGCCCGGCAGAAGGTTTCTCCCACCGACAGCAGGTTGGGCGACAAGGCGAATCCGGACGGCAACGGGCTTCGGCCCGAGTGGTCCTATGAAGCGCTGATCCGGGCCGCGTTTCGTCCCGAGTATCTCAGCGCTCCAGACCGCTTCGATGGGTATACGCAGGCGGAGAACAACTTCGCGCTGTTCTGGGGGCTGGCGATCCAGGCCTACGAGGCGACGCTGATCTCAGACGATTCTCGCGTTGACCAGGCGCTGGAGGGCCGTGCCGGAGCGCTCACTGCCCTGGAACTGCAAGGCCTCAATGAATTTCGCGGCGGAGGCTCACAATGCACCAACTGCCACGGCGGCCCGGAAACCACCGCCGCCGGCTGGAGCGTGGTCCAGCGCCGCGCTGGCGTCTTCAATGCTCCTGCCAACCTCGGGTTCTTCCGAATCGGTGTAACGCCCATCGCCGGCGATATCGGATTCGGCGGCAATGACGATTTTGGCCTGCCTCTGTTCGCCATCGCTCAAGCAAGCGCGGCAGGAACCTTCAAGGCCCCCGGTCTGCGGAATGTTGAGTTCACAGGTCCATACTTCCATAACGGAAGTCAGGCGACCTTGGAAGATGTGCTGCTGTTTTACGGCAGAAACGGCGATTTTCCCGACGGTGGGAACCTGGGGCCAGGAATCGGCAACATTCGCCTCAATCAGGGCGAGCGGACGGCGCTCGTTGCTTTCCTCAAAGCCTTGAGCGACGACCGCGTTCGCTTCCAACGGGCGCCCTTTGACCATCCCTCTATCTGCGTGCCGAATGGGCACGTCGAGTTGTCTTCGAGCCAATTCGAGACCGACCCGGCCCAGAGCGGGTCCGTCGCACTCGATAAGTGGGCCTTGGTCCCCGAAGTCGGAAGCGAAGGAACCAGCGTCCCACTCCAAACGTTTCAGGAACTCCTCGACGGCATCGGGAATGACGGAACCAGGGCAAACACGATGACCAAAGCCTGCAGGCCTTAGCCGGCCAGAAGGCAGCCGCATTGGGGCCAGGAGAACAGCGATGAATTCACGGCCGCATGGTGAGAAGTTGAGCGTTCGCGTGGTGCGCCGCTGCGAGCAGGAAGATCCGGTCGTCCCGGAGCCGCTGCGGGACGAGGTCCTGCGGCGCTTCACCCGCTCCAAAGCATCACCGAAGGCTTCCACAACTTCGAAAGCTACAGGCAAGGCGTGCAGGTGCTATGTGCTTAACTGTGATTTTTGGGATGGGGGCTGCTGTGCTTTGGGGTAGAGCCGATGGGTGTGATGCCCCTTTGAGGCCGGATGGTCGGGCTGCCGGGATTTGAACCCGGGACCTCTTGCACCCCAAGCAAGCGCGCTAGCCAGGCTGCGCCACAGCCCGAACTCCTTCAGTGTAGCGCTTCAGGCGGCAGGTTTCAGCACTGTACAGACAGAAGCGCAAATTGGGCCGCCGATATTGAAGGTGGCGGCGGCGCGGGCGTCCTGGATTTGAAGCGGCGCGGGGGCCTTGCCGAGCAACTGGAGGGCGCTCCAGCCGATCATGGCGACGCCGGTGGCGCCGATGGGGTGGCCCTTGGCGATGAGGCCGCCGCTCGTGTTGACGCCGCGGGCGTTGCCTTCGGCCCAGAGCATCGCTCCGCGGCCGGCCGGAGCCTTCCCGATGACTTCAGTGCCGATGGCGCCCATCACGGTGAAGCAATCGTGGACCTCGGCGACATTGATATCCGCCGGAGTGAGCCCGGCCATCTCGTAGGCGCGCCGCATGGCGCGGTTGGCGCCGGCGGGACGAAGCACGTCGCGGCCGGAGTCCTTGCGAATTGAATCGGTCGCCTGAGCCCAGCCGGCGATCTCGACGGCGTCCTGCTTGCGGACGCCGAGTCTGGCCAGCCCCTCATCGGTGGCGAGGATGAGCGCGGCGTAGCCATCGGAGATCTGCGAACAATCATAGGTTTTCAGGGGCAAGCCTTCGACCACGTAGCGGTTGACGCCCTCGATGGTAACGGCCTGATCGAGGGTCAGCCGGACGTTACGCATTTGGGCGTAGGGATTGTGTGCGGCGCAGGCGTATTCCTGGACGGCGATGGAGGCGAGGTCGCGTTCGGTGGCGCCGTATTCCGCCATGTAGTCGCGCATGACCTCGGCGAAGACGTGCGGGAAGACGAAGACCTTGCCGGCGCGCTCATCGGGATGCGAGAAGTAGCCGAGGACTTTGCCGATGAGCTTGCCGTCCATCCTGCCCTCTGCATCGCGCATCTTTTCGTAGCCGAGCGCGACGCCGGTGTCGCCGAGACCGAGTTGCAGTTTCTGAATCACGCTGAGCACGGCCTGCCCGCCGGAGGCGCAGGCGTTCTCGACGGCTTCGATGGGTTTGGACTCCATGCCCGGGATGGAGGCGATCATGCCGGCGAGCAGCCCCTGCTCGTTGAGAGTGAAGTTGCAGGCGGCGCCGATGGAGGCGACATCTAGCGCGGCGGGTTCGACGCCGATTTCGCGGCAGACGCCACCAACAGCGGCGTCGACGATCTCGGGCACGGTCATGGCCATCAGCTTGCCGAACTTCGACTGATGGTAAGCGGCGATGTAGACGCGCTTCATGGAGAATCTCCGTCAGGTTCCGGTGACGACGCCGCCGTCGACGCTGAGCACGGCGCCGGTAATGAACGAAGCCGAGGAGGAGGCGAGCCACACATAGGCGTCGGCGATCTCCTCCGGTTTGCCCAGGCGGCCGAGGGGGGTGCGCTGCCGCATGGATTCGAGAACCTTCTCGGGCATGTCCTTGAGGATCTCAGTGTCGATGAAGCCGGGAGCGACGGCGTTGACGCGGATGCCGTAACGGCCGAGTTCACGGGCCCACACCTTGGTCATGCCGATGACGCCGGCCTTGGAAGCGATGTAGTTGGTCTGGCCGAAGTTGCCGTAGAGGCCGACGACTGAACTCGCATTGAGGATGACGCCGCCTCTGCCGGCGGCGATCATTTTAGGCGCGATGGCGCGCGTACAGTGGAAGACGCCTTTGAGGTTGACGCCGATGACCGCATCGAAGGCTTCGTCGGTCATGGTGAGAAGGCGGCCGTCGCGGAGGATGCCGGCGTTGTTGATGAGGATGTCGACGGTCTCAAGCGCGGCGGCGGCTTCGTTGACCTGGGCTGAGTCGGCGACGTTGACGCGCCGCATTTCGACGCCGGCGGGACCCGCTTCGGCCACGTCCCAGCCAACGACGCGGCAGCCTTGGGCGAGAAACCGGAGCGCGGTCGCCCGGCCGATGCCGGCCGCCGAGCCGGTGACGACGACGATTTTCCCCTCAAGCCCAGCGTGGATCATGCCAACTCCATAATTGTGCCTGCCACAATTTCCGGGGAGGAAATTGTGGCAGGCACCAATTCAGTCTAGTTCAAACGGGGTGTTTGGCGGCCGCCAGACGCGCCTGGGCGCGCTGAAGAGCGCTGAGGGCGCGCGCGACATCAACGTCGGGAGTTGGATGAAGCAGGCGCTCGTTCGCGCGCTTCAATGCAGCTTCGGCGCGCGCCACATCGATTTCGTCCGCATACTCGGCCTGCCGGGCGAGCACGCGCACGTGATTGGAGGCGACTTCGACGTAGCCGCCCGAGACGGCGAGAACGCGGCGCTGGCCGGTCTCCGTCCTGAAGACCAACTGCCCGCAGCCGAGCTCCGAGATGAGCGCGGCGTGCTCGGGCAGGATGCCGAGCGTTCCGTTCGCCCCGGGCACTTCGGTTTCGACCACCTTCTCCTTGAGGAGATAGCGCTCGGGAGTGGCGATTTCGAGTTCGAGGACTCCCGCCATATCAGCCCGCCTTCTTCATCTGCTCGGCCCGCTCGAGAACTTCCTCGATGGTGCCCTGCATGTAGAACGCCTGTTCGGGGACGTCGTCGTGCCTGCCGTCGCAGATCTCCCTGAAGCCCTTGATGGTGTCGGCGAGTTTGACGTACTTGCCCTTGAAGCCGGTAAACTGCTCGGCGACGTGGAAGGGCTGGGAGAGGAAGCGCTGGATCTTGCGGGCGCGCGAAACGGTGAGCTTGTCCTCTTCGGAGAGTTCGTCGATGCCGAGGATGGCGATGATGTCCTGCAGATCCTTGTAACGCTGCAGGACCTGCTTGACGCGTTGCGCCGTGCCGTAGTGATCCTCGCCGAGGATCAGCGGGTCGAGAATGCGCGAGGTGGAGGCCAGCGGATCGACGGCGGGGTAGATGCCCATGGAGGCGATCTCGCGGCTCAGGTTGGTGGTGGCGTCGAGGTGAGCGAAGGTGGTTGCGGGAGCGGGGTCGGTGTAGTCGTCGGCGGGCACGTAGACGGCCTGCACGGACGTGATGGAGCCTTTGCGGGTGGAGGTGATGCGCTCCTGCATTTCGCCCATCTCGGTGGCGAGGTTCGGCTGATAGCCGACGGCGGAGGGCATGCGGCCGAGAAGCGCCGACACTTCCGAGCCGGCCTGGGTGAAGCGGAAGACGTTATCGATAAAGAGAAGCACGTCCTGGCCTTCCTCGTCGCGGAAGTACTCGGCGGCGGTGAGGCCGGTGAGGCCGACGCGAAGGCGGGCTCCGGGCGGCTCGGTCATCTGCCCGTAGACGAGCGCGACCTTGGACTTGGTCCAATCTTTGGGATCAAGCACGCCGGATTCCTGCATTTCCAGCCAAAGGTCGTTGCCCTCGCGGGTGCGTTCGCCGACGCCGGAGAAGACCGAGACGCCGCCGTGCTTCATGGCGATGTTATTGATCAACTCCATGATGACGACGGTCTTGCCGACGCCGGCTCCGCCGAACAGGCCGATCTTGCCGCCGCGGAGGTAGGGCTCCAGCAGGTCGATGACCTTGATGCCGGTCTCGAACATCTGCAGCGTAGTGGACTGCTCTTCGAAGGAGGGGGCGGGCCGATGGATGGGGAAGCGCTTGGCCGTGATGACGGGTCCCATGTTGTCGACGGGTTCGCCGAGCACGTTCAGGACGCGCCCGAGGGTTTCTTTGCCGACGGGGATGGTAATGGGCGCGCCGGTTGAAATGGCCTTCATGCCGCGAACCATGCCGTCTGTCGGCTGGAGCGCGATGCAGCGCACGCGGCCTTCGCCGATGTGCTGGGCCACCTCGACGGTGACGTCGATGGGGGTAGGGACGTTAAAACCTTCGCTGGTCACCTTGACCGCGGTGTAGATGGCGGGAATCTCGTTCTCGGAGAACTGAATATCCACGGCCGGCCCGGCGACCTGGATGATCTTTCCAACAACCTGATTCTGCGTGGCAGTCGACATAGGGGAAACTCTTCCTGGGAAACAGAATTATTCGAGCGCGCCGGCTCCGCTGACGACCTCGATGATTTCATTGGTGATGCTGGCCTGCCGGACGCGATTCATGTGCAGGGTCAGCTTGCTGATGACTTCGGCGGCGTTGGTGGAGGCCGACTCCATCGCCGTCATGCGCGCGGCGTGCTCGGCGGCCGCTGACTCCAGGAACGCCTCGAGCACCTGGATGCGAACGTAGGCGGGGAGCATCCGGCCGAGGATTTCAGCCGGCGACTGTTCGAAGATGTAGTCCTGCGGAGCGTCGCCCGCAGGCAACTCCATCGGCAGGATGCGCTTGAGCGTCACTTTCTGAGAGAGGACGCTTTTGAATTCATTGAACAGGAGGTAGACCGAATCGACCTCGCCGGACTCGAAGCGGTGAATGAGTTTGGCGGCAAGCTTTTCGGCGTCCTCCATGGAGGCCTTTTCGCTGATGCCGGTGACCTCGCCGCTGATGGCGACTGGACGGCGGGTGAAGAAGTCGCGGCCTTTGCGGCCGTAGAGTTCGAACTCGACACGGCCGCCTTGGGAGCTGCGTTCGGCGAGGAACTGCTGGGCCATCTTGATCAGGTTGGTGCTGAAGGCGCCGGCCAGGCCGCGGTCGGAAGTGACGAGAACGAGTTGGGCGGTCTTTTCCGGGCGGCGGGCGAGCAGCGGGTGTTCGGCAATGCGCTCGTCGCCCATGGCCGCGGCGGAGACCTTGCTCAGGATCTCGGCGAACATGCGGGAGTAGGGCCGGGAGCTGAGGACGCGCTCCTGAGCGCGGCGCAGCTTGGCCGTGGAGACCATTTTCATGGCCTTGGTGATCTGCTGCGTGCTCTTCACCGAGCGGATGCGCCGCCGGATGTCAATGAGGCTCGGCATGGATTGCGCCTCCAGCTATTGGGCGGCCTTGCGTTCGGCGAGGAAGCGCGCCTTGAAGCCGGTGAGAACTTTGTTGATGCGGGCCTTCAGATCGTCGTCGAGAATCTTCTTTTCGGCGATGTCCTTCAGCAAATCGGGGTGGCCGTTGTCGACGTAGCGGTAGAGTTCCTCTTCGAAGGGGCGGCAGAGTTCGACCGGCACGTCGTCGAGCCATGCGTTGGTGCCGGCGTAAACGATGAGCACCTGCTTTTCGACCGGGAGGGGCTGATACTGCGCCTGCTTAAGGATTTCGACGAGGCGGCGGCCTCGGTTGAGCTGAGCCTGCGACGCCTTATCAAGATCAGACCCGAATTGCGCGAAAGCGGCGAGCGAGCGGTACTGGGCGAGATCGAGACGAAGCGAGCCGGCCACCTGGCGCATGGCCTTGATCTGGGCGTTGCCGCCGACGCGGCTGACCGAGAGGCCGACGTCCACGGCGGGGCGAATGTTGGAGTTGAACATGTCGCTTTGCAGGTAGATCTGGCCGTCGGTGATGGAGATGACGTTGGTCGGGATGTAGGCGGAGACGTCGCCGGCCTGCGTTTCGATGAAGGGCAGGGCGGTGAGGGAGCCGCCGCCGTTGGCGTCGTTGAGCTTGGCGGCGCGTTCGAGAAGCCTCGAGTGGAGGTAGAAGACGTCGCCGGGGAACGCTTCGCGCCCTGGCGGGCGGCGGAGCAGCAGGGAGATTTCGCGATACGCGGCGGCGTGTTTGGAGAGATCGTCGTAGACGCACAGGACGTGGCCGCCCTTGTCGCGGAAGTACTCGCCCATGGCGCAGCCGGAGTACGGCGCGATGTATTGCATGGGAGCGGGATCGGAGGCGGTAGCGGCGACCACGATGGTGTAGTCCATGGCGCCGTAGTCCTCAAGGGTTTTGACGACCTGGGCGACGGTGGATCGCTTCTGGCCGATGGCGACGTAGATGCAGATGACGCCTTTGCCCTTCTGATTGATGATGGTGTCGAGAGCAATGGCGGTCTTGCCGGTCTGGCGGTCGCCGATGATCAACTCGCGCTGGCCGCGGCCGATGGGGATCATGGCGTCGATGGCCTTGATGCCGGTTTGAAGCGGCTCCTTGACGGGCTGGCGATCGACGACGCCGGGCGCGATCCGCTCAACGGGGTTGAACTCGGTGGTGTTGACTGCGCCCTTGCCGTCGATCGGCTGGCCGATCGCGTTCACCACGCGGCCGATGAGGGCTTCGCCAACCGGCACGCTCATGATGCGGCCGGTGCGGCGGACCTCGTCGCCTTCCTTGATCTCGGTGGCCTCGCCGAGCAGCACGGCGCCAACCTCGTCTTCGTCCAGGTTCTGAGCCAGCCCCATGATGCCGTGGGGGAACTCGATAAGTTCGCCGGCCATGACATTGTCCAGGCCGTGGACGCGGGCGATGCCGTCGCCAACGGTGACGACGTAGCCGGTTTCGGCCACCTGCACGGCCTGATCGAAGTTTTCAATCTCTTCGCGCAGGACCCGCGCGATTTCATCGGCACGAATTTGAGCCATTTTCTTTCCGCTTCTCTATAAGACCTGAAAACTAACTTTCGCTGGCCAGCCGCCGGCGGAGAGCTTCGAGCTGGCCGCGGACCGAGCCATCCAGAACTGAGGAGCCAACACGCACAGCCACGCCGCCGATGAGGGAGGGTTCCGTCTCATAGGAGCAGCGCACCTGTTTGCCTGTCTTGAGCGCGATGGCCGATTCCAGCGCCTTCCGCCGCGCGTCATCCAGGGGTTGCGCAGAACTGACGCGGGCGCGGACGACGCCGTGCCTTTCGTCCATCAGCGCAACCATCCGCTCGGCGATGGCGCCGAGCAACGGCAAACGGCGGTTCCTGGTGACGACGAGCAGGAAACTGCCGGTGAGGGGGTGAAGCCGGAACTCGGTGCCGAGCCGGGCCATCAGCTTCCGTTTCTGAGAAAAGTTGACCGCCGGAGAGAGCATGACCGTGCGGAGATCGGCCGATTCCTTCAGCGCGGCGGCGAAGGATTCGACCTGCTGAAGGGCCGCTTCCGGAGCAAGGCCGCTGCCGGGGCGCGACGCGCTATCGAGCAGCGCGATGGCGTATTGATTGGCGACTGCCAGCGACATAGGTTAGTTCCGCGCCTCCAGCCGTTTGATATATGCGTCGGCGAGGCGGGCCTGAGCAGGCGCGTCCAATCGGTTTCGCAGTTTTTCGGCGGCCAGCGTGATAGCCAGATCCGCGGCGTAGGCCTTCAGATCGCCCCTTGCGGACTTGGCGGCGGCTTCGATCTCCATCGCCGCAGCCTGTTGAATCTTGGCCGCGTGGGCCTCGGTTTCGGCGGCCAGGCGGGCGGATTCAGCGGCGAGTTCCGCCTTGGCCTTCTCTCTGAGAGCGGCCAGGTCCTGATCGAGGTTGCCGATTCTGGCTTCGATGGCTTTCGCTTCGCGGGCCGCTTCTTCGGCGCGCTTTGCCGAGGCGGTGAGGCTCTCGGCGATCTCAGACTGCTGAGAGCGCAGAGCCGGGACACCGAACTTGATGAAGACGTATCCGAGCCCGAGGGCGAGGACTGAAAAGTTGAGGAACTTGTACGGGAGGAGCGGATCCCCATGCGCGCTTCCGTGCCCCTCGGCGGCTTCGGAGCCGGATGCCGCGAAACAGGCCAGAAGGGCGGCTAACAGAAGCCTGGAGATCACTGGACACCTCCGGAGACCAGCGCTCCGCTGATCAGTTCGGCAAGCCGCTCGGACTCGGCGCGAAGACCGGAGCGGACGGCTTCGGCTTGAGCCGCAAGGTCCGCTTTTGCCGCCGCCACCTGCTCGGCGGCTTGAAGGCGGGCGGCTTCGAGAGCTTGCGACTGCTGCTCAACAAGAGCTTTGCGTGCGGCTTCGTTCTCTCTGAACAGTTCGGCCCGCGCGTCGCCGAGCGCTTTCTCATAGGCGGCCATCTTCTCTTTGACCGTCGCCAGTGCGGCGTCGCTGGCTTCGATGGCGCCTTGCGTCCTGGCCCGCCGATCTTCGATGACACGGTCCATCGGCTCGAAAAGCATCTTCTTGAGGAACCAGTGCAGGATGATGACGAGCAACGCCGTCGGGAGGGCAAGCACGATGATGCCCTGAAGGTCCCTGAGGATCTGGAGGATCTGTTCCATGATGCGGTCGCGCGGGAGCGCGGTTACTTCGAGGGCAGATCGGGTCAATGGGCCTGACCGCCTCAAAAGACAAAGGTATCACAAGCGTTTTCCGTGCAGCAAACGACATTCGACTCCGGTATTGTTTTCAAGCTGTTTTGAATGAAGGGCTTGAGCCTTCCGGAAAGATCGTTGCGCGCTGGGCGAAAACCAACCGATGAGAGGAGCGGAGGCGTGCCGGCGGCGTCGCCCCCCCCCTGTTTGAGGTGGCCGGTTCTAAGACAAAACGTCAAGGCGTATCAGGCGTGCCGTCTAGTGGGAATTCCTCATAAACCCGGTACGATCAACCCGAAGAAGAGAAATTGCGGAGCACTGACTCCGCACGCCGGGATACCCGAAAACGTGTTCCGGAATGAAACCTAATGTACCGATTTGATGGGGATGGAGTGATGCGAGGTTCTAAACCGGTCCGGAGACAGATGAGTCCATGTCTCAGCGCCGCGCCGGAGTTCTGCGATGAGGCGGGCGGCAGCGAGGGCAAGTTGGCTCAAGCTCTTCAAAATCTAAGGTTCGCGGTGAATGCAGCGAGTTCGGCAGCGCCTCAGGCGGGCCGCGGAGAATCGACATCGAAGTTTGGCCGGGCGATTGCCCTAGGTGAAATGCCCGATCAGGGAGCTCGCAAGAAGTCCCCGGGCAAGGCCATCGAGTTCGATCTTCAAGGCCGAGATGGCCGCGCGGCTCGGGGAAAGTCCTCCATGAGAGAGGACACAACCAATGAGCCCCGATTGAGGAGCAAGGAGAAGGTGATGCCGGTCCAGGCTGCTGCGATTGCGTACGCGGGAACCCCCGCAGCTAAGAAACGCCAGGTTGTGTCCATCAGGACGCGCCGGGCGAACTCGGCACGGCTGGAAGAAACGCCAGCCGCGGAAGCCACGAGCGGAGCTGCGCCTGCGCCCGCAGTTGCGGGCGAGATGGTGGCGGAGACTCCGAACGAAATCAGAGATCGGGTGGTTCTCGAGAACCTGCCTCTCGTGAAGGCGATCGCCATACGGGTGCATGAGAGCCTGCCCGTCCATGTGGAGCTCGACGACCTGATTCACGCCGGCATCCTGGGGCTGTTCGATGCGGCCACGAAGTTTAATCCCTATAAACAGGTTGCTTTCTCCAGTTACGCCAAGCACCGGATCAAGGGGGCGATGCTGGACAGCCTGCGGCAGCTCGACTGGGCGTCGCGGGACATGCGCCGGCGGCACAAGCAGGTGGAGCAGGTGACGCGGGAGCTCTGCGCGGAGCTGCACCGGAATCCAACCGAGGATGAGGTGGCGCAGAAGATGGGCGTGGAAGTGAGCCGGTGGCGGCAGATGGCTCTGGACCTCAGAAACGTCGGCCTGATTTCGGCCTCGACACGCCCGAACGAGCACGATGATCTGCCGGCTCCGGATTTTCCTGGAAGCCCGGACACGCAACCGGATTCAATGTGCGCGCGGGAGCAGATGCGTGAGAAGCTCGAACTGGCGATGAGCGCTTTGCCGGAGAGGTACCGCCGGGTTGTCACTCTCTACTATGCCAACGAGCTGACGATGAAAGAGATCGGCGGGATGCTCGGCATCAACGAAAGCCGCGTTTCGCAGATTCACAAGTCGGCGCTTGAGAAGATGGCAGCCGTCCTGGTCTCCAACGGCATCACTTCGGCGGGCGCCTTTTAGACAAAACCTCTTTAATTGAAAGAGAGACGAAAAGGCATCACGCGCAGGATGCCTCCAGCGAGCCAGGGGGCGACGCCTGGCCCGGTCTGCCGAACAAGCAGGCTGAGTTCGGGAGGCGCCGCCGTTTCCAGATTCCTGGCCATCAGGACTTCGAACCAACTCCTGGGGCGCGGATAGACATCCAGTTCCACGGCCGCATCATCGGCGAGGCGGGCCTTCCGGCGGAGCAGGTTGATGGCGGTATCGAGGCCGCCTGTTTCGTCGACGAGCCCGTTGGTTTTGGCCTGCGAGCCCATCCAGACGCGGCCCTGGGCGAACGGCTCAATCTCGGCCGGTTTGCGCCGGCGTCCTTCCCCGACCCGCTGAATGAATCCGTCGTAGATGAACTGCAGCGATTCGCGGAGCTTCGTTCGTCCTTCGGGGCTCAGAGCGCGCACGCCTGAGTCGATGTCGGCGAACCGGCCGCGCTTCAGGATCTCCGTGTTGATCCCGAGCTTGCGGTAGAGACCTTCCAGATTCGCCTTGCCGTAGACGACGCCGATCGAACCGGTGATGGTGCCCGGATAGGCGACAACGGGATCTCCGGTCATGGAGATGTAGTAGCCTCCCGAGGCTGCGACGTCGGACATGGAAACCACAAGGGGCTTTTTGCGGGCTAGTTGTTTGAGGTCGGCCAGAATCTCATCGCTGGCGATGGCGTCGCCCCCGGGAGAATCGACTCTGAGAATCACTCCCTTGATGGCGGCGTTTTCGCTGACCGCTTTGATCTGCCGCGCCATGCCTGCCGGGGTGATGGTTTGTTCGTCGCCGAGGAGACCGCCCATGGAACCGCGAAGGATGTCGCCTTGGGCCGTCATCAACGCGATGCGCGTGGCGCCCCTGCGCGCACCGCGGCGGCTTGCGAGGTAGTCCCGCGCGTCCACTTTGTCGGATCGGGTCAGGCCGGCGGCCTTCGCCAGGCCCTCGACCGCTTCCTTTTCATACCCCAACTGGTCCACCAGTCCTTTGTCACGCGCTTGGGGGGCGAGAAAAGGACCATCATCGAGGAGCGCTTTGACCTGTTCGGGCGTCATCCGGCGAGACTCTCCGGCGAGAACGCAAAGCCGTGAGAACAGTTCGTCGAGGATCGAATTCAGAGACTCGCGCGTCTCTGGGGTCATTGCCGAGCGGGCGAACGGATCGGCGGCGTCCTTGTATTTGCCGATATGCTCGACTTCAAACTGCACTCCAAGTTTGTCCAGACCGTCCTTGAAGTACATCGCCTCCACGCGAAGGCCTTTGAGGTCGAGCAGGTCCTCGGGCGAGACGACAAGACGGTCTGCCGCGGCGGCGACGAGGAACTCGCGTGTCCCCGGCCCGGCCAGCCACGCATGAACGGGCTTTCCCGCGCGGCGGACCTTGCGGATGCCGGCGCGGATCTCTTCGATCTTTCCCCAACCGGCTGAAAGGCTTCGCGGCTCGATCAGCACGCCCTTGATGGAAGGATCGGCAGCCGCCCGCTCAAACAGTTTCCACAGCTCGGCGACCGTCAGCGGGACGGGGCCGGACAAACCGGGGAATGGCATCTCCGGCGGGGCGACTTCCGGAATCTCGCCCTGAAGCCGGAGCGAAATCCACGCTTTCTCCGGCACCTTCGGTGAAGTCTTGGCGAGCCGGATTCCGGCGAAGACTAAGACAACGGCTGTGACTCCGGCGACGATGAAGCCGGCCAGCACGCCGAGAAGGAATTTCTTCATGCTCCCTCCAGGATCGCCCAGACGGTCAAGCGGCTGCCAGGATGCGATCCACCCGGCGGCTCAGGTCCTGAAGGTAGGCCGCGTCTCCACCGCTAAGTTCAACCGTCGCGTCGCCCCGATAACCAATGTCGCTGAGCGCAGCGTGGATCTGCTTCCAATCGAGATCCCCTTCGAGCAGGTTAGGCCATTCGGCGGCGGTCTTTTTGGTTTGGGGGTCGCGCCGGAAGGCGAAGTCCTTGAAGTGGACTTTGACGATTCTTGGGCCGAGTGTGCGAATCCAGTCCTGTGAGACGCCGAAAAGGGCGACGTTGCCGACGTCGAAATAGGCTTTGACCCAGGGGCTCTTGAACTGGTCGACGTAGGATGCGAACTCGATGGGACTGGTCAGGAACTTGTTCCAGACGTTTTCAACGGCGATGACCACCTTGCGCTTCTCCGCCTCAGGCATCAGCTTGCGGATTTCGGCGACACTGCGGTCCCACGCCTGGCGATAACCGGTCTCGGCGTTGACGACGGCGGGGACAAGAAGCACGGTCTCAGCGCCCCAGAGTCTGGCGTTGTCGAGGCTCGTCAACATACCTTTGACGCTGCGTTCCACCACTTCAGGCTTAGGGCTGGACAAGGGAAACCGCCAATGGTCCCTGTTCATGACCGAGTGGACAGGGAATCGGGTCTCCTGGCTGGCTTTGGCGATGGCCTCGGCTTCGGCGGGATCATCCACGGTTCCGCACTCCATGGATTCGAAGCCGCACTCCCGGGCGAGTTCGAAGCGCTGTTTGACGCTGAGAGCGCGCGGCAGCATTCCAAGCAGGAGGCCTTTGCGAATGGGGAGCTTTGGGGGATTGGCGGCGCCGAGTAGAGGCGCGGCGGCTGTTGAGATGAACTGTCGGCGGATCATGGAAGTCCTTCGGCTCGTGCCTCAGATTGTACAGCCGCGGAAGATTGGAAGGGAGGAAGGGATATCGACATAGGTAGGCTCTCACGAGCTTTCCCTGTCACACCACCCGGCGTACGG
>CAYWST010000008.1:0-35468 GCA_964461075.1 uncultured Solibacteraceae bacterium | reverse complement strand
CCCCAGGTTGTTGCCAAGACGCTCGTTCACGCCGTCGGAATTGGTGACGATCGTGGCCACGTCGAGGGCGATATTGCCGTCGGCGTTCGGGGCGGTTTCGATGATCTTGCCGCTGGCGATGGGAGCGTTGTCGTCGCCATGAGCGCCCGGCATCACTGCCGCCGTGGTGGCGATCAGATCGTTCGTCTTGTGTCCGAAAGTGGCAACCGCGGCCGCCGAGATCAAGGCCACGCCCGCGACAAGCAGCGCGTACTCGACCAGGGCCGCACCTTTTTTATTGCGCAACAGTTTGCGAATCATCTTCATTCCTCGTTCTTGTTGGTTTCAGGTTGGCCACCGGTCTTGGCGACCGGCAGCAAATCGATCGGATCCTCGAACTCCCACATGGGGAGATCTCTGGCTGGTTCGCGAAGCAGGACCGGATTGACGACAATCACCAGTTCAAGTTCGTCTTCCGAGCGCTGAAAACCTCGGAAGAGCCAGCCAAGCCCGGGCACGTCCCGAACGCCCGGGGTCGAGGATTCAGAGCTTCTGGCGTTCCGCGAGAGCAAGCCGCCGATGAGCAAAGCCTGCCCGTCCTGCAGCCGCGCGCTTGTGCGCAACGCGCGGGTCTGGAACGCCGTCGTCAGCGGCGCAGTCCCCGTCGTCTGACGAAGGGAAGCGGTCAGTTCCGCATTTGGCGCCGCCACCTGCGGGATCAGGTCCAGCGTGATCGTGTCGTCGTCGCCCACCAGCGGGCGGACGTCCAACTCCACTCCGAATGAACGGAACACCACGGAACTGAACACGCCCTGCGGAATTGCCGCCGCCCCGGCCGTGACCCCCAGTGATGGAACAAACGCTTCCGGGATGGGGATTTCGCCCCCGACCTGGAAGATGGCAATCTCGCCTGATAGCACCGTCAGCGACGGCGATGAGAGGCTCCGCGCAATTCCAAAGCGCTCCAGATAGGAGAGAAGCACGTCCAGGGCGACGCGGCCTGTAGTGAGTTGGAGCTGATTCGAAAGCGTGCCGCCGAGGAAGCCGAGTACGTTTTGGAAGGCCGTAGCCGCCCCTCCGCCGACTCGCGGCGCGCCGCGCCCCTGAATCGTCTGCGAAGCCTGTGCCGGATTCAAGGAGGACTGGTTGAAGTCCCCCACCGCGATGACCGTGTTCGGATCGAATTCGCGGAGCTTGTTTCGGTTCACCTCATAGAGCCGGATGTCCACCCGGACCTGCGGAAGGTCCTCCACCTCGAGGAATGAGAGGATGCGTCCATCGGCGGCCTCGACGATCTTGGCCCGGCCGAGATTGCGCCGGATCAGGTTATTCAGCCTTGCTCGATTCCCGCCGCCGCCTCCACCCCCGAAAATCGACTGTGACCCTCCGCCCCCGCCAAAGAAGCCAGACTGGCCTTGTTGCCCCTGCATCAGGTTGCGGCTGGAAAGCGAACCGGCCTCATCCGCGACGACGCGAATATCCTCATCCTCCGCCACGCGACCAGTCACGATTTGTGCGGCGACGGCGATCGCGCGCACGAGGGCGACCTGATTGGGCACGCGCCCTTCCAACACGAACGTGTCCTTTGCGTCATCACGGATCGCACCGCGGAGAATTCTGCGAACGCGGACGCCGGGCCCGGCGATCGCCTGGGCCGCTTCCTGGAGTTTCTCCTCCAGCAGAGGAGGAAACCGCTCAAGCCGCAGCAGATTAATGACCCGCCCCGACGGCGGGAGGAGACCCGCGACTCGCACGGTCTCCGTGTCCTTCGTCGCCGGTTGACCGGCGGCGGCGTTGGCTGGAGCAGCCGGCTCTTCGGATAAGCCGGAACGGGGAAAGAAGAGAACCCTGCCGGCTCCGCTTTGCCGGTTTGGCGCCGCTTCCAGGTAGTTTCTCGCCACCGACTCCGCCGCCTGCGACACAGCAAGGTCCGGAACCAAGCCGGTCAGGACGATCGCGTCGCGGTCGGGCGCCATATCGGCCTGGATGGAAGGGTGAATCGCAGCGAGCGCCTCCGACAACATCGTGAGATCCCGGCGTACCGAAATCGCGTATTCCGCGATGGCGCCCGACCGGAGCCAGACGATCACGCTTGTCCGCCCTGTCTCCTTGCCCAGCAATAGCAGTTCCCGCGTGCTCACCGGTTCGGCGCTGAGAACGTCCGCGTCCCCGACGGCCACCCGCTGAATGTCACCGGCGATGGGCAGCCGCCGGTGCTGGCCCTTAATCACGCTGATGGAGCGAAGCGCCGAGTCAGGACGTTGCGCCCCGGCGGGCTGGACGGAGCTCCAGCAGAGTCCCGCGCTCACTAGAATCGCGAGCGGCAAAGAGTCTGCAATTAAGGAGTTCGTCACCTTCATGGGGTTGGTTTTCGATCAGGCAGCGCCTAGGAATTAGACTTTAACCTGGAGAGGGTTGAGTCCCCTAGGACACTTCGACAGGCGGTCTGTTTTTCACCACAGGCGGACTTTTAGTGAACGCAAACGGTCAGGCGGACGGATGGGCCAGCTGACGGACGCTCGGTGTGCTCAGCGACCGCGGGCCTGCAGGAGGTCCACCGAACCGGCTGATCCAACCATCGGAGTCATCCGGAGCAGGATTTCGAATTCGGTTTTTGATGCGGGACCGATGGCGGCCTTACGGACGACTCTGAGCGAACCGCCGGTGAAGTAGAAACCGGCGCCCACGGCATTTGGAATGCCGTGGGCGCTCATGAAGGCTGCCGCTTCGTTCCTGAATCCGCCTGTTCTCAACCCACTGGTTCAACGGAAATGAGGCGGGCTCACGCCCGGCCCTTTCGCGCGTGGCGGGAAATGAGGGCCAAACCCAGTCCGGCGAGTGTGAGCGCGGCGGTCTGGGGTTCAGGGACTGGAGCCCCCTCGTCTTCCGGCGCGCCGAGGTAGCTGTATCCGTTCGCCGACTCATACTCGCCGAGGATTCCCAGGTAGGCGGATTTGTCGTAGATCGCTTCGGCCAACACCTCATTATTATCCGCTCCGCCGCCCGCCGCGAGCTCGAAACCGACAGTGAGCGTGTCGTTCAGCAGGAGTAGGTATGGCGGAACGTCCAGGATGAAATCGAACGGGTTCGGGATTCCCGCGGCGTTTTCGATCGCGTACACACCGGCCATGGGGCCATAGATGGTATGGCGGGGGTCGCCATCCTGCTCCCAGGCGACAATGCCGAAAAGGATTTGGTCCACGCTACCCTCTTCCCCGGAGGCTGGGATGAAGATCTGGAAGGTCATTTCGGCATAAGCATTGGGATCATCAGAGGCCCTGATTTCGCCGTGCAGTTTCAAGGTGATTTTGGGATTGGAGGTTAGGAATGTGATCGTGTCCAAAATCGTGGCGCTGCCGCCGCCGTTGCCGGGCCCCGCGGTCGACACGCCGCCGCCGGCTTTCAGGGAGCCGACGGCCCCATTCGCTTCGGACCGGCCGTAGCCGGGGGGGCAATTCGCACAAAGGTCGAAGTCGCCCAGTGCGCCGGGGCCGACATAACTATCGCCCAATGCTCTCACGCGGGCCGACATGATGGTCACGCCTCCGTAATCGTTGGAATCCCCTTGCACCGCAAACGCCCCTGCATCCGCAGAGACAAGGAGCGCCGCGTGTCCATGAAGTCCGCCAATCGAGGCGATGACGAGAAACGGGAGCAGTCGTTGCATAGTTCTTCCCTCCGATCGAAATTGCGAGCCCAGGATTCCGCTTTGAACAGTATATGGCAAACAACAACGGATTCAGCCGTTACGTTTTGTTTCGGGCCGTTACGCGGGACGTTACTGAGGGTGAAATGAGCTCGAGCGCCAGAGAGGCGCCGGGGGATCAGATCCTTGAAGCGGTGGAGCGGGCGGCGGCGAGCGCCGTATTCGCCAGAGCGGGACGCGCCAGACAGCTTTTGCGGTACTTGGGACGGAAGAGACTGGCGGGCGCGGAGGAGGGGGTAAAGGAATACACGGTGGCGGTGGAGGTGTTCGGCAGGGAGTGGTATGACTCGAAGGTCGACTCGGCCGTCCGTGTGGAGGCTTCGCGATTGCGATCCCTTCTGGCGAAGTACTACGAATCGGAGGGGTCCGGGGATCCGGTAGTGCTGGAGGTGCCTAAGGGCGGATACGTCCTGCGGGCCCGGCGGCGCGACTTGGACCAGCCTGGAGCGAACGGCTGGCGAAGACGATTGCTCAACTGGCTGAGGAGAAGGAAGACCTGAAGCGCCGCCCCTCCGGCCGCAGGTCCAGAGGGCGGAAGGTCAGCGCGCTTTCGTGCGTGAGGGAATTCCGTTCAATTCGTTGACCACGTGGAGCAAATCGCCGGTGCGATAAAAATCGACGGCGACGATGTTGGGGATCTGCTTCCGTTCATCGCGGCACTGCGAGGCGCGCTTCATGAGGACGTCGTAGGCGTTGACGGCCGCGGCGTTGCTTGGCTTTGGCGCAGGCGTCGTCTCGATCCAGTGGTTCATCAGGAAGAGGGCGCCGGCGTCGCCGCCGCGGTTCGGCGCGCAGGTGAACTCAGCAGGGGAGTGGAAGCTGTAGGGTGTTTCCTTGAAGGACTCGAAGGCGGGCCGAAGCCACGGAACGCCTGGCCTGCCGGACTCGGTAAACACGATAACGCGGGTATCGGCGGCGATCAGTTCGCGGAGCGTGGGCCACCCGGCTTGCGGAGCGCTTCGATAGACGAGCCGGGCGAGGCCGGAGGCCTCGAACTCGGCGGCGAGGTCCTGGGGAGAGACGTAGTCCTCCACGATGAGCAACAGGACTTCATCGGGGTGGGCGACGAGAAACTCGCGAATCCCGGCGAGGACGGGCCTCAGCTCGTAGGCGCCCAATTCGCAGAGGCCATGGCAGAGATAGACTTTGCGCTTCCCCTCGTCCACGCCCACGAGCCTGTCGCGGATGCGCATGGCGGCTTTGAGTCCTTCAGAGCCGACGGCCTGGCGTACCTTTTCGGTGAGGGGTTCCTTCTCAAGATCCGTCTTGACGCGGGCGCCGCCGGGGAAGCCATAGTGCACGTCGAATAGTAGAGCGCGGATCCCGTCCTGGAGCTGACGGGGGATGCCCGCTTCATGATGGGGGAAGAGCCACTGCGGAATGTCTTGACTGGACATGGCGTTGTGGGCGCCGGCGAAGACGACCTGGCCGACCGGCTTCCCGCACAGCGAGGGCGACCCGTTGCAGGCGCGCGCCGAGGCCGGGACGGGCTTCGCCGCCGGGTTGCGCCAGAAGATCCATCCGGCGGCAAGCAGCCCGGCGAGCAGCGCGACGCCCGCCATGGCCGGGACAAGGTTTGGAGCGTCCTGGCTCTCCAGATCCTGCACCTGGGGCGCTATGTACTTTAGAACGAGCCGGAAGACTTCGCGCACGGCGAGGAACGCGGCCCCGATCCCGGCCAGCATCACGACCGCCGTGGCAACCTCGTGCGGATAGACCACGCAAAGCGAGCCAGCGGCAAGAAGGGAGAGCGCCCATCCGAGGCGGCCTGTGGGCTTCGCCGGCGGATGCACGAGGTGGTTGCCGAGTTTTTGCAGACGCAGTACCGGGTCCACTTCCTCAAGGAAGGAGCTCGCGCCTGCGGTCATCAGGATACCGAGGCCGGTGAAGAAGAGTCCCCAATCACGGAGTTCGGAGAGATAGGAGATGGCCAGCCCCGCGAGCAACCCGCGTGTGAGCTGATCCGCGACGGCAAGATGGAGGGCGATGCGGATCGCCGGGATGACGCCCAGGAGAAGGATTCCCGCTGCGGTAAGGCCGATGCCCGCACGGGCGAGAACGCGGCGCCGGTTGCGCGCCATCCAGATCGACAGCACGATGAGGCAGGCTCCGGCGGGAAAGAGGGCGGCCCACAAAGACGCGATCCGCTCGGCGATGCGCAGCCCGTCCAACACAAGAGCGATCCTCCGGTCTCCACCGATCGTGGCGACGGTGGACTCGAGTTGTTTCGGGATTTTCGCGGCAAGCTGCGGGCTCGCCTGCTCGATCGCGGAGCTGATGAGAATCTGCAGGTCGGGCAAGGAGAGGAGAATACGGCGGGCGCCCTCGCTGAACACCGCCTGGTGAAGCCGCCGCGCGCCCTTGCCTGCCAGCGCCTGGAAACCTCGTGTATCCACGAGGACGTTGGCGGCGGCGAGAATCAGGGGCCGGACGGCGATCAGGTCCGGCCTGCTCTTCACGACAGCCTGCGTGACAAACTCAGCGGAGGCCGCGGCCACGCCGGGATCGGTCAGCGACTGTTCTGCCTTGGCTCCGAAGTGATCGGCGTTGAAGAGGCTTCGCGAAGCGACGAAAAGAAGCGATGCCAACGCCAGTGCGGCGACCCCGGCGATCAGGCAGGGCAGGACGAAAGCGCGGCGCGTGAACTGCATCTTGGTCCTATTGTGGAGCTTCCGAAGGGAGCCGCGAAGTGGATAGTGGCCGAAGCGTGAATTCGCTAGACTGCTAGAACAATGCGTATTCTTCGCTGGGGAGTTCTCATCCTGGCCTCGTTCGCCCTGCAGGCGGAAGCCCCCCTGCCCGCGCTGACAGACGCCCAGAAAGCTGAAGTGAAGCGGCTCTTCTCACTGATCCAGAAGGATCCGCGGGGTCCTTTCGGGGCC
The DNA here is from genome assembly GCA_964461075.1 of uncultured Solibacteraceae bacterium. GTDB lineage: Bacteria > Acidobacteriota > Terriglobia > Bryobacterales > Bryobacteraceae > JACADU01. The sequence continues at coordinate 28,901 of CAYWST010000008.1, read as the reverse complement.
ATTCAGTGGTACTGCAAGGACGGCCGGGTCCTGCCTCCGGCGGGGACGCCCTGCGGGCGGCAGGCGGGATTCCAGCACGCCGCGCCTTCGGACGCTGCGCGCAAGCTGGAAGCATTCGACTACCGCCTGGCGCGGTTTCTTGCCGGTCTGCCGTTCGAAGACTTCCTGGACGCTAAACGCAACTACTACTGGCTGCGCGAAATGATCATGTTGAATTACCTGACGGAGCGGGATCACGGCTGGATCTACTCCAAGACCTATTCCAGGCGCGGGGTGCGGCAAGCGGAGGATGAGGCGAAGGAAGGGCGCCGGCTGCTGTCTGCGCTGCTGAGCGATCATGAGTGGGTCGCCAGGAACTATCTGCTTGCGATGCTGACGGCCGCGGCGACGCCGCACGGGCAGGAAAGCAATCGAGTGAAGCGCATCCGGTCCCTCTCCGCGGCGCTTGCCGAGGAAGACCGGAGCTTCCAGCCGCTGCGTGGGAAGATCCATTCCAAGCCCGAGCCGGACGATGTGGCGAAGGTTGAGAGTTTTGTTCGGGACAGGAAGCCGGCGAATTCCGCGGCCTATCAGGAGTTGATCCGGCTCATGAAGGAGGAGTATCAGGAGGAGCAGATGCCGCCTGGGTGGGACTTCATGAGGGAAGCCAACCTGGCGATGGAGCTTCGGAAGAAACTGAGTTCCCCTGGGCTGAAGGGGGGGCAGGCCGTGGTGATCGCCGACGAGTTGCTCCGGCTGCATGAACTGGCGCAGCGCGCCGGGCTCAAGGCGACGAAGAACGGCAGCCGCCGCGAGCGCCTGGAGGAGATCCGCGGCTGGATCCGTTACGGGACCGGATTGGGACTGTTTTCATGGCGGCAGCAGCAGGCTCTGGAGATGGAGTTGGACCGCGTTGTGAGCAAGGATCAGGTGACGGCGGCGGAGTACGAGGACCTGGCGGATTATCTTGAGAGCGCCCTGGAGTGGTCGCGCGCGGCTGTGACGCGTGAAGTGGGGGAAGCGGTGGAGCGTTACCGCATTCTGCATCCCCACGCGGACGGGCTGCTGGACGAGCTCCTGCGAGGCAGCGCGATCCTGGCTTTCGCGAATCGCATCGAGGCGATCGCTCAGGATGCCGACTTGCAGGTTGGGCGGAAGCACCGCTTTCTCGAGTCGGGGAGCGTTCAGGGCGTGAGCGCGCTGAACCCCGGTATCGCGATCGCGCGGCTGGAGATCTTCGAAAGCGCGGAAGAGGCGATGTCGATTCAGCCGGACCGCATGTATGTCATTCCGGCGACGGCGGCCGACCTCAAGCCGATGAAGGGGATCCTCACGCTCGATAGCGGCAACGCGCTCTCGCACGCGCAACTGCTCGCCGCGAATCTGGGGATTCCCAACGCGACGGTTCCGTCGTCGCTGCTGCCGATGCTGCGAAAGCACAAGGGGGAGGAGATGTTCTTCGCGGTAACGCCGGGAGGGACGGTGGTGCTGAGGCCCTGGAAGAGCCTTGGAGCGGACGAGCAGGCGCAATGGAAGAAGGCGACGGCGATTCGCGAGAAGATCGCTCTCGATACGGGCAAGACGAATCTCGCGGACAGGACGCTGAAGACGCTGGAGGAGACGACTGGCGCGGATTCGGGCGTGCGGTCCGGGCCGAAGGCGGCGAATCTCGGAGAGTTGAAACGCTTCTTCCCTTCAAGGGTCGCCCCGGGGATCGTCATTCCGTTCGGGGTCTACCATTGGCATGCGTCGCGCAAGGACGCGACGGGCGAGAGCGTGCTCGATCGAGTGAAGACGAGCTTCGAGGAGGCGGCCAGAATGCGAGCCGGCGGGGCGTCGCCCGATCAGGTTCGCGACTATATGCGGCCCAAACTGAAGGAGATCCGCTCCGCCATTCGAGGCATGAAGCTGGATTCGGCGTTCAGCGCGGAACTGCTGAAGAAGATGCGGCTGGTCTTCGGCGAGGACGGCAAGTATGGCGTCTTCGTCCGCAGCGACACCAACGCGGAAGACCTGCCCCAGTTCACGGGAGCGGGCTTGAATCTGACCGTTCCGAACGTGGTGGGGTCGGAGAAGATTCTGGAAGCCATCAAGGAGGTCTGGGCGTCGCCCTATGAGGAGCGCGCATACGAATGGAGGTCGCAGGCTCTGGTTTCGAGCGCGGAGGTCTACCCCTCGGTGGTGTTGCTGAAGAGCGTGGGGAACGACAAATCGGGCGTGATCGCGACGGCGAACCTGGAGACGCTGGACATGTCGGAGCTGACGGTGAACACGAGTGAAGGCGTCGCGGCGGTGGTGGACGGCGGAGTGGCGGAATCGCTGCTGCTCAAGAAGAACGGCGAGGTGAGGTTGCTGGCGCAGGCGCGGGCGCCTTACAGGAAGCTGCTCTCCGAGAGAGGCGGCTTCGTTTTCCTGCCGACGACGGGCTCCGACTACGTATTGAGTGAAGCGGATATCGCCCAGGTGAGGCAGTTGGCTGACGAGGTGCGAAGCAAGTTCCCGCCCGAGAAGGACGCGCAAGGCAACCTGCTGCCGTGGGACATCGAATTCGGCTTCGCCAAGGGCGAGTTGTGGCTGTTCCAGATCAGGCCGCTCTCGCGATATCGCGAGACGAAAACGCTGGAGGCGCTGGCGTCGATCGAAGGCTCGGGAACCGGATCGCGGCAGGTGAATCTCAACGCCGGGGTGGGGCGGCCATGAGGCGGCTGCCGGTTTTCGCGCTGGGCGCGTCGCTGCTTTGCGCGTATCCGCTGGACAGCGGCAAGCGGACGGGAATCCGCCGGCTCGAAGGGTACCGGCTTGCGGCAGCAGGCCAGGTGAAGGGCCCGAAGACCCCTGCTGGAGGGCAGTGGACGGCTGACAGGATCCAACTGCGGCTGCTGGGCAATCCGAAGCTCGACGTCACGGCGGGGATGGCCAGGGACGCCGCGCTGCAGCAGGGCCTGGAGGCGATTCTCGGCGGCCGGAACCAGAGCTACGGGATGGCTCTGCTGGACATTACGGATCCCTCGAAGCCGCGCTATGCGGGAGTGCGGGAGGATGAGGCGCTGCTTCCAGGCAGTGTGGGCAAACTGCTGGTGGCCACGGGCATGATGGACGCTCTCAAGCGAGTTTACCCGCCGCAGGCGGAGAGGGAGCGCGTGCTAAGGGAGACCATCCGCGCGGCCGACGGTTTCGTAAATCGAGACGGCAAAACCGTGCCGTTTTTCGAACCTGGAAGCACGGCGGTGGTGAACCGCCGCATCGCGATCGGCGACAAGTTCAGCTTGTGGGAGTGGCTCGACCACATGTTGAGCCAAAGCTCGAACGCCGCGGGCAGCTTCTGCTGGAAAGAGGCCGTGCTGCTGCGGAAGTTCGGAACGAGGTATCCTCCGGCGCCGGCGGAGGAGAAGTCGTTTCTCGGCTCGACGCCGAAGCCGGAGTTGGGGAAGATGGCGCTGGAGACGTTGGAGGACCCGCTCACACAAGCCGGCATCGACACCGGGAGGCTGCGGCTTGGGACGATGTTCACGAGCGGCGGCAGCAGCGTTTTCCCCGGAGCGAAAAGCTACGGCACGCCGCGGGAGCTGCTGCGATGGCTGGTGCGGATGGAGCAGGGGAGGCTGGTGGATGAATGGTCGAGCCTGGAGCTGAAGCGGCTGATCTACTTCGCGCGGCCGCGGTACCGCTACGCCTCCGCGCCGGCCTTGAACAACGCGGGCGTTTTCTTCAAATCGGGTTCCTTCTTCGAGTGCGAAGCTGAGCCGGGGTTCACGTGCAAGGCGTATGCAGGCAACAAGACGAACATCATGAATTCCGTGGCGGTTGTGGAAAGCGCCGGGCGGGTCTATCTGGTAACGCTCATGTCGAACGTGCTGAGAACCAATTCGGCGGTGGAGCACCAGAGGATCGCGGGGCTGGTGGAGAAACTGGTGCAGGGAACAAGATAGAATCATCTGCGAAAGGCTGATCCATGGTCGACCGCAGACAGGTTCTCTCCGCCGCCGGCGCGGCGTTCACGACATCTCTTTTTACTGGCGACGTGAAGGGCGCCAATGACCGCGTTGCCGTCGGGTTCATCGGACTCGGTGCGATGGGCTCCGGCAACCTGAGCTATTCGATGAAGGCGCCGGGCATCCAGCCGGCGGCGCTGTGTGACGTTTACCAGCCGGCGCTCGAGCGCGCCGAAGCCGCGGCCCGCAAGGGCGGGATCGAGGGAATCAAGACGGTCAAGGACTTCCGAGAGATCATCGCCGACAAGTCCATTGACGCGGTCTGCATCTCCACTCCGGATCATTGGCACGCCTACATGACGGTGGAGGCGTGCAAGGCGGGCAAGGACGTCTTCGTGGAGAAGCCGGCATGCGTCTATGTCGAAGAAGGCCAGAAGATGGTGGCCGCCGCGAGGAAGTATCAGCGCGTGGTGCAGGCGGGAACGATGCAGCGCTCGGGCGGCTATTTCAAGAAAGCCGCGGAGCTGGTCAAGAGCGGCATGCTCGGCGAAGTCACGTTCTGCCACGCCTGGCAGGCCGGAATGACTCCGGAGAAAGGGTATGGGAACCCTGCTGACTCGGCGCCCCCGGCGGGGCTCGATTGGGAGATGTGGCTGGGCCCCGCGCCCAAAGTCCCGTTCAACGCGAACCGCTGGGGCGTCGAATCGGCGCGGTTCCCCACATTCCGCTATTTCTGGGACTATGCCGGCGGCGCGATGACCGACTGGGGCGTTCACCTGATTGATCCGCTTCACCAATGTTTCGACGAGGTGATGCCGAAATCGGTCTCTGCCATGGGCCAGCGGTTCTATGTGAAGGACAACATCGAAACGCCGGACACGATGCTGGCGACATTCCACTATCCGAAGTTTCTCGCAAGCTACGAAAGCCGTACGTGCAATCCGATGCCGATGTTCGGACATGGAGCGGCGACGTCGATTCACGGGACCGAGGCGACGCTCATCCTGAACCGTTCAGGGTGCTGGCTGACGCCCAACCGCGGTTCCAAGGTAGAGCCGGCGGCCTGGGAGAAGATGGCCGACATGTCGCAGATGAACGTGCCCCACTGGGAGAACTTCCTGGCCTGCATCAAGAGCCGTCAGAAACCGGTGAGCGACATCGAAACCTGTGTGCGTTCCTCCACCGTCTGCATTCTCGGCAATCTTTCCATGAGGCACAAAACCTGGCTCGATTGGGACGAGAAGAACTGGACGGTGAAGCAGGACGCGGTGAAGCCTCACTTGAAGGCGCGCTACCGGGCGCCGTGGAAGCTGGAAGTCTAGACTCACTCCGCTGTCATCCGGTTCTTACTGAACGGTCGTCCCGCTGTCATCGCCGCGCCCTAAGCTGGAAGGCGAATGACGAAAACCATCCGGCCGCTCTTGCTGTGTCTCTTCGCCCTGCTTGTTCTTGCGACCCATTCGCCGGCTCAGACCGGGCTTGTGAACGGCAGCATTCAAGGGATCATCACAGACGCATCGGGCGCGCGCGTTCCCGCCGCGCGCGTGCGCGCCGTAAACACTGCAACGCAATTCGTTCGCGAGGTCTTTTCGGCCGAAACGGGCCAATATGAGTTGGCGCTTTTGCCTCTTGGCGGATACGAAGTCACGGTCACGGCCTCGGGCTTTGGCGCGTGGACTCAGGGGCCTGTCACGGTGCAGGCGGGGAAGTCGACGCTGCTCAATGTCGAGTTGCGCGTTGCGTCGAGCCAGGAGACGGTGAACGTCACGGCGGACGCCTCCATCCTGGCCCTCGAACCCGCGGTGCAGGGCGGACTCAATACGCGCGCGGTGCTCAACATGCCTTCCGTCGCGCGGAACGTGCAGAACCTGGCATTGTTCGCGCCGGGAGTGATCGGGAGGCGCGACGACGAATTCGGGACGACGCAGTTCGCCTTCGGGGGAATGCCTCGCCGAGGCTTCACCGTCGACGGCCTCGACAACACGCAGCGCGGAGGCCAGCTTCGGCTCGGCGTCTTTTCGACGGAATCCATCGGCGAGATCAACGTCGTGCAGAATGCGATGTCGGCGGAATACGGCCGCACGGTGGGCGGCATCGTCAACATGGTGACGCGCGGCGGGGCCAATCAGGTGCACGGCGATTTCCTCTGGCTGGTTCGCAGGCCGGGCCTGATCGCGAGGCCGTCGCTGGCGGCGACGGACCCCTTCCAGCAGCGCGCCGTCTACGCCGGAACCTTGAGCGGGCCCATCGTCAAGGACAAGCTGTTCTTCTTCGTCAACGCGGAATACCATCCGCTCGACCAGCCGCGCCCCATCACGATCACTCCGGCGAACGCGGCGGCCCTTTCCATCCCCGAAAGCGAACTCGGCGCCGCGCCCTTCGCGCAACGGTTCCAGATGTATCTTGGACGGCTCGACTATCGCGTGAACGACCGGAATTTCGGCTTCGTCCGGTACAACTACTTTTTCACTCCGTCCAAGTTCAACACGTCGGGCGGCCTGCTGGTGAAGAGCGCCGGCAATAACTTCGACGACCGTCAGGACTCCACCGCCGCGCAGTGGACGACGATGGCGTCGCCGGCGATCGTCAACGAGTTCCGCTTCGGCGATTTGCGGCGCGAGTTCTTCCGCCCGCCGGTCTCGGGAGTGATCGGACCCGTCACGCAAATCACCGGCGTCGCCAACCTGGGCTCCAACGGGTCGGCGGCCCAAAGATATAACGAAGTACAGAACCAATTCATCGACAACCTGTCCATCCGGCTGGGCGCGCATACGCTGAAACTGGGACTCGATTTCTCAACGACGCTGGTCGACCAATTCGACAGGCTGAGCATGACCTACACGTTCGGCGGCCTTCCGGGCGTGACTCCGTTGAATCAATACCTCAACACCATCAACAAAGTCCAGAACCCGGCGACCGGACGGCCTTTCACCTACACGCAGCTCACTCAAAGTTTCGGGAACAACACGGCACGGACGCGAACGCAGGCGTTCAACTACTTCATTCAAGACGACTGGCGCGTCAGCCGGAAAGTGACGCTGAATTTCGGAATCCGGTATGAGCTGGTCGACTACCCATTCCTGAGTCCAACCGGCCAAGTGGCGGGGTCGATGGCGGTCCCGAACGACACGAACAACTTTGCGCCTCGTTTCGGGTTCGCGCTGACTCCGATGAAGAAGACCGTCGTCCGCGGCGGTTACGGACTTTTCTACGACACGACGAATCTGCGTCTTCTTTCGGCGGTGGTGCGCGGCGACGGCGTACGCGTGACGACCTACCGCATCAACGGGGCGGACCCTGCGTCGCCGCCCTACCCTACAGGATTGACGTCGCCGAATCCCTCGTTTGGCGTAAAGCCCAGCGTGACGGTATTCGCGCAGGATTTCCGGTCCATGTACGCGCACCAGGCGAATCTGCAGATCGAACAGGAGATCGTCGCGGATCTGAGTGTGACGGCGGGTTGGCTGTTCTATGGCTCTCACCGCGCTCCGCTGACGATTGACACCAACACGGGCGCCCCGACCGGCGCCCTGGCCGACGGGCGGCCGGTCTACGGCGGCGTGCGGCCAGACACGCGCTTCAACCAGGTCTTCGAACTGCGCAGCGTAGCCAACAGCAATTCACACGCGGGCTTTCTCAGCGTGAACAAGCGCTATAGCCGGGGCCTGCAGTTCGGCTTGCATTACATGCTCTCGCACTCCATCAACGACAACGACAGCTCCGGCGATTCGGGCAGCCCTGTGACCGACCCTTCCAACATCCGATGGGATCGCGGCAGCGCTTCCGCCGACCAAAGGCACCGGTTCACGCTGGCGGCCGTATGGGAACCGCGGATCGCGGGCAATCGCACGGCGGAAGCGATCGTGAACGGCTGGATGTTCGCGCCCAACTACACTTACGGTTCCGGCTTCCCCGTCAACCTGGTGCAGGGGTCCGACCTGAACCGCGACAGCAACAACAACGATCGGCCTCTGTTCACGCCCAGGAACTCACTGACCGGGCCCTCCTTCAGCGAACTCAATCTCCGCTTGAGCCGAAGCTTCCCGCTGTATAAAGAGCGAGTGCGGCTCGATTTCATCGCGGAGGCGGAAAACCTGTTAAACTCAACGAACCCGGCCTGCGGCGTCGGAGGCTGCACCGGCGCAGTCGTGAACAGATATGACGCGGCGGACCTTCTCCGGCCCACGTCCGCGCTGAATTCGCGTCAGATCCAGTTGGGCGCAAGGATCAGATTCTGATGCGCTCCGGCCTGCTCATCCTGGCCGTATTGCTGGCCGTTGAGACGGCCTCCGCGCAGGAGCGAAAACTGCTCGTGGTCTCGGTGGACGGGCTCGACTGGCGGTACCTGTCCGATGCAGACAAGCTCGGGTTGAAGATCCCCAACGTGCGCCGGCTGATGAAGGAAGGACGTGTTGCGGAGGGCGTTGTGGGCGAAGTCCCCACGGTGACATGGCCGTCGCACACGACGATGCTGACGGGCGTCCCGCCGCGCGAGCACGGCATCCTGGGCAACCGGCGTCCGCGATCCGAAGGCGGGGACTATTACTGGGAAACGAGTCTCCTCAAGAGACCTGCGATCTGGAGCGAGCTTCGCAAAGCAGGCCGGAAAAGCGCCGCGATCACCTGGCCGGTGACGGTCACGGACGAGATCGACTACAACCTGCCCGAGTTTTTCCGGCGGCGCAATGGCGGCGCGATGGATACACGGTCCGTCCTGGAGAAGGCCACGCCGGGGCTGGCCGGGCGCATCAGCGCGGAGTTTCCATCCTTCGCCCAGGAGTGGATGAACGACCGGACGCGGGCGCTCGCCTGCAGGTATCTGCTTCGCGAAGTGAAGCCGGACTTCATCGCGCTCCATTTCGTCGACCTCGACGCGGAAGCGCACTACAACGGGCCATTCACTGCCGAGGCCAACGCCGTGCTCGAGTACACCGACGAACTGCTTGGCTCAATCCTCGGCGATCTGCCGAAGGAGTATGCGCTGGCCCTGGTCAGCGACCACGGATTCGAGCGCGTCGACAAGGTGGTCCACCTGCGCGTGTTGATGAAGCGCGATGGGATGACGGGCGGAATTCAGGCGATGGGCGGAATCGCCGCCGCGGAGGACGATCGAAGCGAGGCGTGGCTGGCGAAGCAGAGCGCGATCGGCCGGCGGATCCCCCGTGAAGAACTCGCGCGGTTCGCTCCCGATTTGCTCAACTACCGGGCGGTGTTCGAGTCCGCGCCGCACGTGATGTTCGGCGGCGCGGCGGAGGGGGAAGCCGAAACCAAGCCCCATGAAGTGGGCAACCACGGCCACTGGCCGGCGCGCTACAGGGCTGTTTTCGTCCTCTGGGGACCCGGCATCAAGCCCGCGCGGACGGGCGAGATGCGCATGACCGATTTCGCCGGCGAGTTCCGCCGGGTTCTGGGGCTTTAGCGATCCGCCCCATTCACCCGGACATTGCGCTGGACGAGTCCGTTGACGTTCTCGATCACGTCCGCGCGGGCGACACCGTCAAAAGCGCAATCCTCCAGCAGAACGCCGTCGATCGGGGACTTCTCGAAGCCGCGCAGATAGAGGACGTAGCGGCTCTTCCTGCACGTCACCCCGGTCATGCGGATGTTGCGGACCGTTGGCATAAATTCGCCCTTGGCGCCTTCTTCGTAAAGGAAATCCACATGGAGCACGGCGTCGGCGACCTGCCCGATGGTAACGTTCCGCATATAGACGTTTTCGATGACGCCGCCGCGAACGGCGTTGGTCTTGAGGCGGAGAGCGCGGTCGAGGTTGGGGCTGTCCATGCGGCACTGTTCGGCGAAGACGTTTCTCACGCTGCCGCTCACTTCGCTGCCGATGGTGACGCCGCCGTGGCCGTCCTTCATCTGGCAACCGGCGACGATGACGTTCTCGCAGGGCGCGTTCACGCGCCGGCCGTCCCGGTTTCGTCCGCTCTTGACGGCGATGCAGTCGTCGCCGGTGTCGAACGCGCACTTCTCGATGAGCACGTCGCGACAGGATTCAGGGTCGCAGCCGTCGTTGTTCGGACCATGAGTTCTGATGTTAAGGCCGCGGACGGTGACGTTCGTTGAGAGCACCGGGTGAACCTCCCACATCGGGGAGTTGACGATGGTCACGCCTTCGATGAGGACGCTTGAGCATCGATAGGGCTGGACGAACTGCGGGCGCAGAAAGGAGCCTTCGGCAAAGCGCCTGTCCGCGACGGGCGTGTCGCGTTCGCAGGCTTCCATGAGCTTGTTTCGCGCGGGCCCCTGATGAGGATCTCCCTGCTTCCAGCCGTGCTGCTTCTGGCCTTTCCAGGGCCACCAGTGAGCGGAGTCCGCCTGGCCGTCGAGGGTTCCCTTGCCGGTCACGGCGATGTTCTTCTGACCATACGCATAGATCAGCGGGGAGTAGCCCATACACTCCATGCCTTCCCATCGGGTCAGAACTGCGGGGAGGTAGGCCTTGGGGTCCTGCGTGAAGGCGAGCGTCGCGCCAGCGGCTACGTGCAGTTCAACGCCGCTTTTCAAATGAACGGGACCGGTGAGAAATCTTCCCTCGGGAACGAGGACGCGTCCGCCGCCGGCGGCTGCGCAATCGGCGACGGCCTGGCGGATCGCTGCAGTGGAGTCGGATACGCCGTCAGGCCTGGCGCCATAGCGGGTGATGGGGAAGATCCGCGACGGAAACTTCGGCGGCTTGATTCTGGCGCGGATGGCGGCGGCCTCCAGCCACGGATCTGAAGACCCGGCGGCGAGCGCGGCGCCGGCCTCGAACAGAAAAGAGCGCCGGGTTGTCATTGACAACTCCCCAAGCATCGTATCGCAGCGGGTTATGGGGCCGGTTTGGGGAGTGCTTCACGGATGGCGGCGGCGACGTGCGCGGCCAGGCCCTGCGAGCCCGCATCGTTGAAATGGACGTTCACGGGTTTTTGCCAGGCGGCAAGATTGGCGAGGGCGTGGGCGTAGAGATCGTTGACGGCGACACCGATTTCCGTCATGACGCGGAGGGCGGCTTCGTTATAGCGGGGGACGTCCGCGGGAAGACGAGGAGGGCTCACTTTCCCTTCCGGCACGGGCGTTGTGGAAGCCCAGATGAGCTTTGCGCCCGTCTGCTTGAGTTTGCCGGCAATGGCGCGAAGATTCTTTTCGTATTCGTCGAGTGAAACCTGGGGCGCGCCATCCTCCATGCGCTTCAGATCATGGAGCCCGAAGTTGAAGTGGATGACGTCCCACCGGGACCGGGCAAGCCATTCGTCGAGTTTGGCGACGCCGTTCGAGGTGGGTCCGCCGTTCTCGCCGATTCTGATCACTTCGGCGGTCCCGGCGAGCTCCTTCTGAACGAAGGGGGTGTAGCCCATGGAGATCGAATCGCCGATGATGAGCACGCGGGGCAAAGCGGCGGCGAGCAGCAGCAGGTTCATCTCAGATCGTCTTCCTTCAACTCAAGCACCGTGAACGACGGCCTCCCGGCGCAGCTTCTGGACTTCGCGGCGGGCGATGCCGGCCCAGTAGCCGGTTGGGTCGAGCTTCAGATAGACGCGCCAGTGAGCAAGGGCCTTCATGGTGTCTCCCATGCCCTGATGGAGCAGGGCGACGTTGTAGTGCGCGTCGGCATAGTCGGGCTGGATCTCAATGGCATGGAGGTAGCATTCCAGAGCCTGCTCCCATGAATGCAGCTCGTCGTAGACGTTGCCGAGATTGAACCATCCCATGGCGTAGGCCGGCCGGAGTTGAAGAGCGGCGCGGTAGTGTTTTTCGGCTTCAGGCCACTTCTTCATCGAGAAGTAGACAGTTCCGATGTTGATATGGACTTCGGCGGCGTCGGGATCGAATTCGAGGGACTTGAGGTAGGCGGCCAGGATTCTATCGGGAGCGGCGCCCGACTGTTCCATCTCGACGCCGCGCTCGAACCAGAGACGCGCCTCGCGCCGCTTGGCTTCGATCGCGGCGGCGAGAGTCTCCTCAGCCCGCTGCGAAGGGAAAGCGAGGAGACGTTTGATTTCGACGGAGTCGAAGTCGAGCAGGAGTTGCCCGCTCACGGCTTCCATTTTTGCGCCGTCGACCTGAACGGAAAGCCTGCGTCCATCGGTGAAGATCTTGAGCTGCTGCAGAGGATCGGAGACGCCGTTGAGCTTCTGCCGGAGACTGGCCAGCACCATGCGGATGCGCTCGGGCCCGACGCGTTTGGCGCGGAGTTCTTTCAGAGTTCTCAGTGCAACGAGATCTCGAAACTCGTAACGCTCGGCGGCGGCGATGAATCCGTGACTTTCCCATTGCTCGAGCGTGCTCTCGCGAATGGAAAGCAGGCGACAAACCTCATGTCGCATGTAAGATCGTTTCGGAGCCTCGCCCGCCACGGTCGTGATTGTAGCACCAGAAAGACCGTATCAGTCCACGCAGGAGCGGGGCAGGTCCTATACTGAAAGTGGAAATGCAAGTGAGTTTCAAGAGAAAGCATGGCAGGGAGCGGACGGTCGCCGATTTGGCGATGGACGAAGAAGCGATCCTGGCGCGCATCGACCTGCCGCCCGATTTGGGAGGGCGGCTGATGGAGCTAGGCTTCCTGCCGGGCCACCCAGTCAAAGTGGTGGGATCGGCGCCCGGCGGGGACCCCAGAGTGTATCGCGTGGAAGGCACTGAAATCGCTCTCCGTAAGGAGACTTCCTTGCATCTCCTCGTGGAAAGCGAGTAGATCGTTGGAGAGCTCAACGCACCGGCTTGTCGCGATCATCGGCCCGCCGAACTGCGGCAAGTCGACCTTGTTCAACAGGCTGACAGGACTGCGGCAGAAGACGGCGAACTTCCCTGGGGTGACGGTGGAGCACCACGTTGGCCGGGCGCAACTGCCGCGCCACCACGACGTGGAATTGGTGGACCTCCCCGGGATCTATTCGCTGAACGCCCGATCGGAGGACGAGCGGGTTTCGGCGGCGGTCCTGAGCGGCAAAATGGAGGGCCTGAAGCGGCCTGACGGTGTGATCCTGGTTCTGGACTCGACCAACCTGTCGAGGCATCTTTCACTGGCGGCGCCGATCCTGTCGCTGCACCTGCCGACGCTGGTGGTTCTCAACATGGCGGACGATCTCCGGAAGCGCGGAGGTCGAGTGGACACCGAAGCGCTGGCGAACGAACTCGGGGTTCCGGTGGTGCTGGTGAGCGCGACCACCGGAGAAGGCGTCAGTCTCATCGGGAGGTTTTTGACAGGGGGCATTGCGGTCCCGAAACCGATCGAGCTGCCGATCATCCAGAACGTGCCGGCCTGCCGGCAATGGGCGCGGGACCTGACGCGGGAGGCTGGGTACGAGCATCCGGCGCCCTCGCTGTGGTCGAGGCGGCTTGACGGCGTGTTTCTTGATCCGCTCTGGGGACCGCTGGTGTTCCTCCTGGTGGTCGGGGCGGTGTTTCAGACGATTTTCGCCGGGGCTCAGCCCATGATGGACGGCCTGGAGTCGCTGGTGGCGGCCAGCGGCGAGTGGCTGAACTCGCGGCTGCCGGAAGGCTGGCTGCGCTCCATGCTGATCGAGGGAGCGTGGAGCGGCGTGGGAAGCGTGGTGGTGTTCCTCCCCCAGATTCTGCTGCTGTTTCTCTTTATAGCCATTCTCGAGGATTCGGGATACTTGGCTCGCGCGGCATTGATCGCCGACCGGACGATGGCACGGGTGGGCCTGCAGGGGAAGAGCTTCATTCCACTGCTGTCGGCCTATGCTTGCGCGGTTCCGGCGATCATGGCGACGCGGACGATCGAGAACAAGCGGGACCGCATGGCCACGATTTTGATCGCGCCGTTCATGACGTGCTCGGCGAGGCTGCCGGTGTATACGCTCATCATCGCGGCGTTTATTCCGGAGAAGCCATTTCTAGGGCCGGTCTTGCAGACACGGGCGGCGGCTCTGCTGGGGCTCTATGTGCTGGGCTTCGCGGCGGCGGTGGCGACGGCGCGGCTGCTGAAATCGTCGGTCCTGAAGAGCGAGAGGGCGCCGTTTGTGCTGGAGCTTCCCCCGTACCGGGTTCCGAACGTGCGATCCGTCGCATTACGGTTGCTTGACCGGGCGAAGGCGTTTTTGCAGCGCGCGGGAACGGTGATTCTCGCAGTGTCGATTCTGTTGTGGGTCCTGGCGAGCGTCCCGCCGGGGGAGGCGGGGCCGCCGCCGATCGCGCAGTCGTTGGCTGGCACGCTGGGCCGGGCGATCGAGCCGGTCATCGAGCCGCTGGGGTTCAACTGGAAGATTGGGATCGGCCTAATCACTTCGCTGGCGGCGCGTGAAGTGATCGTGGGAACGCTCGGAACGATTTACGGCATGGAGGGCAGCAAGGACGCCGCCGGGCTGCAGGCGGCGCTGCAGAAGGACCTTAGCTTTGGAGGCGCGGTTGCCTTGCTCATCTTCTTCGCGTTCGCCATGCAGTGCATGTCAACCGTGGCGGTAGTGCGGCGCGAGACCGGCGGATGGACATGGCCGGCGATTCAGTTCTCCTACATGGGCCTGTTGGCCTATGTCTGCGCGTTCCTGGCCAATACACTGCTGAGTTAGGGCGGGCTACTTCAGGAGTTCGCGGCTCATTCGCGCCAGCGACTCGAGCATGGACTGGAGGGCGGCGTTTTCGGTTTCATCCTCGACGGCGGCGAACAGGGCGGCGCTTTGGGTGACGAAGGAGGGATCGCGGACCATCTGGCAAAAGACGCTGACGAGTTCCGCGTCGCGCCAGCCCATCTCGGCCTCGCGCTCGAGCATGGCGACCGCTTCCTCGGGTGTATAGGCGGACTTGTAACTGCGGCGCGAGGTCAACGCGTCGTAGATATCGGCGAGTTGGAGGATGCGAGCGAGAAGAGGGATGGCCTCGCCTGCCATGCCATCGGGATAACCGGTCCCGTCCCATCTCTCATGGTGATTGCGGATGATGGGCAGGACCGGCTTGAGGCTGCGCATCGGCGAACAGATCCGTTCGCCTTTCCATGTGTGGGACCGCATGACCGCCCACTCTTCCTCGTTCAGCATGCCCTTCTTGAAGAGGATGGAGTCCGGGACGGCGATCTTTCCGATGTCATGGAGGAAGCCGCCGCGGTAGAGCGCGAGCAAGTCGTCGTTGGGAAGCCCGAGGGCCTTCCCAAGGGAGACGCTCAAAGCTGCAAGGCGCTGGCAGTGGTTTCCGGTTTCCTTGTCGCGGTGCTCGACTGTAACTGCGAGCGCGAAGAGGATGGTTTCGGCCTCTTCGAGCGAGTCGACGACGCGTTTGTTGCGCAGCATCGTCTTGACCCGAGTGCGGACGATGGCGGGCTGGAGCGGGCGAGTCAGGAACTCGTCGGCGCCGGAATCGAGGTAGGCGACTTCGTTGTCGAAGCCGTGAACGCTGGCGATGATCAGAATAGGGACCAGCCGAGTGGCCCGGTCCGCCTTGAGCCTGCGGCAGAACTCGAGACCGTCGACGCCGGCCGGGGTCACGTCGGCGATGATGAGATCGACGGGTTCTTTGGCGAGCAGATCAAAGGCCGACTGCGTGTCGCGCGCTTCGATGATCTTATAGGGTCCGGCTTTGAGGATGCCTTTGAGGAGTTGGCGGTTGATTTCGGTTCGGTCGACCAAAAGGATGTTGGCGCGTCCGAGATCCTCACTATCCGCCAAGAGGATGCGCGGCAAGGAAGCGCTGACCTGGAGGTCGCTCAGATCCGGCAGCCGTTCGGGCCGGATCTCGGAGGTTTCCAGAGGCGCAGGCAAAACGCCGTTGACAACGGCGTCGCCGGGGGAGACACGTTCCATGACGCTCCAATGTCCTATCGGCCTGATCGTGGGGCTTCTTTAGCTGGAAGCGAAAGCGGAAGCTGGGTTTGGTACCGTAGCTGTATGAGGACGATCGCCATTTGGACTGCGCTCGGCGGGCTTTGTCTGGCTCAAGGCATCTCGGAATCAGACCGGAGTTACGGGCTCAGCGCACTGCATGCGACCAGGAAGCAGGTCCTTGACGCAACGTCCGGGTTGAGTACGGCGCAATGGAACTATAAGCCGTCGCCCGAGGCTTGGTCGATCGCACAGGTGATCGAACATCTGGCTCTTCTGGAGGAACAGGTTCCGGAGATCATTGCAACGGTCATGAAGAATCCGGCGGCGCCGGAGAAGAAGGCGGCCAAGCCGCGTGAAGTGGATGCAAAAATCCTCGCAGCCTTGCCCCAGAGAACCACGAAAGTGCAAGCTCCTGAACCCTTTAAGCCGAGCGGTAAATACAAGGACGGCCCTGCGGCGCTGGCCGCGTTCAAGGCAGCGCGCGACCGCACGATCGCCGATTTCCGCGCCTCGCAGGCTCCCTTGAGGGACCATTTCTACAAGCATCCCGCCTTGGGCGAAATCGACGCCATGCAGTGGTATCTGGCCACCGCCGCACACAGCGAGCGGCACGTCAATCAGATTCTGGAAGTCAAGGCAAGCCCGAACTACCCCAAGAAGTAACTCGCACGGCCCCCTGGGAAGGTTTACACTACTTTCATTCAGCTTATTTCGAGGTGGGGCCATGAGCGTGAAGTCGTTTGCTTTTTTTCTCCTGATCTATTGCCTGGCATCGATTCCAGGCGGAGCGCAAACTTCGACGTCGGCCATCAGCGGCGTCGTGTCGGATCCCTCAGGAGGCGTGATTCCGGGCGCGGAGGTGACCGTCACGAACGACCTGACCGGGGTCAACTACCGCCAGACAACGACTGAGGCGGGCTACTACGCGTTCCCGTCAATCCCCGTGGGACCTTACACGGTCTCGGTCTCAATGAAGGGCTTCAAGGCCTTCAAGAGCAGCGGGAACCTGCTGCAGGTTGGTTCGCCGATCACGGTCAACGTCACGCTGGAGGTGGGAGAGACCACCGAGACCGTGAGCGTCGTAAGCACCTATGAGCAGTTGCAGACCTCGAACGCGTCCATCGGCAATGTGATCGAGCGCCAGGCCATCGTGAATCTGCCCTTGAACGGGCGCAACCCGCTGAACCTGCTGGTCCTTGAACCAGGAGTGGTACAGCGCGGGCAGGGCGGCGCGGGGACCGGCGTTCACGTGAACGGCTCGCGAGACTTCGCTTTCAACACAACCATCGACGGGATCGAGGCGAACGAATCGTCGGTGCCCAATCCGCTCAACAACGTCTACCGGCTCAACCCGGACAACGTCCAGGAGTACAAGGTCACGACCAACAACGCGACGCCGGAAGAGGGAAGAAACTCCGGAGCCAGCGTTTCCATCGCGACCCGGTCCGGCGGCAACGAGTACCACGGGACGGTTTTCGAGTTCCTCAGGAACACGAAGCTGAATGCGAACGCCTGGTTCGCCAACGCGCTCCGCAATCCCAAACCGGACATGAAGCTCAATCAGTTCGGCGGGGAGATGGGCGGACCCATCAAGAAGAACAGGACGTTTTTCTTCGGCAGCTATCAATCCACCATGCTGAATACGGCTCAGCCGATCAACCAGGTCTTCAGCGGAGTACCGCTGGTCTACACGCCCGATGCGCTCTCCGGCAGATACCGTTATCTGAAGACGGATCCCAGCAACCCGCTGGTGATTGACGGTGTGCGGATCACGCAGAACAGCCAGACGGTGGACCCGGTGACCGGCGCCCTGCGGCCGGGAATTCGCAATTGCGCGAGCCCGACCGACGGAAACTGCATCGACACCTACAACATGTACGCGAACGACCCTCGCGGAATCGGCGGCGATCCAAAGATTCTGTCCATGTTGAACACCTTCCCGAAGCCGAATTCCTACGCCTCGGGCGACGGCCTGAATACAGCGGCCTACTTCTGGAATTCGGGGTACAGGGTGCGGGGACCGAACATCATGGGACGCATCGACCACACGATCAACGACAAATCGTCGATCTTCGGCCGGTATCTTTTCGCCGACAATAACACGCTCGGAGGAGACCCGAACAACAGCCGCCCGGTCGTCTTCCCGGGCTTCCCGCCGATGGGGGAAGTCTTCCGGCGGAGCCACAACCTGGCCGTCAGCTACCGGCGGGTGATTTCGCCGCGGATCGTCAACGAATTCACCGCCGGCTTCTCGCGATTCATGTTCCTGTTCACCCAGGGGGAAGCGAACCCGAGTTTTCCTGATGTCGCGCCGTATTCGTTCGCCAACATCAGCTACCCCTACCGCGCGGTGCCCCGGACGAATCGGGCGGTGACGACGCCGCAAATCCTCGACAATCTGAGCATCATTTCCGGATCGCACCAGTTCCGCATGGGCTTCAACATGAGGTTTTATCAGCACAACGACCAGCGAGGCCAGCCTGGCGGCGTCAACGTAACGCCATCGATCAGCTTCAGCCGGGTGACACGGCCGCCAGCCGGGTTTGTGACGCCTCTGTTGGGGGTGGCGGGCCGGCCGGGCATCAGCTCCGTTGACAACAACCGGCTTCTGCAGGCTCTCAACGAGTTGATGGGGATTCCAGCGCAGCTTTCGCAGATTTTCCTCGGCGACATCACCAACGACACGTACCTTCCGTACCGCACAGGCAACAGCGTGACGCTCTGGGCTCAGGGACAACGGCTGAAGCAGTACAACTTCTATTTCCAGGACGAATGGAAGGTGAGGCGGAACTTCACGATGAACTACGGGCTTCGGTGGGAGATCAACATGGCTCCGACAGAGGCGGGCGACCGTGTCTATGTTCCGGAAGGCGACCTGCGCGGAACGATCCGGTTCAAGCACGACGACACCTGGTACCAACGCAACAACGTCGGAGCCATCGCTCCCCGCCTGGGCATCACGTACAGCCCGTGGAGCAAGACGGTAATCCGGTCAGGCTATGGAATCGCGTTCGACCCCATCGCCTCTTTCCAGGTCACCGCGGTCGCTGGCCGCGTTCCCGGTATCACCACCAACTGTCAGAGCGTACCAGGCAGGACAACCACGCCGGGGTGCGTCCCTGCTCCCGACAAGCGCATCAACGAGGGCTTCCCCATGGAGATGCAGGTTCCCACGGCGAAACCTTCCTCCTTCCTCACGCCGCCCGTGCAGCTTCTGGCGACAGCTCCGAACACGATTTTCTTCGATCAGAACCTCAAGCTGCCCACAGTTCACCAATGGAATCTGAACATCCAGCAGGAACTTCCCTACGGCATCGTGGCGCAGGTGGGCTACATCGGGAGGCGGGGAACCCGGCTCATGCGCGCTTACGATCTGAACCAGATCAACGCCGACCCGATCCTGCCGAGCTTCTTCACGATGCAGGACAACGTCAAGGCGGGCTGCCGGCCCGACGGAACGGGATGCCCCGCGGGCGCGGCGGGCAAACCGGTTCCGATCGTGACCCAAGGAATCGTCACGCCGGCGTTCGTCAATTCGAGCACGAGCATTACCGAGCTGAACCAGAATGCCGCGGGCACGATGGCGGGCCGAATCGAGCAGACGACACTGGCGGCGAAACTTCGGCCCAATCAGCAGTTCGGAACGATCACCTACATCGACTCGGGCGGAAATTCCTACTACCACTCTTTCCAGACGACCGTGCGAAAGCGCTTTTCCGACGGGCTTCAGGTCGCCTTGGCCTACGCTCTGGCGAAATCGATCGACGACCAGAGCGTGGACCCGGTGGCGTCGAGCTCAGGCGGCGGGCTTTCGACCACGAACTCGCGGACGCCCGCAGACACGCGCAACTGGCGCAACGAGCGGGCCGTTTCGGACTTCGACCGGCGGCACGTGCTGAGCACGTCGTGGCTCTATGAACTTCCGGTCGGGCGCGGGAAGAAAGCGCTTGGCGACGTTCCGGCGGCGCTCGACGCGATCGTCGGCGGCTGGAGCCTGAACGGGCTCTACAACTACAGCACCGGCGAACCGTTTACGATCACCAGCGGCGTGCGGACGTCGAATAACTCGCACGTGTCGCGAGCAAACGTGGTCGACGGACTGCCCGACGCGTCGCTCAAGCAGGCGCCAGGCGTCATCGGTCCGGTGCTTTTCCTGGACAGCAGCGGCTTCGCGATTCCGGGCCCGGGCGAAAACGGAATGGGGCGGAACATGTTCCGCAGCCCTGCTTTCTGGAACGTGGATCTCGGGATTCAGAAGAATTTCCGGCTGACCGAGCGGTTCAGGCTGCAATTCCGGGCGGAGATGTTCAACGTCTTCAACCACGCCAACTTCGATAACCCGGCCGGCGCGACCGACGGATCGAACCAGATCACGAGTTCGATCTTCGGCCGCTCCTGCTGTGAGGCGATCGCGCCGTCGAGCACGCAGAACATCATCCAGACGGGCGAGGCGGCGCGCGTGATTCAGTTCGCGCTCAAGCTGCAGTTTTAGACGATGTAGGCCCAATCGTAGAAGAAAAAGAGCAGCAGCAGGTCGACGCAGCCGAAGATGCTTGCGGTGAGCAGCACGGCCCAGGGGGCGCGCGCACGGTCTGCGAGCCCGATAAAGGCCGGGAAGACCCCGAACGAGTAGCGCATCATACTGTGCAGCGGCGGCGTGGTGTTCGCGGTGAGCAGAAACAGCGCCATCAGGCCCGAAAGGATCTTGTACTCGGGCCGAAGGCGCGAGGTGAAGACAAAGACGCACACCAGGACGATGGCCGTCAGGTTGAAGACGACGAAGGCGGCGTGGCCCGTGGAGAGCGCGCGAATTGCGGCGATGAGCGTGGTCCACGGCGCGGCGGCTTCAGTACGCCAGTAGACGGGATAGGACGCCGCGGGCAGCATGAGGCCGTTCAGCCTGAGGTAGACGGGGAAGAGGAACGGCCCGAGCGAGGCGAGAGCGAGCGGCGCCCAGCGGACGGGTCGTTCGCGCCAGGCGATCCAGTAGAGGGCCGGCAACAGCGCGACGCCGATGGAGCGGGACAGGCAGGCGAGGACGGCGCAGACGGCGGCGGGCCACCAGCGCTTTTCGCGTGCGAGGACGAGCGACCAGATCATGGACGCCGCGAGAAACGACTCCGAGTAGCCCGCCAGGAGAATGAAGCTCATCGGCCAGCAGAGCCAGTAAAGCAGGGCGCGGCGGGCGGCCCGCTCGTCGAGTTCGGCGGCGGCGAGACGGAGCAAGCCCCAAAGAGCGAGCCAGGCGCCGAACCGGGCGGCCCAGAGCAGGGCCCAATCGAGAGGGACGCCGAGCCGGTGCAACGCCGCGGCGGCCAGCGGCAGCAAAGGATAGAACGGCGTGGAGATGTTCTCGTAACCGCGTTCGGCGATGCGCTGATACCAAAGCGCGTCATAGCGCTGCCAGAGGCCGCGGAGAATGGAATCCGCCGTACGCGCGGGCTTTTCAAAAGGCGGGATCAGGCCGGAGTTGCTCCAGACGGTTTCGGGTTTGTGTTCGAGCGAAGGCGCGACGAGCCAGGCGAAGCCCGTGGCCAGCAGAAACAGCAGCAGGGTCGAGGCGAGGGCTCTCAGCGCCATACGAAAGTCTATCGGGCGGCGCCGGCGGTTTCGGGAGTGCGGGACATCTGGCTGATCCAGGCGGGCGGGTCGGGCTCGTCACGCTGCCGGTCCGGCAGCCCGCGAGTCTGCGCCCAGCGGTGGATGTAGCTCGGACCGTACTTGCCGACGTAGCCGTCCCGGGCCTCGTAGGCGCTGTCGGCCATGGCCTGTTCCAGGGAGATAAAGCGGTAGCCGCGGGCGCGGATTCGCTCCAGCAGGTCCGGCAGAACCTCGGCATTCAGAGGATTGGCGTGCAGCAGAAGGATCTGGGGGATTTCGCGGCCGAAATGATCGAGGGCGACCCGCTCAAAGTAGCCGAAGACGATGTCGGTGAAATCGAGGTAGGCGTCGCGGATGCGGGTGGCGGTGTCGCGGTCGCCTCGTTGAACGGCTTCGCGCCAGACGCTGGAGAACAGCCAATCGGAGTTTTCGATGGTGAACGGGGCCACCAGATACCCCTTGCGTTTCAGGAAAAGCTCGAGATTGAACTTGATCTGCTGCGTGGGCCCGGTGTGGGTGTAGGGATGGCGGAACCAGCGAAGGCTTTTGCCCGCGCTCTTCATCATGGGGCGGATGTGGCGTTCACCCTTGAGGATGTCGTTCTGGTAGACCAGCAGCGGGGTGGAGTTGAGATCCAGGTGAGAGTAGGTGTGGTTGCCGAGGTCATGGCCGGCGTCGACCCAGGATCGAAGCAGGCTGAGGCGGCGGTCGCGCTCACCGGGAACATCGAGCTTGTTTTCGTTGACGAACCCGATGGCCGGGGCGCCTGTGGATCTCAGGGCTGCGAGAATGCGGCCGGTCGCCTGCTGAGCCTCATCGAGGCTTATTTCCCGCGCCATCGGCAGATCGTCAAACGTAAGGGCGACGCTCCGCCGAGGCTCGGCGGCACCGAGGCAAACGGCGCCCAAGAGAAATAGAATCAGACCATGCATCTGACAGTTCTTTTAGTTTCCCTCGGTTTGAGCCTTTCCGCAGCAGAGGTCCCCCGCGCGGAGATTCCGAATCCGCAATTCTCGCGGCCGACGTGGATGAGCCTCAATGGCCCCTGGGAGTTCGAGTTCGACGACTCCGATCTGGGAATTAAGGAGGATTGGGCCTCGGCGGCCAAGAAGTTCTCCCGGACCATCACGGTTCCGTTCTGTTTCGAGAGCAAGCTCAGCGGGATCGGAGATCCGTCGTTCCATCCGGTGGTCTGGTACCGGCGGCAGTTCACGTTGGACAAGTCCTGGACGGGCAAGAATATCCTTCTCCACTTCGGCGCGGTCGACTACCAGGCGCGGGTCTGGGTGAACGGGCGGTTCGCCGGCGAGCATGAGGGCGGCAATACGCCGTTTAGGTTCGACATCACGCCATACCTCAAGACGGGCGCGAACACGATCGCGTTGCGCGCATGGGATCCTCCCTCGGACCGGTCGATCCCGCGCGGAAAGCAGTATTGGGAACCGAAGTCGCGCGGGATCTTTTACACCCGCACTTCCGGAATCTGGCAGAGCGTGTGGCTGGAAGCCACCGGAGCAAGCCGGCTGGACTTTGTCCGGATTCACGCCGAGACGGATGGCCGTGTGACATTCGACGGGCGCGTGGCGGGCGCGCAAGAGGGCCTGGATTTTCACTACAGGGTGAAGTCGGAGGGCCGGGTGATCGCGGCAGGTTCCTCGCCGGTGCGCGGCAAATACGCCGCGGCGGGGACATGGATCCGCGAACCGCGATTGTGGTCGCTGGAGCAGCCGAATCTCTACGATGTCGAGTTCGAGTTGAAGAAGGGCGAGGCTGTGGTGGACCACGTCGACAGCTACTTCGGCGTTCGCAAGGTAGCGGTCGAAAAAGGACGAGTGACGCTGAACGGCCGGCCGGTCTACTTGAAGCTCGTGCTGGATCAGGGTTACTGGCCGGAGAGCCTGCTGACGCCGCCATCGGACGAAGCGATTCAGTACGACCTCAAGATGACGAAGGAGATGGGGTTCAACGGAGCCCGCAAACACCAGAAAGTGGAGGACCCTCGGTACCTCTATTGGGCCGACAGGATGGGGCTGATCGTTTCGGGCGAGATGGCGAACGCGTATCTGTTCGACGAGCAGTACGCGGCGCGCTTCACGCGGGAATGGATGGAGTGCCTGGAGCGGGACATCAACCATCCGTCAATCCTCATCTGGGCCCCCATCAACGAAAGCTGGGGCGTGCCGAAACTGACCGATGTACGGCAGCAGGCTCATTTACGCAGCCTGTATCACCTGACAAAGACGTTCGATCCGACTCGCCTGGTGATCGACAACGAAGGCTGGGAGCACCTGGAGACGACGGACCTGTTCGCGGTGCACGATTACGCGCCGGCCTACGATGCCCTCTGGAAGCGGTGGAAGGTGTTTATCGAAAAGAAGCAGTTGCCGCCGCATGGACGCGAGTATCTGATCGCGGGCTACGAGTACAACGGCAGCCCGCTCTACCTGAGCGAGTTCGGCGGCATCGCCTATATCCCGCCCGGCACGCAGGCGGCTGAGAACGCGTGGGGCTATTCCGGGGTGGAGAAGACGCCGGAGGCCGCACTGACAAGGCTGAGCGGGCAGTACAACGCGATACAGGATATTCCCTTCGTGGGGATCTGCTATACGCAGCTCACCGATGTCGAACAGGAGATGAACGGACTGCTGACCTACGACCGGAAACCGAAGTTCGACTCCAAGCGGCTCAAGGAGTTCAACGACCGGCTGAGGTAACGGCGGGCGGGTATCATAGGGAATACACTGCACCAGACGGGCGCTGCTGGGAGCGCCCTTCGCAACTCCGGTACATGCCGGGCGGGGTGGGCCGGGAGCGTAAGCCGGGTGGTCCGTGAGCGGCTACGGCGGCGATATGGGCGTTGAAGCGCTTGTCGACACCGGAGCCATTCTCGCGCTTCTTGACAGGACGGACCGGTGGCACAGAATCTGCGTGGACGCGCTCGGTCAGTTCCGCCTGCCGCTGTTGACCTCGGAAGCAGTGCTGACCGAGTTGTTTCACATGGTTGGCGAGAAGCGCACGGACATGGAGGCTGCATGGGATTTCCTACGATCGGGGGCGGTGGAACTTCTGCAGATTGGAGATTCGGAACTCCCGGAGATTCACGCGTTGATGTCGCGTGATTGGGATCGGCCCATGGATTTCGCCGATACGACTCTGGTCCACCTCGCCAGAAGAGAGTCTGTCTCGACGGTCTTCACCGTGGATTCCTCGGATTTCGAGACGTACCGGATTGATGGCCGGCGGCGATTCCGGATCATGCCGGGTGGCAAGCCTTGAGGGGGTGCGGATGCGACTGGAACTTCTGGACGAACAAGCAACCATGCGGCCCTGATGTTCAAAGAAGCACGAGATTTCGCCCCCCGGGGCTGATCAAGTCTCTCCAGCGCTGATCGGGGTGAGAATGCAGCCATGAAGAGTATAGGCGATACGCGGCCAAACGGCCGCACTTGAGGGCCCGTTGGCTCAAGTTCACTCCAAGGCGGCGATCGAATGCAGCTTCGAAAGTCAGCTCAGCTTTCCGTCGTGATTGGCCGTTGCCTTCTCCGCCCCGACGAACCCCTCGGCGAGTCCTGGCCTGCCCTGCAAGACCTGGACGGCTGAAGCGAACTGGATTTGGCGTTTCCGGCGCCGAACAGGTACACTCCGGCGCCATTCCTGATCCTGCGTCACCAGGGAACTGGACCGGGTACCTGGCCGGCGCGATGGGCGGGACATGCCGATTGAAGCGCAGGAGGTTCAGAGAGGGCGCGCCCGGGCGAGCTTGCCGTTGAGCTTCAGTCCGAGGCCGGGGCGGTCAGGGACGGCGATCGATCCGTTGACGAAGCGTTCAGGGGGCTCGAAGAGATCGGCGCGCCAATCGACTTCGCCCCATTGGAATTCAAGGATGCGGAAATTCTTCATGCCGGCGCAGACATGGATGCTGGCGGCGGTGGAGACCGGGCCTGTGGGGTTGTGGGGCGCGACGGCGACGCCGGCGGCGTCGGCGAGGGCGGCGATGCGGGTGAGCTCGAGGAGTCCGCCGCAGTGTTTTACGTCGGGCATGATGACGTGGACGGCCTGATCGCGGCAGAGCGGCGCGAAGCCGCGCATTCCGAACAGGAACTCGCCGCCCGCCATCTGCTGGCCGATGGCCTTGCGGATCGCGAGTGTCTCAGCGGTGAGCCGAGGCGTGACGGGTTCTTCATACCAGCCGAGATGATAGGGTTCAAGGCGCCTGGCGACTTCGATCGCCAAGGGGACGGTGAAGTTGCTGTGGGCGTCGACGAGAATCTCGATTTCAGGGCCGACGGCTTCGCGGATGGCGGCGACGCAGGCGACGCCGAGATCGGCGGCCTTGGCTTTCTCCGCATCGCTTCCACGGCGGGGGAAACCATCCCACGGGGCCGCTTTGAGGGAGCGGAAGCCGTCGGCGACGGCGCGCCTGGCCGTACCGGCGAAGCCCTCCGGGGTGCGCGGGGTGGTGGTGCGGTTGATGTTGGCGTAGACGGGCAGGGTGTCACGGACCTTGCCGCCGAAGAAGTGGTGGACGGGAACGCCGAGCGCCTGGCCGGCGAGATCCCAGAGAGCGTGTTCGATGGCGCTGAAGGCGGTCGCTGAGATGGCGCCGCCTTTCTGCGCTTCCGGCATCCCCGCCTGGCGATATCGTTCGATGTCGAAGGGAGACCGGCCCTCGGCGAGCGAGTAGAACTTCCTGAGTTCCGCTTCGATGCGGATCGCCTGTTCTTTGCCGGTATTCGAGAAACCGGCGGCGTCGGAGGCCTCGCCGAGTCCGGAGAGTCCGCCGTCAGTAGCGAGGCGGACGAAGAGCCAGACAGTTCGCTGGGTTGCGCGGACAGGGATCAACTCGAAGCCGGTGACGCGGAGCGCCGGCGCGGCGCGGAGCAACGCCGCCAGCGGCGGTGCGGCGGCCAGAAGGAACCGGCGCGAAACCACCTACTTCTCCGCCATGAGCACTTTTTTCGCCTCGAGCAGATCCTTCTTCTGCTGTTCGGTAATTTCGGGGTATTTCAGTTTCAGATCCCTCAGGGCTCTAATGATGACGGCCCCGACGGCGAGCCGCGTGAACCACTTGGTGTCGGCCGGGATGACATGCCATGGGGCGGTCTTGGTACTGGTGGCGCTGAGGCAATCGCTATAGGCCTTCATGTAATCGTTCCAGTAAGCCCGCTCCCTGGCGTCGCTGGCCGAAAACTTCCAATTCTTATCCGGGCGGTCGATGCGTTCGAGGAAGCGCTTCTTCTGTTCGTCTTTGCTGACATTGAGAAAGAACTTGAGCACAACGACGCCCTGGTGTTTCAGATAGCGTTCGAAGTTGTTGATTTCCTCGTAGCGGCGGCTGTAGACGTCCTTGTCCTTGTACTTTTCCGGAAGCTGCTGCTTCTGGATGATCGCCGGGTGGACTTTGGTGATGAGCACTTCTTCGTAATAGGAGCGATTGAAAATGCCGATGCGCCCGCGTTCGGGGAGGCACCTGGAGGTGCGCCAAAGGTAATCGTGATCGAGTTCGATGGCGGAGGGCGCCTTGAAGGAATAGACTTCGCACCCCTGCGGGTTGATGCCGCTCATGACGTGCTTGATGGTTCCGTCCTTGCCCGCGGCGTCCATGGCCTGAAAGATGATCAGGAGCGCATAGGTGTTCTGATCGTAGAGCTTATCCTGCAATTCGGCGAGTTCTTCGACGCCATTGGCGAGCAGATCGGCGGCCTCCTTCTTGCCGATGAAATCGATTTTCAGGCCGGGGTCGTAGTCCTTGGCGACGTCGATCCTCTTACCGGGCGGCACGGTCATCTTGTCGATGATGCGCCAGAAATCCTTCTTCTGGTTTGACATAGAGTATCCTTCCCGCCGACAGGCGGCTTGATTTCATGAACGTTAACACAAAAAGAGCAGGCCGGAAGGCCTGCTCTTTTTGCCGGAGGGGACGAGTGGCGCTAGCTTTCGATTCGCATTCCGTAGAACGAACGGTAGACAAAGTACATCGAGACGAGGAAGAACGCCACGGCGAGGATCATCGTGAGCGGCGAGCTCGGGTCGGTCCTCCGCATGGCGACAGCGAGTTCAACGGCAAGCAGTCCGAACAGCGTGGTGAACTTGATGATCGGGTTGAGCGCGACTGAACTGGTGTCCTTGAACGGATCGCCGACGGTGTCGCCGACCACCGTGGCGGCGTGCAGGTCCGTCCCCTTGGCCTTCAGTTCGGTTTCGACGATCTTCTTGGCGTTATCCCAGGCGCCGCCGGCGTTGGCCATGAAGATGGCCTGGAAGAGGCCGAACAGCGCGATGGAGATCAGGTAGCCGATGAAGAAAAACTCTTCAAGGAAGGAGAAGGCAAGCGTCGAGAAGAAGACGACCAGGAAGATGTTGAACATGCCCTTCTGGGCGAACTGCGTACAGATTTCGACCACCTTCTTGGAGTCGCCCACAGAGGCCTTTTCGGCGCTTTCGAGCTTGATGTTCTTCTTGATGAACTCGACCGCGCGGTACGCTCCGGTGGAGACGGCCTGGCAGGACGCGCCGCTGAACCAGTAGATGACAGCGCCGCCGGCGATGAGCCCGAAGAAGAACGGCGTGTGGAGGATGGACAGGTTGGTGACAAGAGCAGGCTCGAGGCCGTTGGTGAGGGCGACGATGATGGAGAAGATCATCGTGGTCGCGCCGACGACGGCGGTTCCGATGAGCACCGGCTTGGCGGTCGCCTTGAAGGTGTTGCCGGCGCCGTCGTTCTCCTCAAGATTGTCCTTGGCCTTCTCGAACTGAGGTTTGAACCCGTACTCCTTCTCGATCTCCTTCTCGATGCCGGGGAGCTGTTCGATGGTGGAGAGCTCGTAGACGGACTGGGCGTTGTCAGTGACGGGACCGTAGGAGTCGACCGCGATGGTCACGGGGCCCATGCCGAGGAAACCGAACGCCACGAGGCCCAGAGCGAACACTGCCGGGGCCATCATCAAGGCGGCGAGGCCCATTCCGCTGACCCAGAAGGCGACGCCCATGAGGCCGAGGATGGCGAAGCCGAGCCAGTAGGCGGAGAAGTTCCCGGCGATGAGGCCGGCAAGAATATTCAGCGAAGCGCCGCCTTCACGGCTGGCGGTGACGATTTCACGGACGTGACGCGATTCCGTGGAGGTGAAGACCTTGACGAACTCGGGGATGACCGCGCCGGCGAGGGTGCCGCAACTGATGACGGTCGCGAGTTTCCACCAAAGGCTCTCGTCGCCGCCGAGGTTGGGGATCATCATTTTGCTGACGATGTAGGTCAGGACGATCGAAAGAATCGAGGTGAGCCAAACGAGGTTGGTGAGGGGCTGCTCGAAGTTCATCTTGTCGCTATTGCCGTACTTGCCCTTGGCGATGGCGTTGTTGATGAAGTAGCTGACGCCGGAGGCGACGACCATCATAACGCGCATGACGAAGATCCAGACAAGAAGTTGGATCTGGATGGCGGCGAAGTTCGGGCCGGCGACCTTCTCGTTGATGGCAAGCAGGATGAAGCTGATGAGCGCGACGCCGGTGACGCCGTAGGTTTCGAAGCCGTCGGCCGAAGGTCCCACCGAGTCGCCGGCGTTGTCGCCGGTGCAATCGGCGATGACGCCGGGGTTGCGGGCGTCGTCTTCCTTGATCTTGAAGACGATCT
>CAYWST010000007.1:0-35981 GCA_964461075.1 uncultured Solibacteraceae bacterium | reverse complement strand
CTTGATGATGCGGGCGCGCGGATCGTAGTTCTTGTAAACGCGATGGCCGAAGCCCATCAGCCGCCCGCCCTCTCCGGCCTTCACTCGCCGGATGAATTCGGGGACGCGGTCCTTCGAGCCGATCTCGACAAGCATGCGGAGGACGGCTTCGTTGGCTCCGCCGTGAAGCGGGCCGTAAAGCGCGGCCGCGGCGCCGGCGATGGCGGTAAAGGGGTCGCAGTGGCTGGAGCCGATGCCGCGCATCGTCGTGGTGGAGCAGTTCTGCTCGTGGTCGGCGTGGAGGATGAAGAGGACGTCGAGAGCGCGTTCGAGCACCGGATTAGGCTTGAAGCGGACCTCGGTGCCTTTGAACATCATGTTGAGGAAGTTGCCCGAGTAGCTGAGCTCGTTATCGGGATAGGCGTAGGGCATCCCGATGGAATGGCGGTAGCAGAAGGCGGCGATGGTCGGCATCTTCGCCACCATGCGCTCGAACTGGATCATGCGGTTGTGCGCGTCGAAGATGTTCTTGCCCTCTTTGTAGAAAGTGGAGAGCGCGGCGCAGGTCGAAAGGAACATGCCCATCGGGTGGGCGTCATGGCGGAAGCCGTCTATGAATTTCTTGGTTTGCTCGTGAATGATGGTGTGCGACAGGACCGTGCGGGTGAATTCGTCGAGTTGGAGTTTGGTGGGCAGTTCGCCGAACCAGAGCAGATAGGCGACTTCGAGGAAGTCGGATTGTTCGGCCAACTGCTCGATGGGATAGCCGCGATAGCGGAGGATGCCCTTGTCGCCGTCGATGAAGGTGATCCGGCTCTTGCATGCGGCCGTATTCATGAACCCGGGGTCGTACGCCATCAGGCCGAAATCCTCGGGATCGGTGCGGATCTTCCGGAGATCGGTAGCGCGGATGGCGCCGTTTTCAATAGGAAGTTCGTATGTCTTGCCGGTCCGGTTGTCGGTAATCGTGAGAGTGTCTGGCATAGCGTGCCTGCCTTACAAGATGATGACGGCCTGCCGAATGATAGTTATCTTATCCCAACGGATGCAGCGGGCGGTCCGGAAGTGACGAAGGGCTATAATCGCCATCATGACTCGTTCTGGTGCCGTTTCCTATTCCGGCGCGCCCGCGCGATTGGCGGCCGCCGCTCTGTTGGCCGCAATGGCGTTGGCCGGCGCCGCCGCCCAACGTCCCATCAGCCCCAAGGACTTCGACGCCTGGCGGAGCATCAGCGGCCAGACGCTCTCGCGCGACGGGAAGTACCTGGCCTATGGCTTCATGCCGCAGGACGGCGACGGCGACGTGGTGGTCCGCGAACTGGCGACGGGGAAGGAATGGCGGCATCCCGTTGGGGCGCTCCCGCCGCCGCCGAACAAGAGCGTGGATCAGGCGGCGGAAACTCCCGCCCCGCCGCGGAGCCTGCGGATGGCCTTTACGAGCGACGGCAAGTGGTTAATCGTCAGTACCTTTGCCTCGAAAGCTGCGACCGAACAGGCGAGGAAGGAGAAGAAGCGGCCCGAAGAGATGCCGAAGCCGGGCCTGCTCATCATCAACCTATTGACCGGGGCGGCGGAGAAGGTGGAAAACGTCAAGGGCATGCAGGTTCCCGAGAAGGGCGGCCCCTGGGTGGCTTACCAGAAGGAGGCCCCGCCGGAGCGGCCGGCGGCAGAGGCGGCCAAACCGGGGGACGGCGGCGAGGATCAAGCCAGGCGCAGCGGCAGAACGGCCGGCGGGAACGGACGGACGGAGTACGGGTCGGATCTCGTCCTGCGGGATCTCTCAAAAGCTGAAAACAACGAGCGGACCTTCGCGAACGTCTCCGAGTACAGCTTCGCGAGGGACGGCAAGACGCTGGCCTATACGGTCTCTTCCCGGAAGGAGGAAGACAACGGGGTCTATGCCGTGACTCCGGGCGGCGACGCGGCGCCGGTTTCACTCCTGACGGGCAAGGGCAAGTACACCCGGATCGTTTGGGACCGGGATCAGACGCAGATGGTCTTCCTGAGCGACCGCGACGACGCCTCTTCGAAACCCTCCAAGAAGAAGGTCTACTGGTGGGACCGCAAGGCGGCCCAGGCGGTGGAATTGGTAAGCGCCGCAACGCCGGGCTTCCCCGACGGGATGGCCGTCAGCGAAAGGGGCAACTTCGGGTTCTCACGCGACGGCAAGCGCCTCTACGTGGCTTACGGCAAACCGGCGAAATCGGAATCCGAGGCGGGGCAGGAGCCGGCGGCGGGGACCGAGGAGAAGGTGCTGCTCGACATCTGGCACTACAAGGACGATTACGTGCAGCCGATGCAGCGCGTGCAGGCCAGCGCGGAGCGCAACCGCAGTTACGCCGGAGTCTTTCATATCGCCGACAAGAAGTACGTGCCGGTCGCCTCTCCGCAAATGGCGCAGGCGTCGTTCTCCGACGACGGTCTGCGCGCCGCTGGCGTGGACGACAGAGCCTACCGAAGCCGCGTTGACTATGACGGCCGCTACAGCGACGTGTACCTGGTGGATACCGCCACGGGCCGGCGGAACCTGCTTCTTCGGGCGCTGCGCGGGGCGGGCGGCTTCGGCGGAGGCGGCGTCCATCTCTCTCCCGACGGACAGTGGGCCTACTACTTCAACGAGAAGCACTGGCATCTGATCTCGGCCGCTGACGGAACCTCGCGCAACATGACCGCCAGGCTCAGCGTCGCGTTCCACGACGAAGACGACGATCATCCGGCGCCTCCGGACTCTTATCGCGGCGCCGGCTGGGCGCGCGACTCGAAGAGTTTCCTTGTGTACGACAAGTTTGACGTCTGGCAGATCTTTGTGGACGGCCGCGCGGCGCGCTGCCTGACCGCCGGGACCGGGCGCCGGGAGAACATCGCGTTCCGCGTGCAGAGCATCGAGCCCGTGGAGCCGGAGGATCAACGCGGCATCGACCTCGCGAAGCCGCTGACGCTCACGGCCGAACATCAGACGACACGGGAGTCGGGCTTTTATAGGGTGGACGCCAACGCGCCGGGCCCGCCCAAACGCCTCCTCTGGGGCGCGAAGCGCTTTCGTTACGCGGGCCGCGCGAAAGAGGCCGACGTTCTCCTCATCACCGCAAGCCGCTTCGATGAATACCCCGATCTGCATACGACGGATTCCTCCTTCGCCGCCCCGAAGAAGGTCAGCTCGGGCGGCGAGCAGCTCAAGCAATTCGCCTGGGGGAAGAGCGAACTGATCTCTTATCGCAACGCCGACGGCAAGACGCTGCAGGCGGCGCTCTTCAAACCAGCGGGCTTCGATGCGGCGAAGAAGTATCCGATGATCGTCTATTACTACGAAATCATGTCCAACGGCGTGCACAACTTCGCTGAGCCGCGCCCCGGACACAATCCGAACTTCAGCCTGTATACATCGAACGGCTATGTCGTGCTGAACCCTGACATCGTCTACGAGGTCGGCTATCCGGGGCAGAGCGCGTTGAAGTGCGTGACTGCCGCGGTGGACGCGGTGGTGGCGATGGGTTTTGTGGACGAGAAGCGGATCGGGCTCGCGGGCCACAGTTGGGGCGGCTACCAGACGGCCTACATCGTCACACAGACGACGCGGTTCGCCGCGGCCGAGGCCGGCGCGCCGGTGGGCAACATGACGTCGGCCTATTCCGGGATCCGCTGGGGTTCCGGGATGCCGCGTCAATTCCAATACGAAACGGCGCAGAGCCGGATCGGAAAGAGCCTCTACGAAGCCCCGCACCTCTATTTCGAGAACTCGCCCATCTTCCATATCCAACGCGTAAAGACTCCGCTGCTCATTCTGCACGACGACCAGGACGACGCCGTGCCCTGGTATCAGGGCATCGAGCTGTTCCTGGCGCTGCGGCGGCATGGCAAGGAAGCGTACCTGCTCAACTACAACGGCGAACTGCACGGGCTGCGCCGGAGGCACAACCAGAAGGACTACACCTGGCGCATGATGCAGTTCTTCGATCACCACCTGAAAGGCGCGCCCGCGCCGGAGTGGATGAAGAAGGGCGTGCCGTTCATTGAGCGCGAAGAGGAGAAGGAGAAGTTCAAGCAGGCCACGGACGGACAATAGCGGGTTACAGTAGTCAGAATGAGAACGCTCCGCCTGACCTGGGTTCAATGGCTGATTTGCGCCATCGCGGCCATCGGGTTCGCCTTCGACATCTATGAGCTTCTGATGCTTCCGCTTGTGGTGCGGCCGGCGCTGATGGAACTGGCCGGCCTGAAGCCTGGGATGCCGGCATTCAATCAGTGGACGGGGCTGTTGTTCTGGATTCCGGCGATCGCCGGCGGGCTGTTCGGATTGCTGGGCGGGTATCTGACGGACCGGTTCGGCCGGCGGAGAGTTCTCGTGTGGAGCATCCTGCTGTACGCGTTCTCAGCGGCTGCGGCCGGGTTTTCAACCAGCGTCGGGATGCTTCTGTTCCTTCGCACGACGACCTTCATCGGCGTGTGCGTGGAGTTCGTGGCGGCGGTGGCGTGGCTGGCGGAGTTATTCCCCGATGCCAAACAGCGGGAGGCGGTTCTGGGATACACCCAGGCGTTCTCGTCGATTGGCGGCTTGCTGGTGACTGGCGCCTACGCCCTGTCGGTGGCGTGGGCGCAATCGCTCCCGGCGATTCACGGCGCGCACGAGCCCTGGCGCTACACGCTGATTTCCGGCGTGATTCCCGCGCTCCCGCTCATTCTCATCCGGCCGTTCCTTCCCGAGTCGCCCGTGTGGGCCCGCAAGAAGGCTGAAGGGTCGCTGAAGCGGCCCAGCCTGGGTGAGCTTTTCTCCCCGGAGTTCCGCAAGACGACGCTCGTGACAACCGCATTGTTCGCCTGCGGCTATGGCATTGCGTTCGGGGCCATCCAGAGCGTGCCGCGCATCGTTCCCGGGCTTGAGGAACTGAAGACGCTGGCCCGCCCGCTGCAGGAGAAAGCAGTGACGGATACACAGTTCTACCAGGAATTCGGCGGACTCGCGGGACGGTTTGTGCTGGCGTTTCTCGCCGTCCGGCTGATCAGGAGACAGGGCCTGCTGAGGGTGTTCCAGATTCCCGCGCTGGCCGCGATTCCATTGACCTTCTTCTACGCGCCCGCGGCGGGATTGAACGCGCTGCAGACAGGCATCTTTCTCGTCGGCCTTCTGACCGTGGCCCAGTTCAGCTTCTGGGGCAACTATCTGCCGCGCGTCTATCCAACCTACTTGCGCGGAACAGGCGAGAGCTTCGCCGCGAACATCGGAGGCCGGATGCTTGGCACTTCGGCCGCTTATGTCACGGCGACGCTGGCGACCTCGGCCCCCGGCGCGACGCCTTCCGCTCAGCTTGCATGGGCCTCCGGCGCCGTTGGAACAGTCCTCGCGGCGGCTGCCGTCATTCTGAGCAAATGGCTTGTCGAGCCGCCTCAGGATCTGCCCGAATAAGAATCGGCAGGACGATTCACGGTAAGCTAACCAAGAGGCCCCCACCGCTGATGACCATGCAAGAAGTTCTCGTCAAGCTCAGGCCGATTTGCCTCGGACTGACGAGCACGGACGAAACGGTCACTTTCGGCAACCCGACGTTTCGCGTCAGGCAGAGGATGTTCTGCGTTCTCGAGATCTATCAAGGGCAATTGTGCCTGGTGGTCAAGGTCGGGAAGGAATCGCTAGGGATGTTTCTCGACGACCCCCGCTTTTTCCGCGCGCCGTACCTCGGGCAGCATGGCTGGGTCTCCCTGCGCCTCACCCAGGGGAAGCTGAATTGGGATGAGATCAGAGAGCTCGTGAAGAGCAGCTACGAACTCGTGGTGGAAACGATGAACCGCAAGTCGCGCGGTTCGAAGAAACAGGCCTGATCAGCCGGCTTCCGCAGCCAGGGGAACGGGGACGAAGAAGACCTTCCGCGCGGCCGTATCGAGGACTTGGGCGGGAGTTTCGCCGGCGACGCCGCTTTCCAGCAGGAACAGGCCATCGACGCCGAGCCGCTGCATGCCCGTTGGCGTAAATTCGAGTTCGAGTTGATGCTTGACCTGGCTCGTGTCGAGATCGACGCCCAGAACGTGGCGCGTGGCCGCGCTGGCAACCCATAGCGTCTTGCCTTCCCGCGAGAGGGCAACGCCAACAGGGTCTTCAACCCCGTGCACCATTGTGGCCGCGGGCTGGATTTGAGGCATCTGGTCCCAATTCCGAAGCCGGAAGACTTCATTCCGGCCGCGATCCGCCACCCACAGCGTGTCTCCCGTGAGCATGAGCGACCCGGCCCGCTGCAGGGGCATGAGCATTCTGGGCAGCTCGCCCGGCTTGAGGAAATAAAGAGTACCCGACTGCTCCCCCTGCGTGGCGGCGAAGGCGAAGCGTCCGTCGTGATCGACGGCGATCGACTCGATCCGCTCAGCAATGGACGAGATATCGACCGAGCCGGCGCGCTTCGGATCGTAGGAGAGCGTCGTCCAGAAATCCAGCCGCGCCTCGCCGCGAGGCTGCAGCACGATGGTTTCGGCGTTATCGCTCCATGCGGCGTACTCGAGGTTTTGTACTTCGCTGGAGAGCTCGCGCCAGACGGGACGCGGCGCGTCAAGCCGACGCAGCAGGTACACGGCGCCATCCTTGGCGACCAGGGCGCTACGCGCGCCCGGAGCCGCCGCGGCGAACTCGAAGGCGCTGACTGTCGCGCGGCCCGCATAGGCCGAACCTGGCATGCCGAGGATCGGCCGGATGGAGCGCGCCGCGGAGTCAACCAACACGCCGCTGACGAGCCCTGAGGCGTCCTGCCCGGCTGTCGTTACCGCGCAAGCCGCCAGAAGAAAAACGCTTGTGGCCACCCGAATACCGGTCATCTCGAATCCCCAGTCGGAATCAGTTTTGATTCTTTATAACAGATTCGGAGCGAGGCGGGGAGGTTGCGGGCTATTTGCTCCGGACCGGCGCCCCGCCCTGGAAGATGCTCTTTCTTGCCGCCTCGATCACTGCGGCATTGTAAACGGAGTTGGCGGGAGTGGCGAGAATTCCCGTTTCGTCCCAGGATTTCAGCCGGCGCTGCCGTTCGTCGCGCGGGAGTGGAGCGATCTCCGCGGCGCGGGCGACGGCGTACTCCACGGAGCGGTAGCCGTAGCCTACGGGTTCGAGCCCCGGACCGCCACGGTCGACGTACTGGAAGTAATCCGGGCTCGGCTCGGAGTAGAGCGGCTGGCCTTCCGCCGCTTTGACCGCGCACCAGGAGAGGCCGCGATACTGATCCGAGTGATCCATCCAGGCGCCGCGCTCGCCGTCCGAGCAGTAGAGCCGCATTCCCTGGATGTTGCCGCCGGGGCCCGCGTCGGGGAATCCGAGAGCGTTCTGCACATTCAGACACGCGCCGTTGGACCACACGACACGGGCGTCGGTCCAAAGCCAGCCCACATTGCCGTTCGGAAAGCGGTCCTTCAGCCCGTAGAGGCTGACCTCGACCGGCTCAAGTCCGGTGATGAAGGCGACGAGGTCCACGTAATGGCAGCCGATGTAGGTGAACGCGTCGGTGGCGTCGAGCATGAACCAGTTCTGGAAGTTGGAGTGACGGTAATACCATTTTTCGAGGAGGCAGGCGGCGCCGAGTTTGAACTCGCCAAAGCGGCCGGCGCGATAGGCGTCGCGCGCCATCAACGAGCGGTCGTCGAAGCGCTTGTGATACTCGATGGCGACCATGACGCCAGCCTCGCGGGCCTCCCGCTCGATCACGCGCGTCTCTTCAACGGTGAGGACGAGCGGCTTGACGCAGAGAACATGCTGGCCTTGGGCGATGGCGGCGCGTACGGCTTCGAAATGGAGATGGTCCGGCAGCGCGACCACGACGAGTTGCGCCGGAGGCAGCCTCGCGATCACCTCGCGATAGGGCTCCAGGCGCGGCGTAAAAGACTGGCCAGGGAAAGCGCGGCGCAACGCCGGCGCCGCCGCCAGCGCGTCGATTGAACTATCCCGGAGGGAACAGATCTGGATGGCGCCGATGCGCCCAAGCCGTTGAAGATGATAGAGCGCCGGAAGAATCTGATCGTGCGCGATCATGCCCGCGCCAAGCATGGTGACGTTCATCGTGACGCTCATCCCGCCGCGCGCTCCTGAAGGATCTCCTCAACGCTTTCCGCCAAAACACCGCAACCATCCTCGATCGCTTCCGGCGTGATGACGAGAGGCGGGCAGATCTTGATGGTTGAGCCCATCGGGCCGACAGGGTTGAACATCAGCAATCCCTTTTCGACGCATCGCGTCACAATGCGCCGGGCGAGTTCGCCGTCCGGAACGCGGCTCTTGCCGGGCTGCACGCAGGCCAACCCGGCGACCAGACCCTTGCCGGCGTGCCCGCCGAGTTCCGGATGCCGGGCCTGCAACTCCGCCAGCCGTTTGTGCAGCAACTCTCCGGTGCGGGCGGCGTTTTCGGCCAGCCGCTCGTTCAGGATGATGTCGAGGTTGGCGAGCGCGGCGGCGCAGCAGACCGGGCTCCCGGAGTGGGTGGAGGACGCCGAACCGGGCGGGTGCAGGTCCATTAAGTCGGGCCGGCCGACGACGGCGGCGATAGGTAGCGAACTCGAAACGCCCTTGCCCCACGTCGTGAGGTCCGGGACAACGCCGTAGTGTTCGAATCCCCACATCCGGCCTGTGCGGCCGAAGCCCGCCTGAACCTCGTCGAAAACCAGCACAGCGCGTTGCGCCGTGCACCATTCGCGCAACGTGTGGATGTACTCGACCGGCGCGAAGGCCGCCGTGCCTCCCTGGTACGTCTCCATGATGACGCCACAAACGTCGGAGGCCGCGACGCCGTGCTCGGCCAGCGTTTGTTCGAAAAGCTCGAAGCTCGTGTCCTCCGTCCAATAACCGTCGGGAAACGGCGCCTGGACGAAAGTGGGATCCGGCGCGCCGATCCATTCCTTCAAGGCGGGGATCCCGCCCGCCAACTGGCTCCCCATCGTCCGCCCGTGGAAGGCCTTCTCGAAACTCACGACCACCCGCTTGTTTCTGCCGCCGGCGCGCTGCCCGTTCGTCCGCGCGATCTTGATCGCGAACTCGACTGTCTCGGAACCGGTCGTGAGCAGGAAGATCTTCTTCAGCGGCTCAGGCATCAACTCGACAAACCTGCGGCACAACTCGGCGCGGATCTCGCTGGGAAATGCGTAATTTGCGAGCATATGCGCGTCCGCCTGCCGCTTGATCGCGTCGACGATCTGCTGACGGCCGTGTCCGGCGTTGGCAATCAGCACCCCGCTCGACCAGTCGAGCCACATGTTGCCCCAACGGTCGTA
The DNA here is from genome assembly GCA_964461075.1 of uncultured Solibacteraceae bacterium. Classification (GTDB taxonomy): domain Bacteria; phylum Acidobacteriota; class Terriglobia; order Bryobacterales; family Bryobacteraceae; genus JACADU01. The sequence goes on along the minus strand of CAYWST010000007.1, from coordinate 26,774 downwards.
AACCTGAAAGCCCTCCGCCCGATCCCAGACCACCGGAGGCTGTCCTCCCATGGCCCGAAGTTCATAGCGATCCAAAGCCTCCAGCACCGGAATGGACTCCGGGGCCGGGAAGCCGGTCACGATTCTGCGGAACTGAGTCTCCACCCGCGGGACCGCGCGGGGGGTCCAGGTTGTCGTTGCGCCCATCAATCATTGACTATCCCGACAAATGGGGGCAGGACGCAAGGAGGGGCGGCCCGGCAAGGTCTATCCTGAAGCAGGATGGCCGCTCCGATTCTCTACATGACCGAACTGCTGGGGCTCAAGGTATACGACCTGAAGCACCGCGTCATCGGACGTGTGGCCGACGCGGCGCTGGTTCCGGCGGAGCACCCCGTGCGCGTCGACCGCTACTTCATCGGCGGGCGCGGCTGGGCCTGGATGACGTTCCGTTACGATCAGGTCCGCTCCATTTCGCTCAACGGGATTGAGTTACGCGACGAGCGGCTCTTCCCCTACCACTCCGACCCGTCGATTCTTCGCCTGGAGCGCGATCTCCTGGACCAGCAGATCATCGATGCCAACGGCCGGAAGGTGGTGAGAGTCACCGATATCACTTTCGAAATCAGCCAGGGCGCCGGCTGGATGGAACTTTGCGTCCAGGAAGTGGACGTTGGCCTGCGCAGCATTCTGCGGCGGCTGGCGCAGGGCGTGCTGCCGCGCCGCGCCGTGAGAAAGATCCAGACCCGCGTTCCGCCCAACTCGATCCCGTGGGAATACTGCAACATCGTCGAGCCGGATCCGCAACGGCGGCTGCGGCTCAACATCAGCTTCGAGCCGCTCGAGAAGATGCACCCTGCAGACCTGGCCGACATTGTCGAGGAGTTGAGCCCGGAGGACCGCGAAGCGATCATCGAGGCCATCGACACGGAGACCGCCGCGGAGACGATCTCCGAGCTTGAACCCGAAGTGCAAGCCCAGATTCTTGAATCGCTGGAGACTGAGCGCGCGGCTGAAATCCTCGAGGAGATGGACCCCGACGAAGCCGCCGACGCGCTCGGCGAAATGGAGGAGGAGACGAGCGAAGAGATCCTCGAAGAAATGGAGGGCGCTCCGAAGGCGGAAGTTGAGGAGCTGCTCGAATATGACGCCGATACCGCCGGCGGACTGATGACTCCTGAGTACCTTTCGCTCCACTCCAGCGCCACCGCCGGCGACGCCGCCGACGCATTGCGGAGCAATCCCCAACTGGCCGATTCCACCTTCGTCCTTTTTCTCACCGATCTCGATGAGCGGCTGGTTGCGGCGTTGCCCGTGACGCGGGCCTTGCTGGCCCGGCCGGAACAGATTCTGAGCGATCTCGCCGAGGATGAGGCGCCCCTCTCGGTTCCGGTCGGCGAGACATCCAAACGGGTGGTCGAACTCTTCGACAAGTACAACCTTTTGGCCCTCCCGGTGGTAGACGAGGAAGGACGAATGGCCGGCGTCGTCACCGTGGACGACGTCATCTCGGTCCTGAGGGAGAGTTGACGCCGCCGTGCTGAGACGCTTGAGGAATCACCTGCTGGTCTTCTGGGCTGTGATCGGCCCGGGCTTCATCACCGCCATGGTGGACAACGATGCCGGCGGGATCTTCACCTACTCCCAGGCCGGCGCGAAATACGGATACCTGCCTCTTTGGACTCTGCTGCCCATCACCATCCTGCTGGTCGTGACGCAGGAGATGTGTTCCCGGATGGGCGCGGTGACAGGCAAGGGTCTCTCGGATCTGATCCGGGAGGAATACGGGCTTCGGGCCACTTTCATCATGATGGCGGCGCTGGTCGCAGCCAATCTTACCAATGTCATGGCCAATTTCGCGGGCGTCGCATCCAGCCTCGAGTTGTTCCATATCAGCCGGTATATCTCCGTTCCTCTCGCCGGAGCGGCCGTGTGGCTGCTGATCGTCAAGGGGAACTACGATCGCGTGGAGAAGGTCTTCCTCGGCGCGACGGCGCTCTATGTCTGCTATATCGTGAGCGGCATCCTCGTCAAGCCGGACTGGCGCGAGGCGGCGGTCTACTCGGTGAAGCCGGTTTTGCTGTTCGACCCGGGCTACATCACGATGCTGATCGGCATGGTGGGAACCTCGGTCGCCCCGTGGATGCAGTTCTACCTGCAGGCGGCGGTCGTAGAGAAGGGCATCACGGCGAAGGACTACAAGGAGTCGCGGCTGGAGGTGATCGTCGGCTGCGTGGCGATGTCGGTGATCGCGTTCTTCATCATCGTCGCCTGCGCCGGAGCGATCCACGCCGGCGGCCCGCGCGACATCAAAGACGCAACTGACGCGGCGCTCGGCCTCAAGCCGTTTGGGCAGTATGCCTACCTGCTCTTCTGCGCCGGCCTCTTCAACGCTTCGCTGTTCGCAGCCTGCATTCTGCCCCTCTCCACTTCCTACACTGTCTGCGAAGGACTCGGTTTCGAATCGGGCGTGAACAGGAAGTTCAATGAAGCGCCGATCTTCTACTGGCTGTTTACCGGCCTCATTGTCCTCGGCGGCGGCGTGATCCTCGTTCCGGGCTTTCCGCTCGTGAAGATGATTCTCGCCAGCCAGGTGATCAACGGCGTCCTCCTGCCGATCGTGCTGATCTTCATGATCCTGCTGGTAAATAAGGAGCGGCTGATGAAGAAATGGCGGAACAACCTGTTCTACAACACCGTCGGCTGGACGTCCGTTATCGTGTTGATTGGATTGACATTCGCGCTGCTTGCGATCACGGTTCGCGATCTTATCGGCTAATGCCGGGAATCTGGCGGGCGCCGGCGAGCACCTAATGGAGTAGAGGAGCGTTCCGGGATGTCAGTTCATCGTGTCGTGATCCTTGGAGGCGGGTTCGCCGGGCTTTGCGCCTGCCGTGCGCTGGCCGGGGCCCCGGTCAGAGTGACCTTGATCGACCGCCGCAATTTCCATCTGTTTCAGCCCTTGCTCTACCAGGTGGCCACGGGAACTCTCTCGCCGGGCGAGATCTCAGCCCCCCTTCGCGCGATCTTTAGCGAGCAAAGCAATGTCCGCGTGTTGCTGGGCGAGGCGGTGCGCATTGACCCTTCCGCCAAAGCGGTGGAACTGGCTGACGGCGCCCGGGTGGAGTATGACACGCTGATCGTTGCCACAGGCTCGGAGACCTCCTATTTCGGCAACGAGCGTTGGCGGGACGCCGCGCCCAGCCTGAAAACGATCGAAGAGGCGACTTCCATCCGGCACAAGATTTTCTACGCCTTTGAAATGGCGGAACGCGAGGCGGCGGCGCGGGCGCGCAGCGGAGAGCCGAGCCCCTGGCTCCGTTTCGTCATTGTCGGAGCGGGAGCGACGGGAGTCGAGCTGGCCGGGGCGCTGAGCGAGATCGCACGGAAGACCCTGCGAAACGACTTCCGCTCCATCCGCCCGGAAGAAGCGCGCATCATTCTCCTCGATGCAGCCGACCGGGTTCTCACCGCGTTCCCTCCGTTGCTTTCCGAGAAAGCCGAGCGTTCTCTGTTGCGAATGGGGGTCGAGGTGCGAAAAGGCATCAAGGTCGTTGAGGTCGATGAAGACGGCTTGACCTATCAGAAGACCGACGGCTCGTTGGAGCGCGTGCCCACGAAGACGATTTTGTGGGCCGGCGGCGTGAAGGGGACGGCCCTGGGGCGCGCCCTGGTAGAGGCGACAAACGCCCCCGCCGATTCACGCGGGCGCATTCTCGTCGAGCCGGACCTGACCGTGCCGGGTCATCCGGAGATCTTCGTGCTCGGCGACCTGGCCGGCGCATCCAACAACGGAAAGCCGCTGCCCGGAGTGGCCCAAGTGGCGATGCAAGGGGGCGCCTTCGCCGCAAAGGTGATTGCCGCAAGACTCGCCGGGCGTGCGGCCCCGAAACAGTTCCGGTATCAGGACCGCGGGGACATGGCCGTCATCGGCCGGGCCGCGGCCGTTGGCAGAGTCTTCGGCAAGAACGTTTGGGGCTGGCCCGCATGGCTGCTTTGGCTCGGGTTGCATCTCGCCTATCTGGTCGAATTCCAGTCGCGTGTTGTTGTGTTTGCGCGCTGGGCCATCCAGTACCTGACCTGGGCGCGCGGAGCGCGGCTCATTACCGGGCAATCCTCGATGCGCCCTTAGCGTCTGCGCTGTCCTGCGGACCGGCCTCACCGATTCGCGCCTTCACGGCGGTCTCGATTCTTCTCAGTTCGTCGTCGGTGAGTTCTCGGAACTTAGATCGCTTACCCGGCGAAAGCGAACCGTGGTTCTGAAGCAGCAGCTTCGCCAGCAGGCGCATTCGATTGTCGGGTAGTTCAACCACATCGCGCACGTCATTGCAGACGCCATCGAACCTCTGCAGGAAGTTCAGTTCTTCCGGCCAATCCTTCCGTAATGTCTCTTCGATGCATTCGTAAAGGAACTCCGTGTGGGGGGTGAGATCCGGATAGCGGTAAAGATCCATTGTGTCGTTGTGCACAACCATTCGATTGTCCGCATCGAGCGTATATTGAACCGCCGGGTTGACCAGACGGGAGACTGTCTCCAATACCGTTTCATAGTCCTTCATCCGGCGCTGAATCACGGCTGAAACCGGAAATATGATTCCCTCGGGCGTGTATCCGGCCTGGGCCAGGATTTGGTGGATCAGAAAGCGGTGCAGCCGGCCGTTGCCGTCCTCGAAGGGATGCAGGTAAACAAATCCGAAGGCTGCACAGGCAGCCAGCGGGACCACGTCACTGAGTTCCGCCCGGCTGATCTTCTTAACCAACTGCATCCAGTCCTTCATTAAGGCAGGCAGATCGCCCGGCGTCGGGCAGACATAGCGAACATCTTCCGTGTAGTCGAACTGTCGTGTCCTTCCCACGTAGTTTTGAATCGTCCTCCACCCGGTTGCGGCGAACCGGGAGTCTTGGACGATCGCATTCTGCAGTAGCACCAAGGCCGGCTCGTTGTCGATGGCCTCCCTACCCGCTTGCTCCAGAACTCTAAGGAACCGTTCTTCCCGGTCGGGAGTAGGGATCTCTCCTTCGATCGCATACGAAGACTTGGTTTCGCTGCGATAGAGGTAGTCGGCGGCGCGCTTGAATAGCTGCGGGTCCATGCCGACGGCCAACGTGCGGGCCAATCTCTCGTAGTTCTTTTCCTGCCGTTCTTTGATTGCTTTCGTTCGGCGGACGAGCGGGCAGTAGCCGGCCTCTCCTAGCAGGTTGTTCCTGACTCTGTGCCGTTTAGAGTATGGGGTCTTGAACCGGCTGCTGCGCCACACGATCTGGCGTTCGCTGTCCGCGAGATCCGTATAAGGCGCATGGCTGTCCGGGAGAGCCAGGGGCTGCCGCTTCAACCGCTCATACAGGTACCAAGCCTTCCTGGCGTACGCGCTGCTTGGCTGGCTCTCCACCCAATCAGTGATCGCCTTCTCCGGCAGCACTTCGATCACGCGATGCCAGACGCGAAGATCCAGTGGTTCGTATCTCAACGCAAAGCGAAGGTGCTCTTGGATTCCCTGACAAGCGTAGTTGGCAGGATAAACCTCAATCACCTCCCCAGAGCTTTCGCTCGTACGCCGTGCCGTCCGTCCAACCTCGCTTCGCACCGCTGGCGGAGGGATCTTCAGCCCCAGTTCTTCCAGCAGCCCCATTAGCCCGACAGGATGGTTCATGCTGCGGCCTTCAGACTATCTTGAATCACCCTTCTCCAAAGGCATCGATGAGAAACTCTTACGTTGAAGCAAGAATTGTTCATTTGGAGGTACGGTAGTGCAGATTTGCTATCCGTCATCCAGAATTGTACTTCTTACGCCGGATCTGTGCAAAAACGTTATCTTTTCGATTCTTCTTCGCTTGAGCTGCAAGAGGATCGATGACTCATGTCCCGTTTAGTTCGTCACCTCGCAGGACGGCTGTAACCTAATGATAGAGATGATCTTGGCACCCACCTACGACCGCTCGAATCAGCTCAGAGCTTGCGCTCGTACAGGTAGACGCAGTTCTCCAGCCGCGATTCGCCGCCGTCGTTGACGGCGAAGCGGGAGGCGGCGAGATAGCCGCGGCGGAGGCGGCCGTTCCATAAGGCGCCGCCGGCGTAGGCGCCGTCCTTGCGAAGGCAGTAGAAGTTGATGTCGAACTTCTGCAGCCGGGTCTTGTCGTCGTTGAAGTTCCGTGAGATCCGTTTGAGGCAGTCGAGCACGGCCTGCTTGGGGTCCATGCCGTGACGCATGTTCTCGACGATCGTGTGCGCGCCCGCGAGGGGGATGTTCTCTTCGCCGCGCCCGGTCGAGCCCGCGGCGCCGACATCCTGATCGACGTAGAGTCCCGCGCCGATGATGGGCGAATCGCCGATGCGGCCGGGAATCTTCCATGCCAGACCCGACGTGGTTGTGACGCCGCTCATCTCGCCTTTTGAGTTCAGGGCAAGACAGTTGATGGTGCCGGTGGGCGGATTTGCAGCCATGTCGAGCGCCCAGGCGATCTGCTCTTCGCTTGCCCAGGAGAACATCCGGCGGAGAGCCTGGGCTGGCGCGGCGGGTTTCGCTCCGGGAGGCGCGTCAAGGCCGTCGGTCCAGTTATTCTCGCCGTTGCGGTCCCGCAGAGACTGTTTCCACGCCATCCAGGCGAGGCGGGCTTTTTCCGTCAGCAGGTTCTCCTCCTGGAAGCCCCAGGCCTTGGCGAAGTCGAGCGCGCCCTGGCCGACGATCATCACATGATCGGTCTGCTCCATGACGAGTCTGGCGACCTTGGAGGGCGTCTTGATATTGCGGATGGAGGCCACCGAGCCGGCGCGGCGGGTTGGGCCGTGCATGACGCTCGCGTCGAGTTCGACGACGCCGTTCTCATTCGGCAGGCCGCCGTAGCCCACTGACGTGTCCTCGGGGTCGAGCTCGTTGACGTTCACTCCTGCGATTGCGGCGTCGAGGGTGTCCGCGCCCTTGACGAGCAGGCCCATCGCAACGGCGCAACACTTGAGCCCGTTGGCGCTGGAAATGACGATATTCTTTGGATCGCCCTGCGCCGCGGCGGCGGCGGCGGGCGCGGAGGCGGCGGTCATGAGCCAATCGCGGCGTCGCATGAGAGACAGAATAGCGCGCCCACCGCGCCTTCGCGCGAGTGGCTACACTGAGATGGATGGTGCGGGTCCTGGGTCTTCTCTTTTTCACGGCGGCCGTGCTAGCGTCCGCGCAGGAGAAGCGCCGCGCTCCGCTGGCGGAACTCGAGATGGCTGATTTCAAAGTCGAGCGAAGCGTCAGCCGCGTCCACATCGACGGCATCGTGCGCAATACGGGCGCCTCGGCGATCGACAAGCCGCAGATCGTGTTCTATTTCGTCTCACCCGACAATAAAGTTGTGGCTACCCGGAGCGCGCCGGTCGAAGTGAAGCGTCTGGAACCGGGCGATGATGCGCGCATTATGCTCGAAACCGCCTATCCGGCGCGGGCCTCCGAGGTCCGCCTGGAAGCTTACGACGGCAAGGAGCGCTTCATCAAGCTGGCCAACGCAGGCCCATACCCCATCGAGTGAGGCGCAAGCGGGAGTTCATTCATGCAGCAGACAATCAGGCCCAGCAGGAAGCTGGAAGGGACGGTCCGCCTTCCGGGCGACAAGTCGATTTCGCACCGCTACGCCATGCTGGCCGCCATCGCCGAAGGACGCGCGGTCCTGAGCAACTACTCCTCGGGCGCGGACTGCCATTCTACGCTCCGGTGCCTGCTGTCGCTCGGCATTCCAATCGAGGTGAATGGGCGCGAGATCGTGGTCGAGGGCAGGGGCTTGCGTGGATTCCGCGCGCCTTCGGAAGATCTCGATGCGGGCAATTCGGGTTCTACCATCCGCATGCTTTCGGGGCTGCTGGCGGGTTCTCCGTTTACGTCGCGCCTCATTGGCGACGAGAGCCTCTCGCGCCGGCCCATGCAGCGCATCATGACGCCGCTCTCGCTCATGGGCGCGAAACTGAGCGCTCATGACGGCAAGTTTCCTCCGCTGACCATCGAAGGCGTGGCGCCTTTGAAGGCGATCGAGTACGCCTCTCCGGTTGCGAGCGCGCAAGTGAAGAGCTGCGTGCTGCTCGCCGGATTGATGGCGGAGGGCAAGACGACGGTTCGCGAACCGGCGGCGACACGCGACCATACGGAGGTGGCGCTGCGCGAGTTCGGCGTCGACGTGGAGCGTGGTAAGGGGTGGGTTTCTGTCACCGGTCCGGCTCAACTGGCCGCGCGGGATCTCACCGTGCCGGGCGACCTGAGCTCCGCGGCGTTCTTCATGGTCGCGGCAGGCGTCCGGCCGGGGTCGCATCTGATGATCCGGGACGTGGGGTTGAATCCCACCCGCGCGGCGCTGATCGATTTCCTTGCCGGCGCCGGCGTCGAGATCAGGATCCTCGAGATGAAGATGAACCACGGCGAACCCGCGGGCGACCTGCTGGTGCGCGGCGGCGCGCTCAAAGGCGGCGTGATCGAAGGCGCCCTGGCGGCCTCCCTCATCGACGAGATCCCAGTGCTTGCCATTCTCGGAGCGGTGAGCGATGAAGGGCTCACCGTGCGCGACGCCAATGAACTCCGTGTGAAGGAGACTGACCGCATTGAAACCGTGGCTGCCAATCTCCGCGCGCTCGGAGTCGAGGTGGATACGGCCGTTGACGGTTTCCACATCCGCGGCGGACAGCGATTCAGGGGCGGAATGGTCCACAGCCGCGGCGATCATCGCATCGCGATGGCGTTCGCGGTCGCGGGCCTTGCGGCGGACTCGGAAGTGATTGTCGACGGGGCCGAAGCCGCGTCCGTGTCTTTCCCCGAATTCTGGGATACACTGGCCAGCGTTGCCGAGTGAGAGGTGTTGCGGTGTCGGATGCCCCCTCGTTCTCTGACCTGACTCTGGCCGGGCTGGTGCACGACCTGAACAACGTCTTCGAAACGATCTCGGAAAGCGCAGATCTGCTCGCCTGCGATCCACAGTGGTCCCATGTGGCGGCGGCGCTGCTCCGAAGCGTGGAACGGGGCCAGCGGATTGTCGGCTGCTATGCCGGGCAGAGCCGCACCGGCCAGGACCTCGACGACGTCGTGGACCGCGCCGCCCTCTTCCTGAAAGACTTCTTGCGGGTGGTTCCCGGCGCGGGCAGGATCAAAGTGGCCAAGCGGCTCGGCGGAGGCGCAAGGCTGCAAGGTCCCGCGGGGGATTGGGAGCGGGTGTTCATGAACCTGTTCCTGAACGCGGCTCAGGCGATGAAAGACACGGGCGGCACGATCACGGTCGAGGCGGAGCGAAAGGATGGCGACGTCATCGTCTCCGTTCTGGATGACGGCCCCGGCATTCCCCCAGCCCTGCTCGGCAAGATCTTCCTGAGCCGTGTTTCGACGAAATCGAAGCAGGGAGGCCTTGGCCTGCATATCGTCCGCAGTCTGGTGGAAACCAATGGCGGGAAGGTGAGCGCCGCCAACCGGGAAGAGGGCGGGGCTGTCTTTCGGATGACGTTGCCGGCCGGCGAGTAAGCTACAGATGGAAGTACTCATGCGGATTCGCGACTTCGCTCTCCTCCTGCTGGCCGCAAGCCCGGCCTGGCCAGGAGACCTGTTCAAGGACGACTTCTCGAAGCTGCCGCCGGGGCTTTTGAGTCAGCCCGTGGGCCAACTCAACGGCGCCATCCAGGAGTATCACTACCTTGCGCACCGCGGCGTGCCGACGGCGCCTTGGGAAAACGCCATCGTTCATCAGGACGCGTGGGCGGTGAGCGACGAGGACGGCATGACGTATGTCGAGCAACACCTCGTCAACACAGGCGACCGCCCCGGCTGGTTCCAGCCGCTGTTCATCACCGGCGATCCCGCCTGGCACTCGTACACCTACGAAGTCCAGATGCGGCCCCTGAGCTTCAAGGACATCACAGGCGTGGCGTTCCGTTACCGGACCAACCGTCACTTTTACGTCTTCGGACTCCGCGGCGGCAAGGAAGCGGTGCTGCGGCTCAGGCTGCCGATCGACAACGCGCTCCGCGTCGGCAACTGGCGGGAACTCGGCGCGGCGCCCTTCACCTACGACACCCAGCGCTACTACACGCTCAAGGTGGAAAACGACGGGCCGAAGATCCGCGCGTACATCGACGGGAAATTGATCCTGGAAGCCAGCGACAACGAGGCCGTCGCCGGCCGCATCGGGCTGACCGCGAACGTGCCCGCACGCTATCGTCAAGTGCGCGTCACCGCGCCCGACCCCGTGATCGCTTCGATTCAGCAGACCATCGCGAAGCGCGAAGCCGAACTCCAGAGCCTGCGGGCCGCCAATCCAAAGCCGAAGCTTTGGAAGAAATTCGAGACGCCCGGCTATGGCGCCGGACGCAACGTGCGCTTCGGCGACCTCGACGGCGACGGACAGATCGACATGCTCATCGCTCAGAACATCCCTCGAGTCCGCGGCGATGCGTTCGACGCCATCTCCTGCCTCACCGCGGTCACGCTGGACGGGAAGATGATCTGGCAGAAAGGCCGTCCCGATCCTCGCAACGGCCTGCTCACGAACGACACCCCTTTCCAGATCCACGACATCGACGGCGACGGCAAGAACGAAGTCGTGATGGTTCGCGATTTCAGACTCCAGATTCTGGAAGGACGGACCGGCGAGCCGCGAATCTCGGCCCCAACCCCGGTGATGGAGTCCGATCTTGCGGAGCGTCCTTACGAACTGAACGCCGGCGATTCCATCGCCTTCGCCAACCTCTCCGGCGGAAAGGTCGCCTCGGAGATCATTCTCAAGGACCGCTACAAGTACTTCTGGGTGTACGACAGGAATCTGAAGCTGCTATGGCGCGGCTCCGGACAGACGGGCCACTTCCCTTATCCGCTCGACATCAACGGCGATGGACGCGAGGAGTTCGCCCTCGGCTATACGCTCTGGGGCCCGGACGGCAAAGCGCTCTGGTCGCACGACACCAAGTACAAGGACCATGCCGACAGCATCGTCATCGGGAATTTCACTGACAATCCGAAAGCGCCTCCGCGCGTCTACGCCTGCGGCTCGGACGAGGGTTTCCTGCTCTGGGACATCCAGGGCAATCTGCTCAAGCACACGCACATCGGTCATGCGCAGAGCCCCAGCATCGCCAAATACCGGATGGATGTGCCCGGCCTCCAGCTCATGACCATCAACTTCTGGCGCAATCCGGGCATCATCAGCCTGTTCGACGCCGATGGAAACCTGCTGGGCCAGGCCGAGCCGGTGCATCACGCCACGCCGATCCTGCCGGTGAACTGGCGCGGCGACGGGCAGGAGTTTGCGATGCTGTCAGCCAACGTCGCCGAAGGCGGGCTCATCGACGGCCAGTTCCGGCGCGTGGTCATGTTCCCCGACGACGGACACCCGGACCTCGCCTACAACGTGATGAACCTGACCGGCGACGAGCGCGACGAGATCGTCGTCTGGGACACGAAGCAGGTCTGGATCTACACGCAGGACCGGCCGTTTACCGGCTCGCGCATCTATGCACCGGTTCGCAATCCCGACTTCAACGAGTCGAACTACCGGACGACGGTGTCGATGCCCGGGTGGAAGCAGGTGAAGGGAGCTCGGTAGCTCACTCCTGCTGAGACTTGAGCGCGCGGGCCAGCATCACGGGAAACTCGGCCAGTTGCGCCGGTTTCTCGAGAAACGTGACGTCGGCAAACCCGTTCATCTGCCGTCGGGCCACCTCTTCGGGAAAACCGCTCCAGACCACAACTTTGACTTCGGGCCGCAGATCCCGCATGTGGTGCAGGACTTCGCCGCCTTCCATGCCTGGCATGTGCAGGTCCAGGATGACGGCATCGATCATGCCGCCGATGGTCTTGAAAAGCTCGAGTCCTTCTTCTCCGGAACTTGCCTCCAGCACCGTATAGCCTTCCCGCCGCAGGATCCGCTGGGCGGCGTTCCGGATGGCGTCTTCGTCATCGACCAGAAGGATCGTTCCTCCGCCCACGGGGGCCTCACCGCCAGCCGGAGAGACCGGCTCCGGCTTCACCACCCGCAGTTCTTTGCGAAGCGCCGCCTTCCCGGGAGCACCGGGCCCGCCTACCAGCAGACAGGCGCGGGCCTCGCCCTCCATCGCGAGCGAGATTCTGACTTTGCCGCTCCAACCTTCGGCATCCGCCCGCTTGAACGAGTCGGCCAACAGAGACAACAGGTCGTAGAGGCTCAGTTCGATCATCTGCGTGTCCCGCGCCAGATCGAACTCCAACTCCCGGTTCCCGGCCATCTCCTGAATCAGCGGAGCCAGCCGGCGCAATGTGTCGGCCAGGTCCAGCGTTGAGCTTCCCGCCGGTTCCGGCCTCAGCCATTCAATCAGGCTCTTCGTAAGATTTGCCGCCCGAGCGACCGACTTGCCGACCTGTTCCAGGTTGTACCTCACGTCCTGGGACATCGAAGGGTTCATGAGCGACAGGTCGACGTTGCCTTGAATCGCTGAGAGGATATTGTTGTAGTCGTGAGCGAGGCTCAGAGCGAGAGCGGTTCGGGCCCTGACGCACAGGGACTCCGCCGAACTTAGTTCGCTGCGGCATGCGGCACGCAACCGGATCCGGATCTCTTCCGTCTCCATGATGTCGGAGAGAAAGGCGGCCACCCCGGCTTCCAGCATTTCTTCCGCGCCACGGGGAAATCCGGATGAGGCGACGACGATCGGCGTCCGCTCAGGCAGCCTGGCATTCCACGTCCTGACAGAGTGCAGCAGCGCGGTCAAATCTTGACCCGAAACAGGAGGAACCACCAGAATGAGCGCATCAATCGCTTTCGCATCTGCCCGCAACTGCGTGGCCGGGCAGAGTTCGACTCCCGCGCCGGCCAGGCGGTGTGCCCAGGACGCAGCCGCCTGAGGGTCGAAGCATTCAAGAACCGCTCGCATGAATCAGACTGAGTCTATACAGGTTGCAGGACAATCCATCTGAGAACGCATCTTAAGTTTAGAACATTTAATGCATCCATGCTGTCAAGAATAGCCCCCATCCTGGTGATTTTTGTCACTCCTGTCCAATCAGCGGACCCCGATCCGGTGGAGATCGTCCGGCGGAGTTTGCGGAAGGCCGTGATGAACTTCCAACGGAGTGGGGAGTATGCATTCCAGCGCGAAGAAACACTCCGCCGCCTCGACGCCAAAGGGGGGATCAAGAAGGTGGAGACCTCAACGTATGAGGTTGTGGGGATCGGAGGAGAGCTCTATTCACGGCTGGTGGCCAGGGACGGCAAGCCGTTGAGTGGAAAGGAGACAACGGAAGCCCAGGAGAAGTTTGATGAGGAGATCCGAAAGCGGCAACGGGAGTCGCCCGAGGCGCGGGACAGGCGGTTGGCGCGGAGGAGTGAGCAGCAAGAGGAGAGCCGGCGGTTCCTGCAGGAGATCCCGGAAGCCTTCAACTTCAGGCTGACCGGGGCTTCATCGGTCGATGGCCGCGCAGTCTGGGTGCTGGATGCGGAGCCGAAGCCCGATTACAAGCCGAAAGCCAAACGGGCGGAGATCCTGAAGAAGTTCAAGGGGCGACTGTGGATCGACCAGAAAGAAGACCAATGGGTGCGGGTGGAGGGCGAGACGATCGACACGGTGAGCTTTGGGCTTGTTCTGGCTCGTCTTGGCAAGGGAGCCAGGGTCGTTTTCGAACAGCGCCCCGTGAACGAAGAAATCTGGCTTCCCCACCTGGCGGCGGCGCGGATCGATGCGCGGGTGGCGATGGTCAAGGCCTTCAGGGTGGACAGCGAAGTGCGCTGGAGCGGATACAAGCGCTTCCAGACGGATTCGAGGGTTGTTTCTGCCGAGGAGATCGGGCCAGTCGAACGGAAGTGAGATTCTTCGGGTGTTCAACTGACTTCCTTCTCAGGAGAACACTCACCCCCTCTAAGGTTCCAGGGTGAAGATGCCGATTCTCCGAGTGAGATGCTGCGCCGAGGCTCCAAGTGCCGTTCAGTTGGCTCGCCCGCCTGGTTCAACAAGGCGGTGGAGTGGCGCGCCGCGCAGATTCAGGATCCCGTCGACCGGCTGAAGTTCCTGCGGCGGACGGTAGGAGACCAGAATCCCGTCCATCAGATCCGGCAGCGGCGCTATGGGAGGCGGCCGCTGGCCTTAGCCGGGGCGTGCGCGGTTCTGGTACTGATTCCGCTGGGGTCGTTGACATGGGAGAGCAAGTTTGTACGGGATCTTCGCCCCTCCATCGCACGGGCGCAGGCGGCGGGGGCGAATCCGTCCCAGACGGTTTGGCTTGTCGAGAGAGGCGAGAAACAGGAAGTCTGGTCCAATGGGCTTCGCGTGGAACTGGCGTACGAGACGGACAACGAGCCGAGGCGCTACCATGCCTGGAAGCTGGCGCGTGTGGAAGCGGAGCCGCACGAGCGGCAGGACCCGGCCGGGATTGTCTATCACACCACTGAAAGCCTGCAGCACGAATTCGAAGAAGGCAAGCGCGAGAAGCTCAAACGCGCCGGCGCTGGGCTGCTGAGCTATGTGAAGGATAACCGCAGCTACCACTATGTGATCGACCGCTTCGGCCGCGTGTGGCGGATTGTCCGCGAAAGCGATTCAGCTCATCACGCCGGCTACTCGGTCTGGGCGGACGGGGAGTGGGCCTATGTCAACCTGAACCGGAGTTTCCTGGGGGTGTCCGTCGAGACACAGACGCTCCCAGGCGACGTCAAGGCCCCGATCACGCAGGCGCAGACGGACGCGCTGCGGATTCTGACCGAGATGCTGCGGTCCCGGTATCGCATCCCAGCCTCCAACTGCGTCACGCACGCTCAGGTTTCGGTGAACCCTCGCAACATGCTGGCGGGGTATCACTTCGACTGGGCGGCGAACTTCCCCTACCTGGCAGTCGGGCTTCCCGACAATTATGAGCAGCCGGCGGTGAGCCTTTGGCTGTTTGGATTTCAATACGATCCTTCGCTCGTCAACGTGACCGGACGGCAGTTCTGGCGCGGCCTGACCCTGGGCGAGGAGATGTTGCGGCAGCATGCGACGGCGAACGGCCAACCGGTGCCCGTTTACCGGAGCGCGCTGGTTCGCCGGTACAAGCGGATTCTCGAGCAGATGAATCTCAAACCCGAAGAGCAGAGAGAGCCGGTAGACCACAAGGAGAAAGCAGAATGAAGAAAGAGACAGCCGTTGAAACAGCGTGTGTCGGGCTTGATATCGGCACCAGCCGGATTGTCGCGGCGCGGCAGACGGAGGGTGGAGAAACGGTCGAATCTCAACTGAACGCGTTCGTGACAATTCCCTGGACAAAGTTGACTGAGAACAGTCTGAAGCGGGAGTCCGTGCCGCACGTGGTTGCTGACGGGCAGATTATCGTCTACGGCAACGAGAGCGCCCGCCTGGCGGACATGTTGAGCAGGGAGATCCGGCGGCCGATGACGCGGGGCATGCTCAACGCCGGAGAGCCGGAGAGCCTGGTTCAGATCAAGGAGATTATCTCGAACGTTTTGGGCAGTGGAATCGCCAAATCCACCCGGATCTGCTTCAGCGTGCCCGCGCCCCCGCTCGGAGGCGAGGACGGGTTGACCTATCACGAAGCGACGATCGAGCAGATTCTGAATCAGCTCGGCTTCGACAACGTGACCAGCGTCAACGAAGGCGTGGCTGTGATCTACAGTGAGCTGGAAGATAACAATTACACCGGCTTTGGTGTAAGCTGCGGCGGCGGGCTCTGCAACGTGGCGCTGACCTACATGAGCGTGCCGGTGATGAGCTTCAGCCTGGCGAAAGGCGGCGATTTCATCGACCAGAGCGCCGCCAGCGTGACCGGCGAGATGGTGAACCGCGTGCGGATCGCCAAAGAAGAGGGCTTCCACTTCAACGGGCACTTCAGCGATAAGGTCCAGCAGGCTCTCACCGTCTACTACGACGACATGATCGCCTCGATCGTCCAGGGCCTCAAGGACGCCTTCTCCGGGACGCGGAGCGTGCCTAAGTTCGGACGTCCCGTGCCGCTGGTTCTCAGCGGCGGCGGAGTCCTTCCGGAAGGCTTCCGTGAACGCTTCGAGAAGGCGCTGAGCGCGGCTTCGCTGCCCGTTTCGGTTTCTGAAGTGCGTCTGGCGAAGAAGCCCCTGGAGAGCACGGCCCGCGGCGCCCTGATCGCCGCCATGAGCGAATAGAAGCTACGCGCCCTCGGCGAAGAACATTTCGACGTCGGAGATGTCGGTGGTGAAGCGGTAGTGCGGCAGGCTGTCGAAGAAAACCTGGCCGTATCGCTGCCGCGTAATGCGATTGTCGAGCAGAGCAAGAACGCCGCGGTCCGTTCTGCTGCGGATGAGCCGTCCGAACCCTTGTTTCAGGGCAATGGCCGCCTGAGGCACCTGGTAGTCGTAGAACGGATTGCCGCCCGCCTCCCGGATGGCGTTCACCCGCGCCTCCACGACCGGATCGCTCGGGACGGCGAAGGGCAACCTGTCGATGATGACGCAGGAGAGCTTGTCTCCCTGCACGTCCACGCCCTGCCAGAATGACGATGTGGCGAACAACACGGAGTGAGGCGTCGAGCGGAACTCTTCGAGCAACGCCCGCTGCGGCGCGCTGCCCTGGATGAGAACCGGATAATCGATCTCAGGCGCGACGGTTTCGCAGATCGTACGCATCTGGGCGTAGCTCGTGAAGAGAACGAAAGCCCTGCCGCGGCTGGCCTGGAGGATTCGTTTGACTTCCCCGGCGGCCTGCCGCGTAAAGCCCGGCTGGCGGACGTCGGGCAGGTGATGTGGGATGTAGAGCAGCGCCTGATTGGGGTAATCGAAATGGCTCGGAACGATCAGCTCCCGCCCCGAGCTCATCCCGAGCCGTTCACGAACGTAATCGAACTTCTCCTCCACCGCCAATGTCGCCGAAGTCAGGATCACCGACGGAACCTGAGCAAAAACCTTCTCCGCCACCAGTCCGGCGACGTTGATCGGCGTCGCCTGCAGATAGATCCCGCGCCCGCGGCGTTCCAGCCAGTACACATAGTCCTTGTTGGCCCCCTCCATCCACGTCTTGAGCGATTCGGCCAGGGCCTGGGTTCTCCGGTGCAGCGGAATCGTCTCTTCGGGCGTGTCCTTGACGAGCGACAGGAATGTGCCGAGCAGTTCGAGGCTCGTCAACAGATCCTGGTAGATCTCGCCGTTCTTGTCCAGAAACTGCTGGTGGTGGCTGAAGCCGCTGCGGCCCTCATTGGCGGGAAACCGGGCGAAGAAGTGATCGGCGCGATCGGCCAGGATGGTGAGGAGCTGTTCGAGATCGTTGGAGGCGAACTGCTTTCGCCGCGCGATGGCGAGCACGTCCCGGCGAAGGTCCTCGATCTGATTCGAGCTGATGGAGAGGCCGAAGTACTGGCCGGCGACATCCTCGATTTCGTGGGCTTCGTCGAAGATGACGGCGGCGTAGTCCGGCAGGATGGCCGCGAAGTCGTCCTCCTTCACGGCCAGATCGGCGAAGAAGAGGTGGTGGTTCACCACGATGATGTCGCTCTCCTGCGCCCGTTGATGCATCAGCGTGATGAAGCAGTTCTCGAAGGCCTTGCACTTCGAGCCGCTGCACATGTCGCCGCGCGCGTCCACTTTGGCCCATGCGGTGGATCCGTCGCCGAGCTCCGAGAGTTCGGCCCTGTCACCGGATTCGGTGCGCTTCTCCCAATCGCGGATGATCGCGAAGTCGCTGACTTCCTCGAGCCCTGAAAGGATGGGCTCGCGCTCGGCGTCGTAGACCTTCTGGCGGCAGAGGTAGTTGGAGCGCCCTTTCATATAGCAGGCGCGGATGCCACCGGGGAAGAGCCTTTCGAGAAAGGGGATGTCCTTGAAGAAGAGCTGCTCCTGCAGGTTCTTGGTCCCGGTGGAGATGACAATGCGTTTGCCGGAGAGGATCGCCGGAACCAGGTAGGCCAGCGTCTTGCCGGTCCCCGTTCCCGCTTCGACGATCAGATGACGCTGCTCCTTGAGCGCCGCTTCAACCGCCAGCGCCATGTCAAGCTGGCCGGAGCGGAACTCATAATTGGGATGCGCCTTGGCAAGCGGCCCGTGCCGCGAGAAGAAGTGCCGGACGGAATGTGCGCGGCTCAATGCAGGGCAGCCGCGAACGCGGCGAACAGCGCCCGCGCCTCCTCCTCGCCCTCGACGGCAAGATCCTCGGGGTGCCACTGGACGGCGATCACGAATCGCCTCTCCGGCGCTTCAATCGCCTCGACGATGTTGTCCTCAGCGCTCCACACGGCCACTCGAAGCCCGTCGCCCAACCGGTCGACCGCCTGATGGTGCCGCGAATTCACGGTCGACGGCCGAGCGATCGCGGCTACCTTCGAACCCGGCTCGAAGCGCACGCCGTGGCGGACCCCGGTGTGCCCGTCGCCGATGTCCTGCACGAGGGTTCCCCCCAATGCGACGTTCAACATCTGCGCGCCCCGGCAGATGCCGAGAATCGGCAGGTTCAGCCGGAGCGCCTCGCGGATGAGCCGCAATTCCATTTCGTCGCGCTCGGGGTGGGGATTCTTCGCCGCCACATTCGGCTGTCCGTAGAGGGAAGGTTCGATATCGCTGCCCCCCGCCAGGACCAGCCCGCAGCAGCCCCCAAGCCCCGGCTGGCCCGGCGGCGTGCACTCAATCGGGTCGAGCCCAGCACCCCGCAGCGCGGCCAGGTAGGCGCCCGCCGGTTTCCGTCCCCCGTGCGTCAGCAGCACTCTCATCGCTGCCATTCTGTCAAAGTCCGAGGCGGCGCCGGGCATGAGTTCAATTGGCCGCTTCGCTCCTTTCGTGACAACGTTCCGATCGCTGTTCGCACGCCTGGCGAAGGGATCATGCGCGCACCAAGGACAACATTCTGCTCGATCTGCCCGCGCCCGGGCAGATCAAGCTGAGCCTCAAATATGCACCGGCTACTCGACTGTGAAGATCTTCAAACTCCCGCTGAGGCCCCGCGTGGGCCCCCTCGCGGACAGAGCGTATCTGTTCCCCGACTCGGCGGCGGACTTACGCGTTGCCGGGTCCTGGCAGTTGAGCGGCTGCACTCACGGCGTGGGATATGAGGGCAGCCGGAGCTTCGCCTGTGACATGGGCGTCTGAGGCGTCGACCGGATCGCCTTGCGAAGCGCGCGAAACCGATGGTCTGCAGAATCGAAGGGGGAGGCTGCCGCGGACTCAAAGTTCCAGCAGGTGGCCCAACCGCTCCTTCTTGGTGAGCAGGTAGCGCCCGGAGTCGCCGCTGCGCTGCACCTGGCAGGGGACCCGTTCGACGACCTTGATGCCCTCGCGCTCGAGCGCCTCGATCTTGCCGGGATTGTTGGTGAGGAGCCGGACGGAGACGACACCCAGATCCTTGAGGATGGCCGCCGGGAAGCTGTAGCCGCGGAGGTCGGCCTCAAAGCCGAGCCGCTCGTTGGCCTCGACGGTATCGGCCCCCTGGTCCTGCAACTGATAGGCGCGGATCTTGTTGACGAGTCCGATGCCGCGGCCCTCTCTCTGCTCGTAGATGACCGCGCCCCGGCCGTTCTGCACGATGGTCTCAAGCGACAACTCGAGTTGTGCGCGGCAATCGCAGCGAAGGCTATGGAAAACGTCTCCCGTCAGGCACTGCGAGTGAATTCGAACCAAGACCGGCTGGCGCGCGGCTAAGTCGCCCAGAACCACGGCGACGGCCTCTTCCTTGCGCCCGTCAGCCCCGACGCGTTCGAAGCCGAGGATCCGGAAATGGCCGTACTCGGTCGGAAAGTCAGCCTCGGCGACCCGGCTGACGGCAGGGGGTGGGACGGGCTCGGACATCGGAGGGGGCTTCAAATTCCATAATAGTATGGGGCGCGGAGCCGCCAATCGGCCTGTGGAACAACACCTGATCATTCTCCTGGTGAAACTCGCGGCCGCGGCGTCGATCGCCAGCATCCTGTCCCGCTCCTCCAGGTTTCTGAATCTGCTTCTCCGCGAGGACCGCTCCATGCCCGAGCGGATTCAGTTGAGCCTGGGCATCTCGACGTTCTGTGCGGTATCCAGCATCGTTCGGCTCTCCACCCGGACTTACCTGGCCGCGGAGATGTCACTGGAGGGGTCTCTGCTCGCAGGCGTGATCGGCGGCTACGTCTCCGGCCTGCTCACTGGAATCCTCTCCTCCCTGCCCGCGATGGCGATGGGCGAGTATCTCGCCATGCCGCTTTATGCGAGTGTTGGCGTGCTGGGCGGCCTGCTGCGCGATCTTGCCAGGGACCGCGAGTGGATCTGGCGATTCTCCCCGTTCTTCGATCTGAGCCTTTACCGGCTTGTCCGCTATCCGGCTGAACGCGAGCGGAGTCTCTATGCCATCGTCTGCCTTGTCGTGGTGGCGCTGGCTGAATTGATGCGCTTTACGCTGGCGCAATTGTTCAACGGCAAGTTCCTCTTCACGCTCTATCAGCCGGATAAGACCTGGGCCAACGTCGCGGTCTTTTTCACTACGCTCTTCACGGTCTCCATCCCCCTGAAGACCTGGGCGAGCGCGCGCAACGAGCGGTTGCTTGAATCCAAGGAGCGCCTGCTCGTGCAGGCGCGGCTGGCGGCGCTGAGTTCCCAGATCAACCCGCACTTCCTGTTCAACACCCTGAACACGGTGAGCTCGCTGATCCGCACGAACCCGGAGCAGGCTCGGATGGTCGTTTCAAAGCTGTCGCGCATTCTGCGCCGGCTGCTGCGGAAGACGGACAACTTTTCCCCCCTGCGCGACGAACTCGCCTTCATCGACGATTACCTCTCGATCGAGATGGCGCGATTCGGAGAGAAACTGCGCTTCGTGAAGGAAATCGGCGAGACGACACTCGACTGCCAGGTGCCCTCCATGATCCTGCAGCCACTGATCGAGAACAGCATCAAACATGGGCTGACGCCGCGCGTCGAAGGGGGCACCATCAAGCTCGGGGCGAGACTGGTCGACGGAGGAGGCAGCCGCAAACTCGTCCTCACGGTGGCCGACGACGGCGTCGGCATCGACGAGGTGCGCCTCAGCTCGATCCTCGAACATCCCGGCATCGGGGTTTCCAACGTCAATGAGCGGCTCCAGGTGCTGTTCGGCTCAGGCTACAGTCTCTCGGTGACTTCACACTCCGGCGAAGGCACCCGGACCACGATCGAGATCCCCGCATGACCAAAAGAGAACTGCTCCTTGCCCGGACCGAACACCTCTATCCGGCTGAACTGCATTACTATGGCGAGCCGCTCATCATCACCCGCGCCAAGGGCTCGACGGTGCTCGACATCGACGGCAAGGAGTACATCGACTTCTTCGGCGGCATCCTCGTTGTCAGCGTCGGCCACTGTAACGCGGAAGTGAACGGGCGGATCAAGAGGCAGTTGGACACGCTCGCGCACACCTCGATTCTGCTTGCGAGCGAGCCGCCTGTCCGGCTCGCCCGCAAGATTGCGGAACTGAGTCCCGGGGGCGCTCTCAAGAAGTGCTTCTTTTCCAACAGCGGCACGGAAGCGAACGAAATGGCGGTGCTGACGGCGCGCGCCGCCACCGGCGCGCACGAGGTAATCGCGCTGCGGCACAGCTATCACGGCCGGTCGGCTCTGGCCATGGCGATGACAGGACAGAGCACATGGCGCGTTGCGCCCGCGCCGGCGCCGGGCTTCGCGTTCGCACACAACGCCTACTGCTATCGCTGTCCTCATGGGCTCGAGTACCCCTCCTGCAAGGTCCACTGCGCCAACGATGTCGAGGACGTCATCCGAACGCAGACCACCGGGCGCCCTGCTGCATTCATCGCCGAACCAATTCAAGGAACAGGCGGCTTCATCACGCCGCCGAAGGAGTACTTCGAGCGAGTGGCGGAAACCGTGAGAAAACGCGGTGGCCTGTTTATCGCCGATGAGGTGCAGACCGCCTGGGGCCGCACGGGCAAGTGGTTCGCCATCGAGCATTGGGGCGTAGAGCCTGACATTCTGACTTCCGCCAAGGGCATGGGCAACGGTTTCCCTGTCGCCGTCACGGCCGCGAGGCCGGAGGTGGCGGCGAAAGTCCCAACGATGACCATGTCCACCTTCGGCGGAAGCCCGCTGGCCGCGGAAGCGGCATCGGCGGTCATCGACTACATCGAGGAGAACCGCCTCGCCGAACGCGCCGCGCGCGAAGGCGCATGGCTGCGCGAGCGACTCGATGCGCTGAAGCGGCGATTCCCCCTCATCGGCGATGTGCGCGGCATGGGACTGATGCAGGCGCTGGAGCTCGTTCGCGACGCCACCAGCCGGGCGCCGGCGCGGGAGGAGGCGGCGAAGATCATGGAGTTGGGGCGGGAGCGAGGCATCCTGTTCGGCAAGAGCGGCCTGGAGGGCAACATCCTCCGCATCGCTCCTCCATTGACGGTGCAACACGATGAAATGGAGGAATTTCTTGCGCGCCTAGAGGGCGCTTTCGAAGCAGCAACGTAACCCAAAATCCGCTGGAGCCGTCCGACAGAGCGTGAAACACCAACGACTTGCCCTCTTTTTCGCGGCCGCGTGGGCCGCTTTCGGGCAGGAGCCCGGAGCAAGACAGCCTCTGACGGAAGAGACGGGGCGATGGATTGTCGTGCTGGATGAAGCCCCCGCGGCGGCGGTCGCGCGAGGCAGGTCCGAGTTATACGGGACTGCGGCGATTGGGGCGCGCGACCAGATCCTCGGCAGGCAGGCGCGGCTGAGCCGCGAGCTGTCGGCGATGGGAATGGCGACGCTCGGCTCGACGCAAGTGATTCTGAATGCGCTGTTCGTCCGCGGCTCGGCGGAGCAGGCGGCGCGGGTGGCTCAGATTCCTGGTGTGGCCGTTATGGTTCCTGCAACGCCGGGAAAGCGCCTCGGCAACGCGGCGCTGCCGGTGATTGCCGCGCCGCGGGCATGGAATACCGCCTTCGGCGGCGGCGCTACGGCGGGCCAAGGGACGAAGATCGGGATCATCGACACCGGGATCGATCACGCGCATCCGGCTTTCAGCGACAACGGGTTCGACGAGCCCGCGGGAGGGCGGCTTTGCAGGGAGAGCGACGGCGAGTGCGCCTACACCAATCGCAAGGTGATCGCCGCGCGGAGCTATGTGCGGCTCCTGGCTGAGGCCAACGACCCGCTGTTCACGCGGCCGGACGACAACTCGCCGCGGGACCGCGTGGGCCATGGGACCGCCGTCGCCATGCTGGCCGGAGGCGTTGCGCATGATTCGCCGATCGGCGCTCTGGCCGGCGTTGCGCCGCGGGCGTGGCTGGGCAACTATAAGATCTTCGGCTCGCCCGGAGTCAATGACGTCACCTTCGATTTCGTCGTTATGAAGGCTCTGGAGGACGCGCTGCTCGACGGGATGGACGTTGTGACCCTGTCGCTGGGTTTCCCGGCGGTGTTTGGACCCAACGACACGGTCGGGAATGGCTGCACGGGGAATACGCCTGGGCGCCCATGCGACCCCTGGATCGCCGCGCTGGCCAACGTCCGCCGTCTCGGCATGGCGGTCGTGGTGGCCGCCGGGAATGAAGGCGACATCGGTCAGACCTATCCGGCACGCAGCTCAATCACGTCGCCGGGAACAAGCCCGGATGTCATTACCGTGGGTTCTTCCGGCAACGCGCACCGCTTGTACAACTTCTTCACCGTCGAATCGCCGAACGCGCCTTCATCTCTGCGGCCGGGACCGATGATGTTCGGCAACGGGCCGCGGCCGGCGGAGCCCTTGACGGCGCAGGTGGTCGACGTCAGAACGCTTGACGGCAGCGGGCAGGCCTGTTCGACTCTCGCTCGTGGTTCGCTCAGCGGCAGAATCGCCCTCGTCCAGGCGGGCGGCTGCACGTCGCGCACCAAGGTGACCAACATAGCGCAGGCCGGAGCGCGCGCCACGGTGCTCATGCGCGCCGAAGGATTGAATTCCGTTTTTTCCGCCAGCGGGCTCGAGTACACCGCCATTCCTTTCGCGATCATTGGCAACGATCGCGGCAAGCAGCTTCTGGATTTCCTGGCGGGCAGCCCCGAGACTCGCATGACGCTCAATCCGAGTTGGGTCGAGTTGAGGGACATCGACGATTCCGATCTGGTCTCCTACTTCTCCTCCACGGGCCCCTCTATCGGCAATAACGAGATGAAGCCCGACCTCGTTGCGCCTGGAGAGAATCTCTTCGTCGCCACGCAGAGGTTCGACCCCGCCGGCGATATGCACTCGCCCGGCGGCTACACGGTGGCCCAGGGCACAAGCTTTTCGGTCGGGCTCGTCGCCGGTGCGGTGGCGCTCTCGCGGCAGCTCTTCCCCGATCTCAATACGCTGCCGGAGTCGCAGCGCGCCGATGTGTTGAAGTCCTCGGTGGTCAACACTTCGAATCCAAACATGTTCGAGGAGTTCCCCGAGGATTTCGGCGACGCTTCGGTCCTCGGCATGGGGGCCGGGCTACTGAACGTGGACGGCGCGGTCCGCACTGTTGTGACGGTTGCGCCAAGCGCGGTGAACTTCGGCGCTCTGGGTGAGACTAACTTTCCGGTGACGAAAACGCTGGTGTTCCGCAACCACGACACCCGCGATGTGACCCTGTCGCTGCGCGTCCAGCGCTACGTGAATGAGCCCAACGCAAGTATTACGATCACTCCGAGCCAGCTCTCGCTCCGGGCGGGCTCGGCCTCTCAGCCCGTGCAGGTGCGCCTTGCCGGCGCTCCGCCTCGTCCAGGCGTCTACGACGGCACGATCATCGTATCCGGCGCCGGGACCGATTTCCAGATCCCGTTCCTTTACCTCGTCACCGACGGGGTTCCCCACAACATCGTGCCCTTAAGGAATTTCGATTTCGTCGGTCAGGCAGGCCGCCGCCTGGAAGGCGGGCTGCTATTTAAGGTGGTCGACCGCGCAGGGCTGCCGGTGCCGAACGTCCCGGTGCAATGGACCTACACGAGCGGCGGCGGAGAGATCACCGAGGCCTTCCCAAGCCTCTCAGATCCCCGCACGGACATCCTGGGCATCGCCGAGGCGACGACAGTCTGGTTGGGTGACAGCCTGGGCCAGCATGCCATCGAGGCGAAGATCCCGGAATTGCCGGCCATCTCCTTCCTGGGCAGAGTCCGGCTGCAGCCGGTGATCGAGAACGGCGGTGTCGTGAACGCCGCCAGCGGAAGGCTGGGCGAAGGGCTTGCCCCGGGCTCGATCATTTCCATTTTCGGCCGCGGCCTATCGGAAACCACCCTGGCCGCGGGCGCGGGGACGCTGCCGCTGTCGCTGGCCGGAATCAGCGTCAGCTTCGACGCCTCGGACGGCAGGGTGAGCGTGCCGGGCCGCATGGCCTACGTCTCCGATGAACGCGTGGACGTGCAGTTACCCTGGGAGGTGGAAGGGCTGACCAGCGTAATCACCAAAGTAAGCCTGGATGGCTTTACAAACACAGCCACTTACCGTCTCCCGCTGGCCAACTACTCGCCTGCGTGGTGGACGGCTAAGGACGCCGAAACCGATGAAGTCTGGATCGACGCCAGGGACGCTTCCGGCGCGAGGATTACCTCGGCGAACCGGGCGCGGCGAGGCTCGACGGTGAAACTGCGGGCCAACGGACTCGGTCCGGTGAGCAACCGCCCGGCTTCGGGCGAGCCCCCGGCGGCGGAACTCACTTCGATGGTTCAGGGTTCAATCCATGTGAAACTGGGAGAGCGGGAGGTCGCTGTCGAATCTGCGAGCCTGCTTGCAGGAACCGTCGGTGTCTATGAAGTCATCGTAAAGATACCGGAGGATCTCGCAGGCGGCCGGCAAACGCCGGTGACAGTGACAGTCGCGGGGATCTCTTCCGGAAGCGCCAACTTGCCGATTCAGGACTAAATAGCTAACGATGAGATTCCTTGCATTTCTTCTTTTGTTCGCCCCGCTCTGGGCGCAGGAGGTTGTTCCGGGGCGATTTATCGTCGAATTGACGGGCGAACCTGCCGCGAGAGCTTCCAACCGGGCAGCCAGGCAGGCGGCGGTCGCGGAAGAACAGCGAACGGCGGAGAGGGCGATCTCGGCTCGCGGCGGGCGTGTGCGGGCGATTGTGGACACGGTCGCCAACGCTCTCATCGTAGAGGCTCCGAACGCCGCAGCGCTTGCGGGACTGCCCGGAGTGCGGAACGTCTATCCTGTTCGCAAGTTCAAGCGGCTGCTGGTGGACTATGAGCGGGAGATTCACCAGGTTGGGCAGGCTTGGGCGGCTCTTGGCGGAGACAGCAAGGCTGGCGAGGGCATGAAGATCGCTATTCTCGACACCGGTATCCTGGCCTCGCACCCGGCCTTCAGGCAGCCGGATCTGCCGATGCCCGACGGGTATCCGAAGGGGACGGAATCGGCGACCAGCAATAAGGTGATCGTAGCGCGGGCCTACGATGGCTTCAGCCCCCTGGACCGGGTAGGGCACGGAACGGCGGTGGCAAGCGTTGCGGCTGCTGCTCCACACACCGCGCCGCCCGGGTTCTTTGCCGGCGTGGCGCCGCGGGCGTGGCTGGGGGCCTACAGGGTGGAGGATCTCGACGGCAATTTCTACGAGGACACCATCCTGCGCGCCCTCGACGATGCAGCCAAGGACGGAATGGATGTGATCAACATGAGCTTTGGCGCTCCGGGGTTCGGCGAAGCGAGCGAGGTATTCAACCGCGCGTTTGACGTGCTGGCGGACAACGGCGTCATCCTCGTTAGATCGGCAGGCAACACTCCTGGCGCAATGACGGTGGACGATGACGCTTCCTATGAGCGCGTGATCGCCGTCGGGGCGACGCAGAACAGCCGGGTCGTTGTGACGCCGGGCGTGATCCCCTCGCAGGGCGCGGCCATGCAGGGACAGCCGGCGTCGAACTCGAATTCCGCCCCGCCATTGAGCGGGCCTGTAGCCGACATCGCCTCTTCGGCGGATCCGGATGGCTTGGGCTGCAGTTCACTTCCCCCGGAT